>JBOFEN010000017.1:0-47950 GCA_051648105.1 Bacteroidales bacterium
GAGCATGCCCCAGGTATCAATGTTACTTATAATAATATTGAGGCTTGTTCTGGTGCTGACTACATTGTTATTGCTGTAAAACCATGGTTTCTTTTAGATGTGATCTCTCAAATAAGGCCTCATCTCGATTACTCAAAACAGTCTATACTATCAGTTGCTGCAGGAGTTAGTTGCAGTGAGCTTTCGGATATGTTAAAGCTAGATGGTGTCTCGCCAAATATTTTCCGTATAGTTCCTAATACAGCTATTGCAGTAAATCAGAGCATGATATTTATATCAACTGTAAATGGCTCTGATAAGGCTATTCAGGTGGTTAGTGATATTTTTTCTCAACTAGGAAAGATCTCTATAATTGAGGAGAGGTTAGTATCGGCGGCTACCTCAATTGGCTCTTGTGGAACAGCCTTTGCTTTTAGATATATAAGAGCTAATATTGCAGCAGGTATTGAATTAGGATTATCTTCGGAAACAGCCAAAGAGGTAGTTTTACAAACTCTTAAAGGGGCAGTTGAGCTTTTAGAAAAGGGAGGAGAGCATCCAGAGATGGAGATTGATAAGGTTACAACACCAGGAGGATTGACCATTAGGGGCTTGAACGAACTTGAGCATAATGGATTCTCTAGTGCAATTGTTAAGGGCTATAAAGCGACACATTAATTTGTTTATTTGTGATTGTAAATGTTTAATAATGGAAACTTGTGGGTAGTGCTTGAAAAAATAATGTGCAAACGTTTGCACTTGTATGAATTATTACTAAGTTTGTGCCCATAATCATAAACAACAACAAAAAACTGAAAACCTATTGACTTATAATCTTGCCACCCGTTAGCGTAAACGATATTGAGGTGAGTTGGTTTAATAAGTTAATATGTGCATAACGCAAACAGTATAATAACAATGAAAAAGGTCGTAACTTTTGGAGAGATAATGCTCCGTCTTGCCACTCCAGGCTATCAACGTTTCTCACAAGCATCTGAACTTACAGCTACATTTGGTGGGGGTGAGGCTAACGTAGCAGTATCATTGGCTAACTATGGTTTAAACGCAGAGTTTGTGTCTCGTGTGCCAAACAATGATATAGCAAAATCATGCTTGATGAACCTACACAAGCATAGCGTTAAAACAGATAATATGCTTTTTGGTGGTGATCGTTTGGGTATCTACTTTCTAGAGACAGGTGCTGTGTCACGCGCGAGTAAGGTTGTTTACGACCGTGCCTACTCATCTATTTCAGAGATTAAGCCAGGTATGATCAACTGGAGAGAGGTGTTCAAAGATGCACAGTGGTTCCACTGGACAGGGATAACTCCTGCGCTTTCTCAGTCAGCTGCTGATGCGTGTTTAGAGGCAATCAAGATAGCTAACGAGATGGGTATTACTGTATCTACTGATTTGAACTTCCGCAAAAATCTTTGGAAATATGGCAAAACAGCTCAAGAGGTTATGCCTGCACTAGTAGAGGGTTGTGATGTTATTTTGGGAAATGAAGAGGACGCAGAGACTGTATTCGGGATTAAGCCAGAAGGTTTTGATGTTACAAATACAGGCGGTCATGTTGAAGCGGCTGAATTTGAGTCAGTATGTCGCCAATTGATGGATCGTTTTCCACGTGCTAAGAAAGTAATTATTACACTACGTGGTTCAATCAATGCAAACCACAATACATGGGCGGGAGTACTTTTTGATGGTAATAAGTTATATGAGTCTCCAACTTACAATATTACGCACATCGTGGATCGTGTAGGTGGTGGTGATTCATTCATGGGCGGTTTGGTTTATGGATTGATCTCATATCCACAGGATGATCAAAAAGCCCTTAACTTTGCTGTTGCTGCTTCATGCTTGAAACACACTATCTATGGTGATTTCAATTTGGCTACAGTAGAAGAGGTTGAGAAATTGATGAGTGGTGATGCCTCTGGTCGCGTTTCTCGCTAATCTATTTAGGAGATTAATAACTGATTTGATAATTAATCTATTAACTCCAGTCTTATTCTGGAATTAGTAGTTACATATAATAAAAATAATGGCTCGTTTCTCTAAGATACAGACTATTAGTGCGATGTCAGTAACAGGCATGGTCCCTGTTTTTTATCACAATGATGCTGAGATTGCAAAGAGTGTAGTAAAAGCATGCTACGAAGGTGGTGTTCGCGTTTTTGAGTTTACTAACCGTGGTGATTTTGCTCATGAGATCTTTGCAGAAATTGTAAAGTTTGCTGCGAAAGAGTGCCCTGAGATGATCATGGGTATAGGATCAATAGTAGATCCAGCTACAGCCGCTCTTTATATTCAGCTTGGTGCAAACTTCGTTGTTGGGCCACTTTTCAATCCAGAGATTGCCAAAGTATGTAATCGCCGTCTTATTCCTTACACCCCTGGGTGTGGGTCTGTTTCTGAGGTTGGATTTGCACAAGAGTTAGGTTGTGACGTATGCAAGGTATTCCCTGCTGGAAATGTAGGTGGTCCATCATTCGTTAAGAACATGAAAGCACCAATGCCTTGGTCTCTACTTATGGTTACTGGTGGTGTTGAACCTACAGAGGAGAATCTTTCAGCATGGATTAGTGCAGGGGTTACTTGCGTTGGAATGGGTTCAAACCTTTTCCCAGCCGAAGTTATCAAAGCAGGTAATTGGAGTGCCATTTCAGATAAGTGTCGCGAGGCACTAGCTATCATAGAAAAAGTTAGAAAGTGATTATAGCTAAGCTTCCTTCTTAGTTCTATAACCGAACTAAGAAGGAGCTTTACCACAAAACAAACATTAATTTAATAGTTGAGAAAAACTAATAAGTATGAGTAAAACCAATCAATCGATGACGAAGTATCGCTGGTCGATATGTTCATTGCTATTCTTTGCCACTACGATCAATTACCTTGATAGACAGGTCCTATCTCTTACGTGGAAAGATTTTATTGCTCCAGAATTTCACTGGACAGATAGTCATTACGGTACAATTACAGCAATATTCTCTATTGTATATGCAATGAGTATGCTTTTTGCTGGTCGTTTCATCGACTGGATGGGTACAAAGAAAGGTTTCCTTTGGGCAATCTTTATTTGGTCTATTGGTGCTTGTTTGCACGCTCTTTGTGGTGTTGCAACAATGTGGTCAGTAGGTGTAGATAGTGTTGATGCAATGATACAAGTTAGCGATGTTAAGATGGTTGCTAATATTATCAGCATTAGTGTAACACTAATGATATTTGCACGTATTGTTCTTGCAATAGGTGAGGCAGGAAACTTTCCTGCAGCAATTAAAGCAACGGCAGAATATTTCCCAAAGAAAGACCGTGCTTTGGCAACTTCAATCTTCAACGCAGGTGCAACAGTTGGTGCATTAGCCGCTCCAGTTACAATTCCTACTATAGCAAAAATTTGGGGTTGGGAGATGTCATTCATTATCATTGGAGCCCTAGGTTTCTTATGGATGGGCTTTTGGACCTTTATGTATGCTAAGCCTCAGGAGAGTAAACATGTAAATAGTGCAGAATTAGATTATATTCTACAAGATAAAGACGATAGTTCATCATCTACTGGTGTTGAGGAACCTAAGCTATCGTTTTCACAAATACTAGGTTTCAAACAGACTTGGGCCTTTGCTCTTGGTAAGTTTATGACAGACGGTGTGTGGTGGTTCTTCCTATTCTGGACTCCAGCTTACATCAGTGATGTGTATGGAATTAAAGCCTCGGACCCTCAGGGTCAGTTCGCTCTTTTTGTTCTTTACGCAATAACACTTCTTTCTATCGGAGGAGGATACTTGCCTACAATATTCATCAATAAGTTCAAGATGGACCCATATGCAGGACGTATGCGAGCTATGCTTATCTTTGCATTCTTCCCACTTCTAGCACTTGTAGCACAGCCATTGGGTGTCTACTCATTCTGGTATCCAATTGTAATTATCGGTATTGCAGGAGCAGCTCACCAATCATGGTCAGCAAACATCTTCTCTACAGTTGGTGATATGTTCCCTAAATCAGCTATCGCTACCGTTACAGGTATTGGTGGTATGGCAGGTGGTTTTGGTTCATTCTTGATAAACAAAGGTTCAGGTAACCTATTTACCTTTGCAGCAGGAACAACAATGGTTGAGGGCGCTGAGCTTCCAATGAGTAAGGAGCTTCTTTCAAAAGGGGCAGAGTTTGCTCGTCCAGCTATGCAATTTGCTGGATTTGAAGGTAAAGAGGCTGGTTATTTCATCATCTTCTGTGTATGTGCTTGTGCTTACCTTATCGGTTGGTCAATGATGAAAATCCTTGTTCCTAAATACAAACCCGTAGTAGTTAAATAATAGATTTATATAGAATAAGAGTAGATTTGAAGATAATATATATTTAATAAAGATACTTATAATCGTTGTCCATATAGTTTAGAATGAAAAAAGTGTATCTCTTTCGAGGGGTGCACTTTTTTTTATTCATACATTTACGATCTCTAATTGAGTGTAAATGACTATGAATAACAACAGAATTAAAGAGTTAAATAGTCTCTCTGTAAATAGTATGGGGGGATATGTACTATATAGGATGCAAGCATCCGTTAGAGTTAGACATAACCTAGCACTTCGCTATGCTGTTGATCAAGCAAATATACTAGGTGTCCCCCTGAGGATATTATACACCTTAGAGCCAAACTATCCAGAGGCTAATCTTAGACACTTCACCTTCCTAGTTCAAGGATTACTCGATTTTGCTACATCAGCTAAACAGAGAGGATATGAACTTATTGTAGAAATAGGAGATATACATAATAAGATTAAAACCCATGTAGATGGTGCTGCAATAGTTATTCTCGATAGGGGATACCTATCTCAGCAATTAATATGGGAAGAGGATATTGTGAGAATGGCAAGCTGTAGTATTGTTCAAATAGAGGATAACTTAGTAGTGCCCATAGAGACAATCTCAGACAAGGCACAGTGGGCTGCTCGTACCATTAGACCTCGTATACATAGGGTACTTGAGGTTATGCTTGAGGATATTGCTTATGACTACCCCCAAGATCTTAAACACTCAAATAGGAGAGAGGTTAATTATAGTGATCTATATGAGCGATTAATGAGTACCCTCTCGGATGCTAATATAATAAAGGATAGACTATTCCCTGTGCATACTCATGGTGGAGAGACAAAAGCAATTGAACTATTTACAGATTTCATAGAGAGTAGAATGCTGAGATACTCCTTAGATAGAAATAACCCAACCAATTCTGCAACCTCTAGAATATCACCATACCTTC
Source organism: Bacteroidales bacterium (assembly GCA_051648105.1). Classification (GTDB taxonomy): domain Bacteria; phylum Bacteroidota; class Bacteroidia; order Bacteroidales; family UBA7332; genus UBA7332. The sequence continues at coordinate 5,246 of JBOFEN010000017.1, forward strand.
ACTTTGGACAGGTCTCACCCCTTACTCTCATACAGATGGCCAGACAAGGAGAGACGATTATTGATGATAGGCTAATAGGGTTATATCAAGAGAGTTTGGATATCTTGATTGAGCAGCTTGTTATACGTCGCGAACTGGCACATAACTGGGTGTATTTTACACCAAACTATAATAGTTACCAATCCCTGCCTGAATGGTGTAGAACAACGCTTGCAAAACACAAATCAGATATTAGGGGTATTACCTATACATTAGAGCAATTAATAAATTGTGAAACACATGAAGAGTCATGGAATGCAGCCATGCGAGAGATGATTAATACTGGGTATATGGAGAATACCCTTAGGATGTATTGGGGAAAAAAGATACTTGAGTGGAGTGATACTCCCGAGGAGGCATTCGAAAAGAGTCTCTATCTCAATAACTATTACCTGCTTGATGGAAGAGATGCCAATTCATATGTAGGCGTAGCATGGTGTTTCGGGCTCCACGATAGGCCATGGAGTGAGCGCCCAATATTTGGAATGATACGCTATATGAATCAAGCTGGGCTATATAGGAAGTACGATATGGATAGTTATATTGCAAAATTCACTACTTTTGCATCTGATTGCAATAGAAATACTATAATAACAGATAAATAGATATGGGAAAGAATAAGTTGAGCAAGTTTGCCGATATGGATACATACCCTCATGTTTTTCAATTCCCCTTTGCTGTGCTTCAGGAGAAGGGTTTTGAGCTTAAGGGTAATTGGAAGCGTGATTTTTTCAAAAACGACAATCCTATAGTTCTTGAGCTGGGATGTGGTAGAGGAGAGTACGCTGTTGGTCTTGCTCGTCAATTCCCAAACAAGAACTTCATTGGAGTAGATATTAAGGGGGCTAGAATGTGGGCAGGAGCCAAAGACTCATACCTAAATGGTATCAATAATGTGGCATTCCTTCGCACTGACATCGAGCTTATACATCACTTCTTCGCAGCTGGTGAGGTTTCAGAGATATGGATTACATTCCCTGATCCACAGATGAAGAAGGTTAGAAAACGCCTTACATCAACCCGTTTCATGGAATTGTATCGCCAGATACTTACAGATAATGGGCTTGTGCACTTAAAGTGTGATAGTGACTTCCTATTTACATACACCAATTATATGGTGGATATAAACAAACTGCCTGTCAATATATCCACAAACGACTTGTACCACTCTGGTATGGCTGATGATATCCTTTCAATACGAACAGCATATGAGCAGCAGTGGCTTGATCGTGGCAAAACCATCAAGTACCTACAGTTTGTTTGTGAGGCTCGCGAGAAGTTCATAGAGCCAGAGGTAGAGATAGAGTTTGATGACTATCGTAGTTACAACCGTAGTCGTCGAAGTGAGTCATCACAAGGAGTATAACTAGGGTTACATAAAATCTAAAGAGTCACTCAAGAACATAACTTATTTATGTACTTGAGTGACTCTTTTATATTTAGGCTATCTCTTTTATGAGTAATACATTACCTATTTTGCACTCTGTGCGTGATTTGCATACACACTAGAGTGCTTGTTTCTCCAATTGTATAGAGTGATACGAGAGATACTTAATTCGCGGCAAATTGTTTCTGCTGGCACTCCACGTTCTAGCCGTTGAATTGCCTTTATCATTGTAACTTCTGCATGACGACTTTTTTTCATAATACTATTAATTTATGGTTTGTTCTTTGGTGAAGTTAGTGAATATTGTTTAATATTTAAAGGATAGCCCTATAAATATAGTTGTTTGGGTGTTGTTGTGATTTGAATTAACGGTTTAGTTGGGAGGGTCTATTTTAGTCAAGTGTGATATTTATATTGGAGACAGTTAGCTTAGGTGGTAACTCTAGGATAATTAGGTGTATGTATTCTAGATATTACTTCTAAGCATGCACTTTTATGTTTTTTGTAAAATAGGAATAGGGGGTGCAAATTTTAAACTCTGTGAGAAAAATATTTGATTTTTATATCGCCACGAAGTGGTGTTAACAAATCAACTATATCTATTTTACCTTAGGTTTTAGAAATGATGTAATAGTTCACTTCGAGTTACACTTTATCTCATAATAATGTTGCTGGAATTAATATAAATCCTTCTGTTGCAATAGAATCCTATTGCAACCTATTGCCACCGCCTATTGCCACCTTTAAGTGATTGAGTATTAAGGAGTGTTGCAATGTGGCAATAGAAAAGGCCAAAACTAACACTCTGTGAGGAGATTTTGCCGTTTCATTAATAGTGATTTGTTAAATTGGACTTTTTATTAACTGCTGATCAGAGATGACATTTACCCACTGCCTATTGGTGGATTATCCTTAGGGTTTCGTATGGTTAGGCTGAGGCTAACAATAAGCTAGGCACTACCTAATTTTGCACTGTGTTGGGGGTATAAACTCAAAGACTTTTGGGTGTAAACTAACAGACTTTAGCCCCTATACTCAAAGACTTTTGGAGAGTATAGCTCATAGTTGTATGTGTTATTCACGCTTATCTCGCAGATTATGCAGATGTTTCTGTCTAACACTTAACCCATTTTGTCTACGGACCTATTTCAATTCATTGTGCTGAATGCATAATTCACAATTGTAATTATCTATGATTGACGATGGATCTTATCTCTGAGGTTACGAAACAACAGCGGACTATAAAAAGAGAGGCACACCGGCGGGGGGGAGTCTGTCAGCCCATGGTGTTAGCTATGGATAAATATCATTTTGTAAAATCCTAATACCACCATCAAATTTCAAACTCTGTGAGAAAAATATTCGTTTTTTCTATCTACAAATTCTAAGGTTAACAGTTGTGATGGATGTTGTTTACATAAACAAATATGATGCTTGTATAAAGGCTAATGCATATAGCTTGAATAGGTAATATCAGACTATATTTTAATATAATAAGCAACCATGTAGATAGAAATCTATCTACATGGTTATCTACATACTTAACGGACTGATTATCACCGGAGATGTAGATAGAAAACACCCAAAACTAAGACTCTGTGAGGCAATTTTGCCATTTCGTTAATAGTGATTTGTTAAATTGCACTACAAATTAACTGCTAATACCGAAAGGTGACTATTAATCTATTTATAATTGAGTGTTGCAATGTAGGATATCTTAAATATGTTTATTGTCCAAATAAATATTGAATAGGCTTATATGTTTTCGAATTGATCCAATAAATACTTCAATATTATATACAACGAAAAAGGTCTGATTACTACTATTAGTAATCAGACCTTTGAAAGTGATCTCGACAGGATTCAAACCTGTAACCTTCTGATCCGTAGTCAGATGCTCTATTCAGTTGAGCTACGAAACCCTTTGACTTTTAATATCCAACTTGATATTCTCAAGTTACAATTGGATGATTTGTGATCCCGACAGGATTCGAACCTGTGACCCACAGCTTAGAAGGCTGTTGCTCTATCCAGCTGAGCTACGAGACCATCCCTGTTTGTGATTACAAAGGTACTACATATTCTGAGACTGGCAAATTTTGAGAAGCTTTTTTTTGAGTCAGTTGTAAATTCTATCGCCCAAAAGTGTGCATTATGTAAGATAAAAGCCTAATTTTGTACCCAATAAGAGTACAAAAGTAAAGCAGAAAAAAAAGAAAAAAAATGAGACAATCAAAGGTTACTTATCAGGATTGGATGGAGATGCATCCTTGGTTAAAGGCTACAGACGACTCGGTAGTGTACTATGTGAAGTTGGCAAATGCTATTTTATCCGAGCTACAGAAGGAGGAACTATCGATAAAAGTGGCAGTTCAGGCAGCTTGTGGGTTTGCAGCATACCTCGAAGATGTGATCTCTGGTCGTCATATTTTTGGGACCCTACAGAATATTAATAAAAAGAAGTATGGATTTAGGTTGCCATTCTTCCCAATTCTAGAGGATGAGTATTATGAGGATGAGGTAAACTTTGCTGATGTGACTTTCCTGTATTGGCACTTCCTAGCGCAGAGTGATGCAGGTTTATTCCCATCACCAAAGTTGTCGACTGATCAGATAGAGAGAGTAGCAAAGGTGTTTGATCTACTTGAGAGTGCCTTCGAGGACGCACCAGAGAGTGAAGATTTGGGTGCTTTCTTGACACTTGTTGGTGTGGATAAGCCAACATTCAATGATATAGCCCCTCGTCTAGTATATATACAGCGTCAGAGCTATATTAATCACATCACGGCCGAGCGTGAGATTGATATCTATACAGATGAGTTGAAAGCAGAGGCAGGGATAGATGAGGCTTCATTCTTCTTCTTCCTTAATGAGTATGCGAATCAGATGTTGTTCAATCTACCTATGAGTGCTTCGGCTGAGTTTACTTCGTCGTTCTATGCTGAATTAGTTGGTAGTAAGCACAAGGCATATAAGCTTATCAAATCTATAGGTCGTGATAAACTATCGACACTATTTACATTCGTAGAGGAGAAAAAAGATTGTGTTGTCTTGAAGCATAGTAATAGCGATGCTATGATAGAGGTTTTGAAGGAGTCGCTTCCTGCTAAGATTAGCGATAAATCAAACTGGCTTTGTGAGGTAGTTGCTATAGGTGACAAGTATTACTGTGTATCTGATGTTGTTCACCCAGAGGAGTCTCCTGAGGATGAGGAGGATGCGCCATCTGACCTACTAGCTAATATCTTCGAGAGCAGAGAGAGTAAAGTAGAGCTGTTAGCTAGAGTTAAACAGGAGTTTGATAAGCTATATGAGGGTAAACCTTTTGTCTTCACTGGTTCGTATAAGAAAGCAAATGAGATTGTATCAAAGATTTTTGCTCAAGTTGCACCAGGAAGATTGATGGTTGAGGCTCTTGAGGAACAGTATGAGGGCAACTGTGTGTTGTATCTAAATCCTATTAATGGTTTCGAGCTATATAATACATTCAATTTGTTTGGTAAGAAGATCATTAGAGGTGAGAAGGCTAACCTTAAGTATCCGACATTGGTTGAGCTTCTTACATCAAACACCTATCCTAAGGAGTTTGTCTCTGAGATTATCAAGCAGGGCTGGATAACTTGGGATATAAGTTCTGAAGATACAGAGTTATTGAGAACCTATACCTCTTATCTCCTAGACTACTACAAGGTTGAACCAGTGTTGGTATAAACAGATATAAATACTGTATATATCCTATAAACTCTATTGTGCAATTATATGTTGTTATGTTTGTAGTAATATATGTAGATTTATGAATAATAAACCATACAAAGTAGGCCTAGCCCTTAGTGGTGGAGGAGCAAAAGGATTTGTACATATTGGTGCATTAAAAGCTCTTGAGGAGTTTGGTCTAAAGCCAGAGATCATAAGTGGTGTTAGTGCAGGCTCTATGATAGGAGCGTTATACTGCGATGGTTATACCACTGATGAGATTATTGAGATGATACGCCCAATCAAGTTTGGTGATTTAGCTGAGCTTGTCATGCCAAAGAAGAGCTTCTTTACTATGAATGGTCTTTTGAAATTTATAGAAAAGAATCTTCGTGCTAGAACATTTGAGGAGTTGAAGATCCCTTTTGAGATTATAGTCACTGATATGGATCATGGTAAGAGTGTGCTATTTAATAGTGGAGGTGGCCTCTGTAGCAAGATTGCTGCCTCCTGCTCTATACCTGTGCTTTTTCCTCCTGTGATTATCGATGGAGTACATTATGTTGATGGTGGAGTGTTAAAGAATTTTCCTGTTGCTCCCCTTAAGCCCGTTTGTGACATTGTTATCGGTGTAAATGCAACCCCGCTGATAGCTAGAGAGTACAAGAAAAGCTTAATATCCATAGCAGAAAGATCATATCACTTCATGTTCAAGGCTAATAGCTTTCAAGATAAACAGCTTTGCGACATACTCATTGAGCCTGACTCAGTAAATAGCTATGGACTCTTTGATGTAGAACACATTGAGGAGATAGTTGATAAGGGATATAAGGCCACTAAGCACGTTCTTAATCAAAAGAGGGTGCAGGAGTTGCTCGTAGAGCATAGTAAACGACGAGAGAGGTTGCAAACTGTTGTATGAAAGAGAAGTTGATCATTTATCAGGTATTACCACGACTATTTGGCAACCCTGTTACTAATCCTAAACAGAAAGGCACGCTTAAAGATAATGGTTCAGGCAAGTTCTCTAGCTTTACACATAGAGTACTCCAAGAGATAAACTCTCTTGGATGTAACTATATATGGTATACTGGAGTTATAGAGCACGCCACTAAGAGCGATTTTAGGGAGTTGGGTATACCTTTGGATAACCCATTGACCATAAAGGGTGAGGCAGGGTCTCCGTATGCAATAAAGGACTATTATGATGTAAATCCATACCTTGCAGATGATCCAAATAAAAGGATGGCAGAGTTTGAGGAGCTTGTTGAGCGATCCCATGATAATGGTTTGAGGGTTATACTTGACTTTGTTCCAAATCATGTGGCCCGTCAATACCACTCAGATCAGAGGCCTCAAGGTGTAACTGATTTTGGTGATAGTGATAACAGTGATCATTCATTTAATCCGCAAAATAACTACTACTACATACCGCATCAGATTCTTGCAGGTGATATATTTCCAGGCGAGGGGGAGATTCAGTATCGAGAGTATCCAGCTAAGGCTACTGGTAATGATTGTTTTCATGCCTATCCATCAACGAATGATTGGTATGAGACCGTTAAGCTAAACTACGGTGTTGATTATGCCTCTTGGGGGGCAAAGCACTTTGACCCAATACCAGATACATGGCACAAGATGTTGCACATATTGATGTATTGGAGCTCTAAAGGAGTCGATGCTTTTCGATGTGATATGGCAGAGATGGTGCCAGTGGAGTTTTGGGGTTGGGTTATTCCAAAGGTTAAACAGATACATAGGGATATAATCTTTATCGCTGAGGTTTACAACCCAGAGCTTTATTATAGCTATGTGCATAATGGTGGTTTTGATTACTTGTATGATAAAGTTGGTCTATATGACACTTTGAGAGCTGTTGTTAATCAAGATCAACCAGCCTCGGCAATAACCAATTCATGGCAAAGCTTGGGTGAGATGACAAGCTATATGCTAAACTTCTTGGAGAATCACGATGAGCAGCGCATAGCCTCAAGTTTCTTTGCTGGATCTCCCGATAGAGCTATGCCAGCAATGGTAGTTACTGCACTCATGAATAGTAATCCAGTGATGCTCTATTTTGGCCAAGAGCTTGGTGAACCAGCCATTGAGTCTGAGGGGTTCAGCGGACATGATGGACGTACTTCTATCTTTGATTATTGGAGCATAGACTCTATAGAGCGATGGTATAACCATGGGGCATGCAATCTTAAACGACTCAAGCGTAATGAGAGAGATTTGCGAGAGACTTACTCGAAGCTACTTAATATTGCTCGTTTTGAAAGATCTGTTGTCGATGGACTCTTCTTTGATCTGATGTATGTCAACCCAAGAGGGGAGTTTTTTGATCCTAATTGTAACTATGCCTTTATGAGGTATTGTGAAGGTGAGTTGATTTTGGTAGTTGTGAGCTTTCACCCTGAGGAGCTTGAATGTAGAATTAATATTCCGCAGCACGCATTTGATTACTTCCAGATTGAGTCACCAATAAAGGGTAAAGCAACAGATCTGTTTACAAACAAGAATCGGGAGGCAACATTGAGCTCTAATAGACCATTCGTCTGCACACTCAAGCCATATGGCTCACTAGTACTGAAATTTGTATGTAACAATCTAGTTAAAAACAGATAATTTCTTATATTTGCAAAGCATCCTAAAGAGTATCCTCTTTTTGGGGTGCTTTCTTTTAAATATTAGTAATATAAGTATAGTATAAAATGAAAAAAAGTCTAGCTCTAATGATTACAGCCGGGATGCTTGCTTCTTGTTCAGTAAACAAGGAAACAAAGAGTGAAGATGACTTCAACTTCACTGTTGAGAACTTCGCTGACGTACAGATCCTACGCTATCGTGTAAACGGATTCGATCAACTTTCACTACAACAAAAAACTCTACTCTACCACTTGAGTCAAGCGGCAGCTGAGGGGCGTGATATCCTTTTTGATCAAAATGGTAAGTACAACTTGGCTATTCGTCGTGTACTTGAGGCTATTTATACTCAAAGTAAGAGCGATAAAAATACACAAGAGTTTAAGAACCTTGAGGAGTACCTAAAGCTTGTTTGGTTCAATAATGGTATTCATAATGACTACTCATCAGACAAACTTGTACCGAAGTTCTCAGCTGACTATTTTGTAAACGAAGTAAAAGCTCTAGATAGCTCACTTGTGCCTACAAGAGAGGGAGCTACTGTGGATCAGTTCTTAGCTGAAATCACACCTGTTATCTTCGATCCAGCTGTTATGGCTATTAGAGCAAATCAAGCAAAAGGTCAGGACCTATGTTTGACCTCTGCGAATAACTACTATGATGGCGTTTCGCAGGCTGAGGCTGAGGCTTTCTATAATGCAATGAAAAACCCTAAGGATAATACTCCTATCTCATACGGTCTAAACTCACGTCTTGTTAAAGAGAATGGAAAGGTGTTTGAGAAGGTGTGGAAAGTAGGCGGGTTATATACTGCTGCTATTGAGAAGGTTGTTGATCACTTGACTACTGCACTTAAATATACAGAGAATGATAAGCAGAAAGCAGTTATTGAGTCGCTTATCAGCTACTATAGAACTGGTTCTTTGAAGGAGTTTGATGATTACTCTGTTCTTTGGGTAAAAGATGTAGACTCTCAGGTAGACTTTGTGAATGGATTTATTGAGAACTACGGTGATCCACTAGGATTGAAATCTAGTTGGGAGTCTGTGGTTAACTTCAAGAATATTGAAGCAACTAAGCGTACTGAGTTGATCAGTAACAATGCTCAGTGGTTCGAAGATCGCTCACCAGTTGATAGCCGATTCAAAAAAGAAGAGGTTAAGGGAGTTTCTGCTAAGGTAATTACTGTGGCGATGTTAGGTGGTGACACATATCCAACTTCACCTCTAGGTATTAACCTTCCTAATGCAACATGGATACGTCGTGACCATGGCTCTAAGTCGGTTACTATCGAGAATATCTCTGAGGCTTACGATAAGTCAGCTCAAGGTAATGGCTTTGGCGAGGAGTTTGTATGGAGCCAACAAGAGCGCGACCTACTTAAGAACTACGGTTTCCAAGCATCTAACCTTCATACAGATCTGCACGAGTGTCTTGGCCACGGTTCAGGAAAGCTGCTACCAGGAACAGACCCAGATGCACTTAAAGCTTACGGTTCTCCACTTGAGGAGATGCGTGCAGACCTTTATGCACTTTACTTCATGGCAGATGCTAAGACAGTAGAGCTAGGTCTTCTTCCAAACGAAGAGGCTTACAAGGCAGAGTACTACAAATATGTGATGAATGGTCTTATGACTCAGTTGACACGAGTTCAGCTAGGTAAGTCAATTGAGCAAGCGCACATGCGTTGTCGTTCAAGTATCTCACATTGGGTTCTTGCAAATGGAGCTGCGGACAACGTGGTTGAGCTTAAGAAGCGTGATGGCAAAACTTATGTTGTAGTAAATGACTATGTTAAGATGCGCGAACTTCTTGGTAAACTTTTATCTGAGATTCAAAGGATCAAGTCTGAGGGAGACTATCAAGCAGGTATGAACATGATTGAGACTTATGGTGTAAATGTTAACCGTGAGCTTCACGAAGAGGTGCTTACTCGCTATGCTGCACTTAATATAGCGCCATGGAGAGGATTCCTTAACCCAGTGTTCAACGCTGCAGTTGATGCAAAAGGAGAGATTACAAATGTGACTCTAACATACAATGAAGGTTATGCAGAGCAGATGTTACGTTACTCTAACGAGAACTCACCACTGCCAACCTACAATAACTAATCTATAGTAGATAGTTAATATACATGGAGAGGGAGTAGGGCTAACAGCTCTACTCCCTCTCTTTCATCGTAAGAATGCCATTGTTTAACAGAGTTTAGTCTCCTTTAGTTTTGTGATTACTCGCTAAACAGATACATTTGTCGTCCCGAGAAGATTTTATGTAAAACCACTAAGATATTGATGAAAAAGAGCAGATCAATCACAAATCTAAGACTATTTGCTAAACAGTTAGCAGTAGCACTCTTTGCAACAGTTGTTGTTGCGTGCGGAGGAGCAAGTAATGAGGATATCCTAGATGGACTAAAGCCAGGAGGAGGTAATGGTTCTGGTACTGCTCCTGATGCAGAAGGGGATTATCCAGATAAGGGGAGTGCTTCACTTTCGCCTGTTGGATACTACAATGCGGCATTAGGATTGAAAGAGAGAGCTCTTCAAGCTGAGCTTTACGAGGTAATTCAAGGTCATAATGTACGTTCTTACTATCAACTTTGGACAGATTTTAGATCGACGGATGTAAAGAGTAATGGTAAGGTTTGGGATGTTTATAGCAACTCAACAAACTACACCTTTGGTGATGACCAAGACAAAGGAGGTGGTGACTCAAACACCTACAATCGTGAACACTCTATTCCTAAGAGTTGGTTCGGAAAGAGCAGTGATGATAAGACTCCTATATACTCAGACCTCTACTGTCTATATCCATCTGATTCGAGAGCAAACACAGAGCGTAGCAACTATCCATTTGGTATTGTTACTACTCAGCAGTGGAGTAATGGTACTTCAAAAAGAGGAACAGCTCAAGTTAATGGAAAGTCGACAATAGTATTCGAGCCAGGCGAGGACCGCAAAGGGGACCTTGCTAGATCATACTTCTACTTTGCTACGCGATATGCATACGGTGGTGATGGTCGTTCTGGTGCAAAACCAACTGCCAATTTTAGCTCATGGAGTAACTCTGCAGGGGTTCTGTCACTAAATACCTACCCATTTTATCAGCAGTGGGCACTAGATGTGCTTTTGAAGTGGCACCGTGAGGATCCTGTCTCAGAGATGGAGATCAAGCGTCATACTGCCATTTACAATGTACAGAAAAACCGTAATCCATATATTGATTACCCAGTGCTTGTAGAGCATATATGGGGTAACCGTAAAGATCAAAGCTTTAAGCTTAAATAGAGATAGTTATAATAAATAGAGAGAGCAGTTGGTGTATTATGCCCAACTGCTCTCTCTATTTATTTGATAACCTTGCTTATGCTTTATGATTAGATACACGGTGTATCATCTCGATGAACTCCTCATTGGTGAAGATTAGCTCCACGCTGCGCTGAGCCAACCAATCTTCTAGATAATCACTTTTGATATCAGCCATTACATCATAGCCCGATAGCTCAATGGAGTCAACCATCTTCTCCACACTATCTTGTACTTGATGAATAACAGCCAAGCGATCCTCCATACGATCAGCCTTCTGCATCTGTGTTTGATGTTCATTTTGAGCTATAAGATATACGAACTGGTAGAATTTATCTGTTGATCCAAAGTGAGTACTGATAAAACCTCTTTGCTCTTCCGATAGTTCAGAGAGCTGTTTCTGCACTGGTGTCATAGTCATTTTATGAGTTACATTGTTAATTCTACCCGCAAAGTTAGTAAACTTATTTCTAACTTTGCACCCAAATATATTTGTTACAATAATGATAGAGTTTATAGATTTGGAGTTCTCGTATGAGGATAAGATGCTATACGAGAGGTTCAACCTAAAAGTGGAGGAGGGTGAGCAGATTTGCCTCCTTGGTCCTTCTGGAGCTGGGAAAAGCACTCTTATACATATGCTACTTGGCTTTGTGGCACCCGATTCTGGAAGTATAGTTGTGGATGGAGTTGTGTTATCACCATATACGATACATGATGTTAGATCTAAGATAGCATATGTACCTCAGGATATTAACCTCCCTTTTGTTAGTGTGAGGGAGTTATTGGAGTTTCCATATACCTTGGCTATAAATAGTGGTAAAAGATTTGATATAACCAAAGCACAAGAGGTAACATCTAAGCTGCAATTGCCAGAGGACATACTCTCAAGAGAGTTAAGGGAGTTGTCTGGCGGTCAAAAACAGAGAGTAGTTATTGCGTCAGCTCTTTTGAGTGAAAAACCAATACTGCTAATGGATGAGCCAACCGCTGCACTAGACCCACTATCTGTATCCCTAGTGGCTGAGATATTAGTCAATTCAGAGCGGACGATTGTGGCTGTCTCACATGATGAGCTATTTCAAAGTGCTATGAGTAGAAGTGTTTACATAGGTGACATAAAAAACTAAATAACTAGGAAACATTACAATGGATATATCGCATTTTGGGCTTATTATGGGGGTAGTACTACTGCTTATCCCTATATGGTCATTACGCCACTACAAGACAGGATTAGTAAAAGATACCCTCATCGGAGCTGGGAGAATGATAGTTCAGCTATTCTTGATAGCAATCTACTTGGAGTACCTGTTTAAACTAAATAACCTATGGCTTAACTTGTTGTGGGTTATAATAATGATCATCGTTGCTGTGGTTACTGTACTCAATAGGACTAAGTTACCCAAGCGACTTTTGGCTATGCCTACATTTATAGCCTTCGCTGTAGCTCTTACATTCATTGTGGCATACTTCCAGTGTCTAATCGTACAGATTGCTAACCCTTTTGAGGCGCGATATTTTGTGCCTGTGTCAGGGATGATATTGGGAAATATGTTGACGGCAAATGTAATAGCACTGAATAGTTTCTATGTTGGTCTCAAGCGCGAGCGTAACTTCTTTCTATATATGCTAGGCAATGGAGCTTCTCTATCTGAGGCTACTCGTCCATTTATGCGGGACGCACTCATAAAATCTTTCAATCCTACCATAGCTACAATGACAGTGATGGGATTGGTTGCTCTGCCAGGTACTATGACTGGTCAGATATTAGGGGGTAGTTCTCCGAGTGTGGCTATAAAGTACCAGATCATGATGATGATATCAATCTTCTCATCCTCTCTCATCTCGGTGCTTGTAACACTTTGGATAACTCGTGGTAGATCATTTACACCATATGGAATGCTTCATGACGATATAAAGTGATGGTTGATAGGTGCCTTTTTTGAGTTAAATTAATTTTTCTATCTTTGTGACGTTAAACAATAAAACGACTTTTAGAATGAAAGCATTTGTATTTCCTGGACAAGGAGCTCAGTTCGTTGGAATGGGTAAGGATCTATATGAAAGTTCGGAATTGGCAAAAGGACTATTCGACCAAGCTAATGAGATACTTGGATTTAATATTACAGATTTGATGTTTGCTGGAACTGACGAAGATCTTCGTCAAACAAAGGTTACTCAACCAGCAATTTTTCTTCACTCTGTTATCTTGGCAAAAACACTAGGTGAGGGGTTTGCTCCTGAGATGGTAGCAGGTCACTCTTTGGGTGAATTTTCAGCTCTTGTAGCAGCTGGAGCACTATCTTTTGAGGATGGTCTTCGTTTGGTGGCTGCTCGTGCTATGGCTATGCAGAAGGCTTGCGAACTTCGCCCTTCAACAATGGCAGCCGTACTTAATCTTCCAGACGAGAAGGTTGAGGAGATATGTGCTTCTATTGAGGGTGAGATTGTTGTTTGCGCTAATTTCAACTGCCCAGGTCAGCTTGTTATCTCAGGTACAGAGGCTGGTATAGATAAGGCCTGCGAACTTCTTCTTGCAGCGGGAGCAAAGAGAGCTCTTAAATTGAAGGTTGGTGGTGCATTCCACTCTCCACTTATGGAGCCAGCTAGAGCCGAACTTGCTGAAGCAATTGCAAACACAAAGATATCAGCTCCTATATGTCCTGTATATCAGAATGTAGATGCTAAGCCATCTGTTGATCCAGAGGTTATCAAAGCAAATCTTATAGCTCAGCTTACAGCTCCTGTACGTTGGACTCAATCTGTTATCAACATGATTGCAGATGGCGCAGACAACTTCACAGAGGTTGGTCCTGGTAGTGTACTTCAAGGCTTAGTTAAGAAGATTGATAAGAGCGTTACAACTCAAGGCGCTTAATATAGATCTGATTAGGATATTTTCAGAGGGCACCTATTATGTGGTAATAAAAACCACATAATAGGTGCCCTTTTTTGTAAAATTGGAGTTGGTCCTCTATTTTGCCTATTTATCAGGTTTAAAGCCTAAGTTTTTGTAGAGTTGGGGTAGTGGTCTGTTTTGTCGCCCTGTAACTGTCTGACTGTAAACTCTTTAATCTGGCTTGAAAAAGTCACAGCGAAATGGGGTAAAAGTCACAGCGAAACAGGTGGAAAGTCACAGCGAAATGGGTCAAAACTCTGTGCCAAATTGATCGTTTCTCTGTGCGAAAAATCTATAACTCTGTGAGCTACTTTTAGCGAGTTAAAAGAGAGTTAATTTTAATAGTTTGTTAATCGTCTAGCAACCCTTGATGCAACTCTAATCTTTGGTGATATTAAAAAAGTTGTTATCTTTACTCGAGAACTACTATATGTTGAATATCATAGCATGGATGGTGGTTTTAATAGTAAAAATCGATTAATATCATAAGATGAAGTATAGTTCAATATTGGTGGCACTGATAGCTCTTTTATCTGTTTCAGAAGCTAAAGCAGAGGGGGAGCTTCAAGAGACCTCACCCCGTTTGGTGCTACCGTTGAAGACAGATATATATCTTTCGGGTAATTTTGGTGAGTTGAGAAGCAATCACTTTCATGGTGGATTGGACTTTAGAACAGAGGGGAGAATTGGATTACCCATATATTCAGTTGATGAGGGTTACATAGCTCGTGTATCTATCTCTCACTACGGAGCAGGAAAGGCTTTATATGTGCAGCATCCTGGAGATCTTATGTCAGTCTATTTTCACCTCGATAGGTTCACTCCTGAGCTGACACGAATAATTGAGAAAAAGCAGTATGAACAGCAAATGTGGGGTTTGGACTACACTTTTGCCCCGGGAGAGGTACCTGTGGAGAGGGATGAGCAGATAGCATACTCCGGTAATACGGGATCGTCTGCTGGGCCTCACCTTCATTTTGAGATACGAGATACTAAGAATAATCTAGTTATTAATCCAAAGGAGTTTTACTCAGAGCATATAAAGGATACTCGTAAGCCTATTGCACAATCTATAACTATATACGATCTTGGTAGGGAGGGTTTCTATGATGCCGATACAAAAAGAAGACACTTCAGTTTGTCGGGCTCAAATGGTGACTATCGACTAGGAGGTGAGATTAGAGCTTGGGGCGAAATAGCTATGGGTGTAAGGGCTTATGATGTGAAGGATGAGGTGCATTTCAAGTATGGATTGAGAGATGTAAGATTGATAGTTGATGATACACTCCGCTATGAGAGCCGACTAGATGCTTTTCCTGCTGGTGAGTCGAGATTGATGAATTCACTCATAGACTATCCTCAATGGAGGGCCAATAGGCAGATGATTATGAAATCGTTGGTCGATCCAGGTAATAGAACGCCTATGTTCCCATCTGTTAACGCCAAACGAGGTGCTATTACGATTGACCAAGAGAGGGTATATAATGGTAGATATGAGTTGGTGGACTATGATGGGAATATGTCTATTATAAGATTTTATATACGTGGTGTTCGTCGAGCGGATCTTCCAGTAAAAGTTGATCCTATTATCGATGATGCACTCCGATTTAAAGTGGACAAGGATAATCACTTCGCAAGAGACAACTTCAGGGTTACAATCCCTAAGGGTGTACTTTTTGAGGATATGACACTTCGCTACTCTCAAAGGGAATCAGATGGAATTAGTAATTGTGTTTCGCCCGTCTTTAGGATTCATGATGAGAATACTCCGATCATAGGTTGGTCAGATATTGAGATAAAGCTTAATCACTTTTCATTGATTGACCCCTCTAAGTTTTATGTGGGTAAGGTTAATGGCAGTAGACTTAGTTACCTAAGAAGTTCATTCCAGAGAGATGGTTTTGTTAAGGGTGCATTCAGAGAGTTTGGTGAGTTTGCTTTGGGTGTGGATACGGTAATGCCGAGCGTGACACCCCGAGATGAGCCTCGATGGTCATCACATGGTGTAGTATCTATCTCAGCTAGTGATGCTCAAAGTGGATTGAAGTTTGTCAGAGCCTTTATCGATGATAAGTTCGTTCTGCTAGAACCTCAAAAGGGTAGTTCTATCTATCGTTATCGTCTCAATCGAAGAGATATTGAGAGGGGCAAGCTGCATAAACTGAGGATTGTGGCTGAGGATATGTGTGGTAATGAGAGTGTTCTTGAGCGAGAGTTTCGTTGGTAGGGAAACAATGATTAGAAATAGTAACTGAATCAATATAACGTAATTAGTATGAAAAGATTAACGCTAACAGTTGGGTGCTTGATGGCACTTGGACTTTTCAATTCTGAGGCGTGTACTAACTTCTTGGTTGGTAAGCGAGCATCGGTAGATGGATCAACTATGGTAACCTATTCGGCAGACTCGCACGTGCTTTATGGCGAGCTTTACAACTTTCCTGCCGCTAGCTATCCTGCGGGTGCAATGCTTGAGATTAAGGAGTGGGATACAGGCAAACCTCTAGGTAGTATTGCTCAGGTTGCTCAGACTTACTCTGTTGTGGGTAATATGAATGAGCATCAGTTGACAATCGCAGAGACAACCTTTGGTGGACGCGAAGAGCTTCATGATAGTACTGGTATCATGGATTATGGTTCTCTTATATATGTGACACTACAACGAGCAAAAACTGCTCGCGAGGCTATTCGTATCATGGATCAGTTGGTTCAAGAGTATGGCTACTATAGCTCTGGTGAGTCTTTCTCTATTGTTGACCCAAATGAGGTTTGGATCATGGAGATGATAGGAAAGGGTCCGAGAAATAAGGGTGCTGTATGGGTGGCTGTGCGTGTGCCAGATGATTGTATTGCAGCTCATGCTAACCAATCTCGTATACATAAGTTCCCGATGAATGATAAGGATAACTGTCTCTACTCTGCAGATGTTATCTCATTTGCTAGAGAGAAGGGCTATTTTGATGGTTTGAATCGTGACTTTAGCTTCTCGGAGGCTTATGCTCCATCAAGCTTTAGTGCGCTTCGTTTCTCAGAGGCTCGTGTATGGAGCTTCTATCGTCAGCAGAATAAGGATATGGATAAGTATATCTCTTATATCAAGGGAGAGTCTAAGGAGCCTATGCCTCTTTATATACGTCCAGACAAGAAGGTCTCTTTGGCTGATATGAAGGCAGGGATGCGTGATCACTACGAGGGTACAGAACTAGATATGACTAAGGACCCAGGTGCAGGTGCTTTTGGGGTGCCTTACCGCTGGAGACCATTGACCTTCTCTGTGGATAGTGCTCAATACTTCAATGAACGTGCGATTGCTACTCAACAGACTGGCTTTACGTTTGTTGCACAGATGCGCTCTAACCTTCCTAATGCTATTGGAGGTGTTCTATGGTTTGGTACAGATGACGCTGCGCTATGTGTATACACTCCTGTTTATTGTTCAACACAGCGTATTCCTGAGTGTTATAGAGAGGGGAATGGATCAATGTTGAGTTTCTCATGGAGCTCTTCATTCTGGGTTACTAACTGGGTCTCTAATATGGCCTATTCAAAATGGAATCTTATCTATCCTGATGTGCAGAAGCGTCAGCAGGCTCTAGAGGGTAACTTCCAAACTATGCAGCCTATTGTAGAGCGTGCAGCAGCTGAGCTATATGCTAAATCTCCAGAGAAGGCAGTAGAATTCTTGACCGACTATACAGTAAACCAGGCACAGATGACTCATGCTAGTTGGAAAGAGCTAGGGGAGTTTCTTTTGGTTAAGTTTATTGATGGTAACATCAAGCAGGAGGTTGATGGTAAATTCATCGATAATGGTCATGGATTGCCTGCAAAGCCTAAATCGGCGGGTTATTCTGAGGAGTTCTACCGTAATATTGTAAAAGAGACAGGCGAGAGATTGAAGGTTACATTTTAATTTATAATTTTGCCCCATCAATATTTATTAAATAGAAATTGCTATTATGAACAACGAAACATTAATGTTGGAGGTTAACTCTAAAGCTCAGCAGTGGTTAAGCGAGGCTTATAATGAGGAGACTCGCCAAGCTGTAGAGAAGATGCTTGCTAATGATGACAAGACGGAGTTGATCGAATCTTTCTATAAGGACTTGGAGTTTGGTACAGGTGGACTTCGTGGTATCATGGGTGCTGGTTCAAACAGAATGAACATCTACACTGTTGGTGCTGCAACACAAGGCTTGTCAAACTACATAAATAGTGAGTTCGCTGATCTAGATCAGCCGAGCGTTGTTATTGGTCACGACTGTCGTAACAATAGCCGCAAGTTTGCTGAAGTTGCAGCTGATATTTTCTCTGCAAATGGAATTAAGGTTTACCTTTTCGAAGACCTTCGTCCTACTCCAGAGATATCTTATGCAATTCGCCTTCTTGGTTGCCAGAGTGGTGTTATTATTACTGCTTCACACAACCCTAAGGAGTACAATGGTTACAAAGCATATTGGAATGATGGGGCACAGATGATTGCTCCTCATGATAAGAATACTATCTCTGAGGTTAATAAGATTCGTGACCCTCGCGATATAAAGTTCACACCTAACAAAGATCTTATTGAGATTATTGGTGAGAAGATTGACAATAGCTACCTTGAGGCTATCAAGACTCTATCACTTTCGAAAGAGGCTATCAAGCGTCAGCACGACTTGAAGATTGTCTACACTCCAATACACGGTACGGGTGTTAAGATGATTCCTGATGCTCTAAGAAGTTGGGGTTTCACTAATATCATCAACGTACCAGAGCAGGATGTAGTGAGCGGAGACTTCCCAACGGTTCACTCTCCTAACCCAGAGGAGCCAGCAGCTCTAAATATGGCTATTCAAAAGGCTATTGAGACAGGTGCAGAGTTGGTAATGGCTTCGGATCCAGATTCTGACCGCCTTGGTGTAGCTGTACGCAACGATAAGGGTGAGTTTGTTTTGGTTAATGGTAACCAGACAGTTCTTATCTTCTTGAACTATTTGATGACTCAAAACAAGGCTATGGGCTTGTTGAAAGGTAATGAATATATCGTTAAGACTATCGTTACTACTGAGCTTATCAAAACTATCGCAGATCGCAATCAAATCGAGATGTACGATTGTTACACAGGATTTAAGTGGATCGCAGCTGTTGTCAGAGAAAATGAGGGCATCAAGCGCTATCTTGGTGGTGGTGAGGAGAGCTTTGGTTTCATGCCAGAGGATTTCGCTCGCGACAAAGATGCGGTATCTTCTTGCTGCTTGATGGCAGAGATTGCTGCATGGGCTAAAGATAATGGTAAGACAATGTACGAGATGCTTCAAGATATCTACTTAACTTACGGTTTCCGTAAAGAGAAGGGTATCTCTGTAGTTAAAACAGGTAAGAGTGGTGCTGAGGAAATTCAGCGTATGATGTACCAGTTCCGTAATAATCCATTCAAGGAGATTGCAGGTTCTAAGGTTGTTCTTATTAAGGATTTCTCTACTCTTAAAGCTCAAGATCTTGTAGATGGTGAGACTTATACTCTTGATATGCCAACAACTTCTGATGTTCTTCAGTACTTTACAGAGGATGGTTCTAAGATCTCTATCAGACCTTCAGGAACAGAGCCTAAGATTAAGTTCTATATTGAGGTTGATGCAACGCTTATATCTCGCGAAGAGTATGATGCTGTTAACTTAATTGCTGATGAAAAGGTATTAGATATCCTAAAGTCATTAGGGGTATAGTCCTTTCTGTAATTTAAAATAAAGCAACTGTATATATCATAAATTCAATTATGATACATACGGTTGCTTTTTATTATATTAAAATTTGCGCACTTTTATTGTTTGATTTCTATAATTTTACCATTTATATATAGGAATATTCAAATCTAAGTTGTAGATTTGCAGGGATATAATTTTACACTCTCTATAAATGGAGTGTGTATTTTTAAACACCTTATAATTAATAGAAATGAAAAGTTTAAAAACAGTCGTTCTTTCAGCATTTGTGCTAATGGGAGCATCACAGGTTTTAGAGGCACGTCCGATTCTATTTAACCCTTCAATCTCTGGTGGTAGCAGCCAGATGGAGAGTGTAAATGACCGTCCGATCTTGTTCTCGAATGGCCCTATTACAAACGATCGTCCGATCTTGTTCTCGAATGGTCCAATCATTAGCGATCGTCCAATCTTGTTCTCGAATGGTATGATCACTAACGATCGTCCAATCTTGTTCTCGGCTAACACAGTTACTGAAGTAGTAAATGTTGAAGCTACATCACAAGTTTCTGTTTGGAATGCTAACAAGCAATTGGTAGAGGTTGAACTAATCAACAACGGTACATCAGTAAGCTTTGAGCTACCAGCAGGTGTTTACACTATTCAAGTTGTAGACGTTGATGGAAGTGTATATCAGAGTGAAGTTACAGTGAAATAATCATTGATTAAAACACTAAGACTAAAGGGTCGAATCTCGTAAGAGGTTCGACCCTTCTCTTTTGTTTCCGATACTAGATCAAGAATAATAGACAAAAAAGAGAGGCTTAGCATTATATGCTAAGCCTCTCTTTTCGTAATATAATAATGATGTTCTATTTATAGCTTGCGAGATCCAGCTCCAATGTTTACTGGATAAACCTTACAATCTTTGCCATATTTAGCTTTGAACTCAACTTTTGCTTTTGCAATAAATGCATCAACAAGCTCCTCTTTAACTAGGTTGATAGTACAACCACCGAATCCACCACCCATAACGCGAGAGCCAGTAACACCGCACTCTTTTGCTAGGTCGTTAAGGAAATCAAGTTCCTCGCAGCTTACTTCATAAAGTTTGCTCATTCCGTGGTGAGTCTCAAACATCAATGAACCTACTTTCTCATAGTCACCTTGCTCAAGAGCTTCACAAGCGTCAAGAAGACGACGAACCTCTTCGATTACATACTCAGCACGCATGTGATCCTCAACAGTAATCTGCTCTTTAACCTCAGCAAGCATCTCAAGTGTAGCATCACGAAGGAAATGAACGTGTGGGTGTTTTTTTGCAATCTCTGCAACAACTCTCTCACATGACTCACGACGTTTGTTGTATGCTGATGATGCTAGTTCGTGTTTTACAACTGAATCAACAAGTACTAATTTGTAACCTTGTGGATCAAATGGAACGTATTGGTACTCTAGAGAGCGACAGTCAAGACGGATAAGGTGTCCCTCTTTACCAAATACAGATGCAAACTGGTCCATGATTCCACACTTAACACCAACGTAGTTGTGCTCAGTAGCTTGACCTATTTTAGCTAGTTCAAACTTGTCAATAGCTAGGTTAAATAGGTTGTTAAGAGCAAATGCGTATGTGCTTTCTAGTGCAGCAGAAGAAGACATTCCAGCTCCTAGAGGTACATCGCCTGCAAAGGTTGTATCGAAACCTCCGATTTTACCACCACGCTTGATTATTTCGCGGCATACACCAAAGATATATTTAGCCCAACCTTGTGAAGGTTGATCATTTTCATTTAGACCAAACTCAGCATATTCATTAAGATCTACAGAGTATGCTCTTACAATTTCGCTATTGTTTAACTTTATTTCCGCTAGCATACCTTTGTCAACAGCACCAGGAAGAACAAATCCTCCATTGTAATCAGTGTGTTCTCCAATAAGGTTGATTCTCCCTGGAGAGAAGAATAGTATGCCTTCAGTGCTGAAATGCTTCGCAAATGCAGCTCTAACAGATTGTTTCATTTCCATATTTTAAGGTCAGTTAAGTGATTGGTTATAACTTTCTTGATTGTAGTAGATTACTCTACTGGAATATCTTTGTTTACATTTTTGCATCCTATCAAAGCGTAGTATAGCATAAATGCAACACCAGCAAAGATTACCCAGAAGCTAGACATGTAGCTGTTTGTCATATCAGCAACAACACCTTGGATAAGTGGAAGGATACCTCCACCACAAACCATTACCATGAAGATACCAGAAGCCATAGCTGTGTACTTACCAAGACCCTCTACTGCAAGGTTAAAGATACCTCCCCACATAATCGATGTGCAAAGACCACATAGGATGAAGAACATCACACCTACAGGAACAGATACTATACCAAAGCTGATGTCTGATTGGAATACTGGCATCGAAACAGTACTTTCAGTTGGTGCGAACATTCCAATTAGAAGGAATACAAGTGCAAGAGAAGCCACTGTGCTAAGCTGTGTTTTACTTGAGAATTTAGCTCCAAGTACACCTCCAACAAGACGGCCAATCATCATTAGGAACCAGTAAGTACCAACGATTGATCCTGCTACAGCAGTCTCAAATCCAAGACCTGAAGCTCCAACTGCATCTTTTGCTGTTGTAAGGAATAGGTTTACAAAGTTTGGAATACCTACCTCAACACCAACATAAACGAAGATAGCGATGCTACCAAGGATGAAGTGACGGAATGAAAGTGGGCTGTGTGCTTCTTTAACGCTCTTTTTAGTGTCATCTTCTTTGTGTGGTTCAGGGATTTCCATAGTTGCCAATACAACGAATACAATTGCGAAGATTCCCATTGCAATGAACATTGCAGGATTAGCATCACTCAATTTTGTGCTTGAGCTGATTGTTCCGATTAGGTAACCTCCTAATACTGGTACGATCGTAGCAGAAATAGAGTTAAGTGAACCTCCAAATTGGATAAGCTGATTACCTTTTTTACCGCCACCACCAAGAGTGTTTAGTAGAGGGTTAATAACAGCATTAAGCATACACATAGAAAAACCTGATACGAATGCACCGGTTAGATAGATGTAAAAGCTACCAATTTGTCCTGAAAGGAATTGGATGCCAACACCGATAAATCCAACAGCAACGGCAACAAGAGCAGTTTTTTTGTAACCAACGCGTTTAAGCATTAAACCAGCAGGAATACCCATAAATGCATAAGCAATAAAGTTTGCTGCATTACCTAATTGAGTCATCCAGTTTGCCGCTTGAAATTGCTCTTTTACAATAAGTCCAAGAGGGTTTGTTAATCCTGTTACGAATGATACCATAGCGAAGAGTGCAAACATCATCGCGATAGGTAGTGCATAACTTTTTTGATTCTTTGTCATTGTCCTTTGGTTTTTAGATAGTAGTTTATAGTTTGAATTATTATTTTATTACTGAGAAGGCGTATATTGTTGTTTGGTTATATAGCTCGCCTGGTTCAAGCATACAGCTTGGGAAGTGTGCAATGTTTGGTGTGTTAGGGAATCTTTGAGCCTCTAGACAGAATGCACTTCTTTCTGGGTATATCTTGTTACCTTTTCCACTGAATCCATTAAGCCAATTACCAGTGTAAAGTTGTACACCAGGTTCGCTTGTGATTACTTCAAGTTGAATTCCTGTTTTTGGTGAGAATGCAGATGCTGCAGATACCAACTGATTAGGTTGTGATTTATCTATTATATAGTTGTGGTCATAACCTTTTCCATAGATAAGAGGAGTGAACTCTTCATCTATTCTCTCTCCAATAGCTCTAAATTGAGAGAAGTCCATAGGAGTGTTCTCTGTGCGAAGTATCTCCCCAGTAGGAATAGAAGTTTCGTCAGTTGGTGTATAGAATTTGCAGTTCATCTGCAATTGATGGTCTAGGATTGTTTCTTCGCCTGCCCCTGAGAGGTTGAAGAATGCGTGGTTCGTGAGATTAACAACCGTTGGTTGGTCAGTAGAAGCCTCATATTCGAAGCATAGTTCATTGTTCTCACTCCATATCATACGAAGGGTTACAGCTAGATTACCAGGGAAACCTTCTTCGCCATCTGGTGAAACATAGAACATAGTTACAAAATTAGCACCTCTCTCTATTATCTTCCATACCTTGCGGTTGAATCCTTCAATTCCACCATGTAGGTTGTTAGGACCGTTGTTAATTGCAAGATTGTACTCTTTCTCGTTTAGTTTGAACTTGCCATTTGCTATTCTATTAGCATATCGTCCAACAACAGAACCTAAATACTTCTCTGGCGTATTAATGTATTCCTCAAGTGTCGAGTGGCCTAGAACAACATCTTGAGCTACGCCATTTTTGTCAGTTATTACAATAGAGACAACAAATGCACCATAGTTTGTTATGCAAACTTCATTATTAGCTGAATTGGTTAAAACAATTAGCTCTACATCTTTTCCGTCGATTACTCCTTTAAAGTCCTTAGGATTTAACTTCGACAATGTTTGGTTCTCTTTCATAAGTAAAATCAAGATGATAAGGTGGTTTTCTCTTTTGTTAAAGATACATTAGAGTGTTATTGCTCTCTCTTATGTGAATCTTGCTTCAAAAATAGAATAATTATTCGTAAATGCAAAGGTTTATTATTTATAAGTAGGTTAAATTGATCACTAATCCTGACATTTTGATACTTTAGATACTCTTCGTATATGTGTCTTTAACTCTATAATTCTATCACATAATTATAGATATAGCACCATCTTTACTCTCTTTGTGTTACATATCAGTTCATTACTTATAATGGTTGGGTTTAAACTATTCAGTTACTATTGCGTTACTATTATTACTATATTTAAAAAAGAATAAAAGGGAGAATAGCGTAACTCTATGCTATAGGTGTAAATTTTGACTCTAATAGAGGGAAGATAGTCCAAAAAAACTAACTTTGCATCGAGAGGATTAACCTCTTATAGTGTATAATGATCAAATCTCAAAGATATAAAAACATTAAAAAATATTATATATACACTCCTAGCACTATCCTTCGTGCTATATGGACTACTTTTCCTGCTGCTTAGTATACCTACTGTAAAGCGGCAGGTAACTCTTTTTACAGCAAAGGAGTTATCTACTCTTTTGAATGCTTCAGTTTCGCTTCGTGATGCATCTCCAGAACTATTTAATAAGGTTATTCTAAGGGATGTGGTCGTAACTCTCAATAATGGAGCTGACACTATTCTCACAGCCAATAAACTTGGAGCTAACCTAGAACTGATGCCTTTGCTTAGTAAAAGATTGGTAATTAATAATATACAGCTCTTCTCATTCAATCTAAGGTTAGGAAGGGATAGCCTTACTTCTCCACTTAATATCAATCCAATAATAGAGAAGCTTAAACCTAAAAACAAGAGTGATAAGGGGCTTGTAGAGCTTCAGTTAAGGTCTATCTTGTTACGACGAGGTAAGTTTAATTATAACGTTAAATCTGAACCAGAAACCCCTAATATTTTTAATAAGCATCATGTCGCCGTTGAGAATCTTCTAGCATCGGTATCTCTTCGTACGCTTTCAGGCGATACAATAAACAGTAGAGTAAAGAGATTTAGCTTTGTTGAGAAATCTGGTTTCGAATTACGCAAGATCGCTTTTGAGATGATTGGTAATAGAGATTCAGTATCTCTCACAGACTTTGAGTTCGCATTGCCTAATAGCCACATCAATCTTGCCCCATTAACTGTGGATATGAGTGATCTTCCAAACGATAGAGTCCGAAAATCTCTTTTTGCTCTAACTAAGGAGGAGATAGAGATCTTGGCAGATAGTGCATATATGAGGTTTGAGATACGCCCATCTTTTATTAATATGAGAGACCTTTCGGCTTTGAATCCAGCTTTCTCATTATTTCCATTCACTGTTAAACTTCAAGCTTTAGCAAAAGGCTCAATCAATGATATGGTTGTTGATAAGCTTGAATTGACAGCTCAAGATTATTTCTATCTTGATGCAAACTTTAAAATGAGTGGCTTAACAAAATGGAAATCTGCGTATCTTTTTGGAGGAGTAAACCAATTGTACCTTACGCCAGACATGACGACTTTGGTTGTAAATAACTTCACAAAGAGCAGTAAAACAATAACAGAGCTATGTGATAAGGCTGGTGTAGTTCAGTTTTCGGGGAATGTGAGTGGATTCTATAATGACTTTATAGCTAAGGGGGAGGTTCGGAGTGATGTAGGTAGCTTAGAGACCAAAATGGAGATTCAATCTGATTGGGATAAAGGAGAGATGACGTTCGAAGGTGAAGTCAAAGCTGATAAGGTCATGCTGGGCGAGATATTACCGGAGAATAACCCTTTTGGGGAGGCTAACCTATGGGTGGACTTAAGTGGTCACCTTAAGCGTAGTAGATCTCCAATAATGACTTGTCAGGGAGAGCTTTTTGACTTTGATTTTAGAGGTTACCACTATAGTAATGTTCAGTTTCAAGCTAATTTGAAAGAGACTCTCTTGACAGGCAAAATTGAATTAAATGATCTTAATGGTTACCTTAGTGCTCAATGGAGAGTTGCAGACTGGAAATCTAAAAGTAGTAGTATAGAGTTTAAGGCTGAGTTGTCTGAGTTAAACAGTGACTTACTTCATCTTACTAAACTTAATAAAAACACAACATTCACGGGTTATATAGGAGCTGACTTAAAAGGTGAGTTGCCAAATGCTATGCTTGGTAGTTTTGTCATTAGGGACTTCTCACTTAGAAATGATATTGATACTTTTTATGTCGATAATTTTATCTTAAAATCTGAGTGTGCTACTAGTAATAAGTTGATTACAATTGAATCTCCTTTCATGGCTGGTAGCATGCGGGGTAACTTTAATTTGAGTAATCTTTTGCGTGACTCAAAGCGTATTCTCTCCACCGAGTTGCCTTCACTTTTCCCAAAGAAAGTTTCTGCAGTAGCCAAGCAAGATAATATGTTGGACTTCTCTATTAGATTAAAGAGTGTAGAGAAGATTTCAAAGATATTTAATCTTCCAATTACCATACCTCAATATTTAGATTTACAGGGTCGTATTGATAATAGTAAGAATATACTAGAGGCCGTAGTTTCTTCACCTCAGATAGCATTTGGTTCAAGTCGATTAGAACAGTTAAGGCTCTCCTTTGTTCAACTCGGAAATGATCCTAGGTTAAGGCTAAGTAGCACTTTTGTTAATCGCAAAAAGAAGGTGGTCAACCTAACTGGTGAGGTTTCTGCCTCATCAGACTCTATCTATAGTAGGCTTTTGGCTTTTAATACCTCAGAGGAAACCTTTGGGGGAGAACTCGCTTGGACGACTAAATTAAGTAGAGATGTCCGTCAGAAAATGAGAGTTGTGGCTGAGGTTATTCCTACAAATATGATTCTTAATGACACTTTGTGGAAAGTGGCTCCTGCAACAATAGTTGCAGATTCAGGGGTGGTTCGTGTTGATGGTTTCGAGATATCTCATGCTAATCAATTTCTTAGAATAGATGGAAGAGCCTCATCCCAAGAGGGTGATAAGCTTAGTCTAAGCCTTCAATCGATTAATCTAGATTATATTTTTGAGATGATAAATCTCAAAAGAGTGCACTTTGGCGGGATTGCTACAGGTGACTTCCGCCTTAGTCAATTCACTGGTATTCCACAGATTTCCACAGATAATTTTAGTGTAAATGGTTTTAAGTTTAATGATGCTATATTGGGTGATCTTGAGCTAAAGAGTCAATGGGATAATGAGAATAAAGGGATATTAATGTTAGGTGATATATCAGACGATGAAAACTCAAGTACAAAAGTGGAGGGTTATATATTCCCCACTAGAGATTCCTTGAATCTATCTTTTGATGCAAATAGGCTAAATGTTTCATTTATTGATGAGTTTACAAAAACAATATTTTCTGATTTATCTGGAAAGGCTACTGGTAAAGTTTCATTATTTGGGAGGTTTTCAAGACTAGCTCTTAGAGGTGAGGCATATTTAGAGAATACATCATTTGGAATTGATTACCTAAATAGTACATTTACTGTAAATGATACATTATTCTTAGAGCCAAAAAGATTCTGGTTTAAGGATATTAATATTGCCGATTCAAAGGGAGGTCGTGGTAGTGCAAGTGGTGAGATAACTCACGACGGTTTTCAGAATTTAAAGTATAACATTACACTTCTTCCTCAGAATATGCTTGTGTTTAACACAACTAGTCGTCATAATGAGCTATTTCATGGCATTGTCTATGCCTCTGGTAAGGGGGAAATTAGTGGCGATACGGAGGTCGTAAATATTTCATTGAATGGTAGGACAGAGCCTAATTCACAGTTCACTTTCTCTCTTAGTAGTAGTGCGACTGCAAATGAGTACCAGTTTATTACATTTGAGCCAAAGAGTGGATTCGGCAAAGAGGGTGATTTTAAATCTACTAATATGTCAGGTGTAACGTTAAGTGAGCCTGGAAGATCTTCTATAAATATTGATATACAAGTAGATGTTACACCAGAGGCTACACTTCATCTAATAATGGATGATGTTACTGGAGATCAGATAAAGACTAATGGGAGTGGTGCTTTGAGGTTGACTTATTCAACAGTTGATGATGAGGTTAAGTTATATGGGGCATATGAGATTGAGAAGGGGTCTTACAACTTTAATCTTCAGAATCTTTTTAATAGAGACTTCTCTATTCAGGAGGGAAGTAGTGTAACATTTAGGGGAGACCCAATGGCTGCAGACTTAGATATAAATGCTATTTACTCTCTAACGGCTAATCTGACCGATTTAGATGAGTCATTTGCAACAGATAGAGATCTTAGTAGAACTAATGTCCCTATTCACTGTTTAATGAATATAAGAGGGGATATGCTTGAGCCTGATTTGAGTTTTGATGTTGCTCTTCCCACAAATTCAGATGATGTAAATAGAAGAGTGAAGAGCTTGATTGGTTCGCCTGAGATGCTTAATCAACAGATTATTTATCTACTTCTACTTAATAAGTTTTATACTCCAGATTATGCTAACACAGGTCAGCGAAATGAGTTGTCTGCTATTGCGAGCTCTACAATATCTGCACAGTTGAATAACATCCTAAGGCAAGTTAGTAGTAACTGGAATGTAGGGACTAATATTAGATCTGATAAGGGTGATTTCTCAGATATTGAGGTAGAGTTAGCTCTCTCGAGTCAGCTTCTAAATAATAGGCTGTTGATAAATGGTAACTTTGGCTATAGAGATAATCCAAAATCTCAGAATAATTTTATTGGTGACATTGATGTTGAGTATAAGTTGACTAAGTCTGGGCATCTAAGGCTTAAAGGTTACAATAAGACCAATGATAGACTAAGTTATCTTAAATCATCTCTAACAACCCAAGGGTTAGGCGTGATTTACAAGAGAGATTTTGATAATATTATTAGGGCTCTAAGGGCCAGAATTCAGAAAACAACAGAAGAAGAGAGAGAGTAGAGAACGTTTTTACAATCTCTTTGTTGTAGTTCAAAGATCTAGTAAATTGTATGGAAGAGAACTATTCACAACAAGTAATAAATATAAGGGAGTTGAGTTTGAGTGAAGCTAAGCGCTTAAACTCATCTCTGGTCGAACCTGAACATATACTACTTGGTATTTTAAAGCAGGGCTTCAATAAGGCTATTAATGTGATTGAGTTGTTATCAGTAGATGTTGACTCCCTTTACAATGAGGTCGAGCAGTCTATACTAGGAAGTCAGATGATTGTTGATAAAGGATCTCCTGTAATAAGTGATCTATCCGAACGAATTTTTAGAATTAGTAGGCTTGAATCGAAACTGCTTCGTTGCTCAACAACAAACACAGAACACTTGCTATTGGCAATATTAAAAGAGGATAATAACATGGCTAAAGATATTCTTTCAAAAAATGAAATCTCTTACGTTGAGGTTTATGAGATGCTACGCAGAAGTGAAAGCCAACAAGAGGGTGATGTATCCCCAGTGGCAGGATTTACTGATGAGGATGATGATGATGATCATAAAAATGGAGGCTTAGGCTCCTCAAATAATTTTAGCTCTACGCATAGTGAGGCTACATCTAAAGGGGTTAAAGATACTCCGGTGTTGGATAATTTTGGAACAGACCTGACAAAGGCAGCAGAGAATAACCATTTAGACCCAATAGTAGGTAGAGACAAGGAGATTGAAAGATTGGCTCAGATTCTTTGTCGCCGTAAGAAGAATAATCCAGTACTAATAGGTGAACCTGGTGTCGGTAAGTCCGCAATAGTAGAGGGCTTGGCGCTAAGGATAGCTCAGAAGCGTGTTTCTCGCATACTCTTCGATAAGCGTGTGATATCTCTTGATATGGCTTCAGTAGTAGCTGGTACCAAGTATAGAGGGCAGTTTGAGGAGAGAATGAAATCTATTTTAAATGAACTTAAACGTAATCCAGAGATTATCCTATTTATAGATGAGTTGCACACTATTGTGGGTACTGGTGGTGGTGGTGGTTCTTTGGACGCTGCAAATATATTGAAACCAGCTTTGGCAAGAGGTGAGGTTCAATGTATTGGTGCTACAACTCTCGATGAATATCGTAAGAATATAGAGAAGGATGGAGCTTTGGAAAGGAGATTCCAGAAGATAATAGTCTCACCAACAACTTCAGAGGAGACACTTGTAATACTTAATAATATCAAATCTAGATATGAGGATCACCACAATGTAAACTACACAGATGAGGCTATAAAGGCTTGTGTGTTGTTGACTGACCGTTATATAAGTGATAGAGCATTTCCAGACAAAGCAATTGATGCTCTTGATGAGGCTGGTGCTCGTGCTCATTTAACGAATATTGTTGTCCCTAAAGAGTTGGAGGATATTGAACATAAATTGGAACTTATTCGTAAGCAGAAGGATGAGGCTGTAATATCACAGAACTTTGAGTTGGCTGCTAGCTTTAGAGATAAAGAGCGAAGTGTTACCAATGAAATGGATAAGATTCGACAGGAGTGGGAGAGAGAGATGGATAAGAATAGGGAGACGGTAAGCGAGGAGGATATAGCTGATACTATCGCTTTAATGTCTGGTGTGCCTGTCCAAAAAATTGCAGAGGCAGAGAATGTCAAACTGCTAAAAATGAGCGAAGCACTTAGGGCTTCTATCATTGGACAAGATGATGCAGTTGATAAGATTGCTAAAGCGATTAAACGTAGCCGTGTTGGGCTAAAAGATCCAAATCGTCCTATCGGGACATTTATGTTTCTAGGTCCGACTGGAGTGGGTAAAACATATTTGGCTAAGAAGTTAGCTGAGTATCTATTTGATTCATCAGACTCTCTGATTCGCATAGATATGAGTGAATATATGGAGAAGTTCTCTGTCTCTAGACTGATTGGGGCTCCTCCAGGTTATGTAGGTTATGAAGAGGGTGGTCAGATAACTGAGAAAGTTAGACGTAAACCATATTCAGTAGTACTACTTGATGAGATAGAGAAAGCTCATCCAGACGTATTTAATCTACTTCTTCAGGTGTTGGATGAAGGTCGTTTGACGGATAGTCTTGGTAGACAGATAGACTTCAAGAACACTGTTCTTATTATGACATCCAATATCGGAACAAGACAGCTTAAAGAGTTTGGTCATGGAGTAGGTTTTCAGACAACTACCGCTTCATCCAAGGATTTCTCTAGAGGTGTAATACAGAAGGCTCTTAATAAGGCATTTGCTCCAGAGTTCTTAAATCGTATCGATGATATAATAATGTTTGATCAGCTATCTAGAGAGTCTATCTTAAGCATAGTTGATCTTGAGTTGAA
Organism: Bacteroidales bacterium; assembly: GCA_051648105.1. GTDB lineage: Bacteria > Bacteroidota > Bacteroidia > Bacteroidales > UBA7332 > UBA7332. The sequence goes on from JBOFEN010000017.1 coordinate 36,676, forward strand.
TGGTTTTATTAAACGTATAAACTCTCTGGGCTATGATGTTGAGGTAACTATGCCTGCAAAAGAGTTCTTAGTGTCACAAGGGTATGATGTTCAGTTTGGTGCTAGGCCACTAAAAAGAGCAATTCAGAGATATCTAGAGGATGGATTAGCTGAAATGATATTATCTAATACTCTATCTCTAGGAGACTGCATTGTTATCAGTGTTGAGTCTCCTGAATCAAAAGAGTTGAACTTTAATATAGTTGCTAAATAACAAATGTTAGTATAATGGTAAAGCATAACTGGCCCTAAGGATTGGGTTAGTTATGCTTTTCTTTTTTTTTTAGTCGTGCCCAATTTTACTACTTTATTGCTCAATTCTTTAGCGATTAGGTAAAATTAATTGGAAGTGATGTTGTTTATAGCAATCTATTATCATCCCAATTTTGTATCTTTGCGCCATATTTTGCAACCATGCAATGAAATAAGAGACGATAGAGAACGGAATGAGCGAAACTACACTATTACAAAAGCTCGAAGGGCTTGTTACAAGATTTGAAGAGGTAGCTACATTAATTACTGATCCATCTGTGATTAGTGATATGAAGCGTTATGTTAAACTCAATAAAGAGTATCGCGATCTAGAGAAGATTGTTGATGCTAGAAATAACTATAAAAGAGCTCTTGATGGGATTCAAGAGGCTCGCGAGATATTAGACACAGAGAGTGATGCAGATCTTAGGGAGATGGCTAAAGAGGAGCTAGATAGCTGTCAATCTCAAATTCCTGTAATGGAGGAGGAGATAAAGATGCTTCTTGTACCTGCAGATCCTCAAGATAGCAAAGATGCTATTGTAGAGATTAGAGGTGGTACTGGTGGTGATGAGGCTGCTATCTTTGCTGGTGATCTTTTCCGTATGTACACAAAGTATTGTGAATCTAAGGGATGGCGCACCGAGGTTACAAGTGTAAATGAAGGAACAGCTGGTGGCTATAAAGAGATAATATTCACTGTGTCTGGTGCAGGGGTGTATGGTGTGCTTAAGTATGAATCAGGTGTACACCGAGTACAGCGTGTTCCTGCTACAGAGACTCAGGGTCGAGTTCATACTTCTGCTGCTACTGTTGCGGTTTTACCTGAAGCTGATGAGGTGGATGTGGTTATTAATGATAGCGATATTCGTATCGATACTTTCTGTGCATCTGGTAATGGTGGTCAGTCTGTAAATACCACTTATTCGGCTGTTCGTGTAGTTCACATTCCAACAGGTATAGCAGTTTCATGTCAAGATGAGAAGTCTCAGCTAAAGAATAAAGCAAAGGCATTAACAGAGTTGAGATCTAGAATATATAATATAGAGTATCAGAAGTGGTTGGATGAGATCGCCTCAAAGCGTAAAACGATGGTTTCAACTGGTGATAGATCAGCTAAGATTAGAACATACAACTATCCACAAGGACGAGTTACAGATCATAGAATTAATCTAACTCTATATAACTTGAGTTCTGTAATGGATGGCGAGGTTCAAGGGGTGATAGATCAGCTTATCATTGCAGAGAATGCTGAGAGACTTAAAGAGAGTGAACTATAATCATATATAATTGATAACACCTAACTAATCATGAACAAGAAGCAGTTATTTGAGAACATCTGCAGAAAGGGCTCTTTCCTTTGTGTAGGTTTGGATACGGATATTGAGAAGATACCTCAACATCTAAAAGATCAAGAGGACCCAATCTTTGCTTTTAATAAAGCAATCATTGATGCAACAGCAGATCTTTGCGTAGCTTATAAGCCTAATTTGGCTTTTTATGAGAGCTTAGGGGTTGCGGGATGGATAGCCTTTGAGAAGACAGTACGTTACATTAAAGAGAACTATCCTGATCAATTCATTATTGCAGATGCTAAGAGAGGGGATATTGGGAATACTTCTGAGATGTATGCACGTAGCTTTTTCGATCATCTGGATATCGACTCAGTAACAGTTGCACCATACATGGGAGAGGATAGCGTTAAGCCATTCTTGATTTATCCAGAGAAATGGGTTATTGTTCTTGCTCTTACTTCTAATAAGGGGTCTAAGGATTTTCAGTTCATGAGTGATGAGTCTGGAGAGAGACTTTTTGAGAAGGTTCTAAAAACAACTCAGAATTGGGCTACAGACGATCAGATGATGTATGTTGTTGGTGCTACACAGGGTGAGATGTTTGCCGATATTCGCAAAGTTGCGCCTAACCACTTCTTGCTTGTTCCAGGTGTAGGTGCACAGGGTGGCAGTCTTCAAGATGTTGTTAAATATGGTATGAACAGCGAGTGTGGACTATTGGTTAATAGCTCGCGTCAGATAATTTATGCTGATTCGACAGAAGGGTTTGCGCAAGCAGCTCGTCAAGAGGCAAAGAAGCTACAGCTAGAGATGAGCTCGTTGCTTAAAGACTATAAATTGCTTTAATTAGTATATGTAACTCATGTATACTAGTATTAGAGCTAGTTGTTTATGGGGTATAAAAATAGTATTTAGGCTGCAAGAAGAGAGCTCTTCTTGCAGCCTTTGTTCTAATCTCAAATAATATGTTATGATTAAGGGGTTGCTATTGTTGTTCTCTTTTCTATTTCTAGGGGAGGTTACAGCTATGTTGGGGAATCAGTTTTTACCAGGGAGTGTGATAGGGATGTTGTATCTTTTCATCTCTTTATTGTTAGGTTGGGTAAGCCCAGAGTCAATCAGAGCAACAGCAAAGGGATTGACTCACAATATGGCCATTTTCTTTATTCCAGCTGCTGTTGGAATAATGAGTGCAGTGGATATTATACAAGCCAACTGGTTAGCAATATTGCTATCAGTTATTATTAGTACGATTGTTATGTTTGGGGTTGTTGCATTAATTCAACAATCATGGTCAAAAAAGGATAAGGAGGATATGTGATGAGCGAAGTGTTTAGAAGCGAATTAGCAATGTTGCTAATAACTATTGGTGCTTTTGCATTTGGGAAATATTTATTTCGTCGTACTCAGTTAGCTATTTGTAATCCACTACTAATAGCTACTATTGTGATTATAGCAATACTTCTATCAATGAATATTGAATATGAACACTATCATAAATCAACTAGGTTGATACATTTCTTTTTGGCACCTACGGTTGTTGCTCTTGGGTATGTTTTATTTGAGCAAGTTGAAGCAATACGCTCAAACTTACTCTCTATAATTATCTCTATATCTGTTGGTAGCTTGATTACTATGGCATCTATAGTTTTTATATGCAAGCTCCTTGGGTCTGATGACTCAATAATTGTCTCACTTCTGCCAAAATCAGTTACCATTCCAATAGCTCTTAGTTTGAGCGGGAAGGCTGGAGGTATTGCCTCTTTGACTGCTGTGTCAGTAGTTATCACAGGGATACTAGGTAATATGATTGGTTTAGCTTTGTTTCGTATTATGGGAGTTAGTGATAAAATAGCTAGGGGGCTAGCTTTTGGAGCCTCTTCTCATGCTATTGGTACAGCTAAGGCCATAGAGTCTGGAGCGCTTGAAGGGGCAATGAGTGGATTGGCTATTGGTGTGACTGGTGTAATAACAGCATTAATGATGCCTATCTTTGAATATATATTGTCAATACTCTGATTATTTAAGAGAACTAAATTGAAATTCTCAAAACATATATAGAAAAAGGTTGTTATATTTGCCTATCGAATCATCTATCTATTATTAAGTTTAACGATCTTAATCGAGTTAAGACTCGAACATTATATCTTATGGCAAAAAAAAGCATAGAGCCTAAAGCTGCGTCAAAGTTTAAGACAGTCATAACAAGTGAGGCCTCAAGACTTGTTGTTGGCATATTCTTGTTGTTTACATCAATCTTTATGGCTTTCGCTTTCCTTTCTTATCTATTTACAGGAGCAGCAGACCAAAGTTTTATACAACATAGATCATTTAGTGATCTCACCATCGTAAGAAGTGACATACAGAACTGGACAGGAGCTGTAGGTGCATACCTTGCAGATGTGATTATTAATCAGGGGTTTGGTGTAGCGGTAATTTTACCTCTACTTTTCTTCTTTAAATTATCTCTCCATTTTATTGGTGTTACAAAGATTAATATAGTGCATAATGCTCTATGGAGCTTTTGTGCTATGATATGGGGCTCTATTGTAGGTACAGTTCTCTTTACTCCAATTTTCTCTGATGGTTTTCTATTCTATGGAGGAGCTCATGGATTACTCGCATATAAGTATCTTTTGCTATTTCTAGGTATGCCAGGAACTATACTTGTTGTAGTTGCAGTCTCAATCTTACTATTAGTATTGTATGATATACGCTTTGTGGAGAGAATACGCTCTATTTTCTTTATACGTCCAAAGAACCCATTTGTTAATAGTGCATCAAAGCAGGATGATAAAATAGCAGAACCGCTACTAAATGAGATAGAATCAGAGACTGAAACTGTAGTTGAGGAGATGAAGCAGGAGGCTGTTGAGGCAAAGATAGAGCAGAAAGAAGAGCCTAGTCTTGATAGTGTAATGGATGAAGATATAGATTCTGAAGAGGATATAATTGAAGAGCTTAATATCCCCATTATTGAAGATGAGGATGAACTATTAATACCACCTGTTGTTTCACCACAAAGGGTGGAAAAACGTGATAGGTTTGATGATGTTAACGTAGAGATCAATATTGCTAAATCTGAAGATGAAGGTTTTGATGTTAAGGAGTTAGGCGTATATGACCCAACTCTAGACCTGTCAAGATATAAATACCCATCTGCAGATCTACTACAAAAATATGATGATAGTGATGTTTCCGATATTCAGGATGAACAGAAAAGTAATATTATCCGTATTCGGGAGACATTAAAACAGTATGGAATAGCAATTAGCGATATTAAAGCGACTGTTGGTCCTACAATCACACTATATGAGATTGTTCCAGCACCAGGTGTTAGAATCAATAAGATTAAGAATCTAGAAGATGATATAGCCCTAAGTTTGGCCGCTTTGGGCATTCGTATCATTGCACCTATACCTGGTAAAGGGACTGTAGGTATAGAGGTGCCTAATCAACACCCAAAGATGGTGTCTATGCAATCTTGTATAGCTTCTAAGAAGTTTTACGAAAGTAAATTTGATCTACCCGTTGCATTAGGTAAAACAATCACCAACGACGTGTTTATGTTTGACTTAGCTAAGATGCCTCACCTTCTTGTTGCTGGTGCAACTGGGCAGGGTAAGTCAGTTGGGCTTAATGCCATCATCACTTCTCTACTTTATAAGAAGCACCCATCTCAGTTGAAGTTTGTACTTGTCGATCCTAAGAAGGTAGAGTTTAGTATATACTCGATGATAGAGAAGCACTTCTTGGCTAAACTTCCAGATGTAGAAGAGCCTATCATCACTGATGTGACTAAGGTTATTCAAACACTGAACTCTATTACTGTAGAGATGGATACGAGGTATGATCTTTTAAAGATGGCTCATACCCGTAATATAAAGGAGTATAATGAGAAGTTTACCAATCGTAAGCTGAATCCTGAATTAGGACATAGATATATGCCATATATTGTTGTTGTTATTGATGAGTTTGGTGATTTGATTATGACAGCAGGGAAAGAGGTTGAGCATCCAATAGCACGTATTGCGCAGTTGGCGCGAGCTGTCGGTATACATATGATTCTAGCAACACAGCGCCCATCGACAAATATCATAACAGGAACAATTAAGGCTAACTTCCCAGGTAGGATAGCCTTTAGAGTTGCTTCTGGTATTGACTCAAGAACTATTCTCGATGCTACAGGTGCAAATCAACTTGTTGGGCGAGGTGATCTTCTATTCTCACAAGGGAATGATCTAGTTAGGGTTCAATGTGCATTTGTAGATACTCCTGAGGTTGAGGATGTAGCTCATTTCATTGGCAAACAACAAGGATACTCTTCAGCATTTATGCTGCCTGAGTGTATTGGTGAAAGTGGAGAGAACGGTGATATTATGAGTGTGGAGGATAGGGATCCTCTATTCGAAGAGGCTGCTAGGTTTATAGTAGCTTCACAGCAAGGTTCGACCTCATCTCTGCAGAGGCGTATGTCACTGGGGTATAATAGAGCAGGTAGATTGATGGATCAGTTAGAGTCTGCTGGTATTGTAGGACCAAGTGAGGGTAGTAAGCCAAGAAAAGTTCTAATAATTGATGAATACCATTTAGAGCAACAACTAAACAAATAGATTTATGAAGTTAATAATCATATCATTCTTAATGCTTCTTCAATCTCCTTTGCTATTATCTCAGAATAGTGCAGAGGCAATACTTAGAAGTGCGGAGGATAAATTTAATAGGGATAAGGGAGTGACAGCACACTTCTCTATGAGTATTGAGAGTCTTAACTCTAGACATAGAGATAGTTATGATGGTTATATTAAAATGCTTGCTTCAAGCTTCTATGTTAAGAGTGCTGAGATTGAGAGCTGGTTTGATGGAACTACACTATGGACTCATATTATTGGATCAGGTGAGGTAAATATTACAAAGCCATCCTCTGTCGAGATGGATGCAATGAATCCTGCAGTATTATTCAAGCTCTATAAGAGTGGTTTTAGTAGTAGATCAACTGGTGAGAAAAGCGTTAAGGGCAGGACACTATCTATGATTGAGCTAACACCTAAACAAGTAAAGAGTGATATCAAGAAAATAGTTGTTGGTATAGATAGCAATAAGCAGATATCTGAGATAGAGATGACCACCTCAGATGGTGTTATGACAAAAGTGGTGATAAATAAATATGATAGTGGCCTTCCTTTTAGTAAGGCCGACTTTCAATTCAATTCTTCGATAAACCCAGATCTAGAGTTAGTAGATCTAAGATAATAAGCAGGAATTATGAGTCAAAAGATGACATACGGAGAGGCTCTTAAAGAGTTAGAGGTTATTATGAAGTCTATTCAGGATAATCAATTAGAGATAGACCAGCTAAAAAGTGCTGTTGCACGTGCTGGTGAGTTGATTAAAATATGCAAGTCAATGCTACACGATACTGATCAAGAGATTCAATCAATTTTGTCGAATATAGAGTAATAGTATTACATTATGAGATCAATCATCGTTATCTCTTTATTCATACTTTCATTAAGTAGCTTTACTCAATATAAGAAGGATATACTTGGTTATCCATTTGAGAGTAAATCCATAATCATGAAGGATGACTACGAGGGAGCTGTTCAGTCAACTATTGTACGCTTACATAGTGATTCAGCCAAATCACAGGCTGTACTATATGTTCATGGGTATAACGACTACTTCTTTCAAAAGGAGATGGCACAAAAGTTTGATTCCGTTGGATATCAGTTCTATGCTTTAGACCTACGTAAATACGGCCGCTCTCTATTGTCAAACCAAAGGCAGTTTAATGTAAGAGACTTATCTGAGTATTTCGCAGATATAGACTCAGCCCTAGCTGTAATGGATAGAGAGGGCTTCAAGCAACCAATCTTGATGGGGCATTCAACTGGTGGGCTAATTACTACACTTTATGCTGATAGTAGGAGGGAGAAAAAACCTATATCAGCCTTGATACTCAATAGTCCATTCTTTGATCAAAATCAAAGTTGGTTTATGGAGAAGATAGTAATTCCAATTGTATCATTCTTTGCACCAATAATACCTAATGTTAAGATCAAACAGGGCTTAAGTATTGCATATGCAGAGTCTCTTTTAAAGAGCTATAAAGGAGAGTGGGAGTATGATACGACGAAGAAGCTTGTGCAGTCACCTCCTATTACCCTGAGTTGGTTAAGGGCAATATATAAGGGGCAGAGTAAGATACATAAAGGGTTTGAGTTGAATATCCCGACATTAGTGCTTAGATCTGATAAGAGTAGTAGCTCGCCCGAGTTCGACAGTATGACAAGCTGTTCTGATGTTGTTCTTGATGTTAATGATATTCAGACTTATGCGGATAAACTAGGGCCTAATTGTAAGGTGGAAGTAATAAAAGATGCTCTACACGATATATCTCTTTCATCTAAATCAGTAAGAGATAATTTCTATAATAAGCTATTTAGATTTATCGAATAGGATAAATTACAGACAAAAGCCCCTTTTTTTAGCTAAAAGGGGCTTTTTTGTTTCATATATCGAAATAATAGATTTATTTTGCACTATTCACATTCAAGACTATTCTAACTTAATAATACTATTATGAGAAGAGAAATTTCTATCAAGGAGCTACTTCGCACCTCATGGGCAATATATAAAGAGAATATACTACTTCTTGTTGGATTCTTTTTGGGAATTATTGTTGTAAACATGGTTCTCAATATCCCATTCCTAGGAGTTACAGATACTCTATCTCCACTATATATAGTGGGTAACATTCTTGTACTACTTGTTTCGGTATTAGGAAGTATGATGCAAATCAAACTTAACCTAAAGGTTATTGAGGGAGAGGAGCCGCCATTCCTAGAGCTATTTCCTTCTGTAGGTAAATTCGTCAAATTTGTTGGTGCTTCAATATTAATAGTTATTCCATGGTTAATAGTTGCAGCAAGCAGCTTCTCGTTTATTTATCCAGGATTGACTGACGCACTAGGTGGTTCGTTGGAACTCTCAACTCCATCAGTTATTAATATTGCTATAACATCGTTGCTTCTTTTTGTGGCACTTTATCTAACCTTGTTCAGATTTATGTTCGTTCCATATCTAGTGGTTGATCAGAATCTATCTCCAATTCAGGCAATTAAGAGAAGTTGGTCTATGGGGAATGGTAGTCATATAAACATCATTCTTCTAGTTCTACTTGGTATTATTGCAATTGTACTAGGTGTTGTTGCACTGATGATAGGTTTGTTTATCACCATGACTTATTATCAGCTAGTTGTTACTCTGTTTTATAGACGCACATTAAACAGTGAGGAGTCAGCAAACAATATTAAAGACGGAGAGTGAGATCCCTTTGAACCCACGTAATATTATTAGATGGAACGTAAATATGGATTGTCATTCTTGTATGGATATATAGTAACATTTGTCGATGTAATCATTCTCAATACTGTTTTTGTAGCCTTATATCTATACTTCTTTGACTACTTATCAGAGGAGGCTCATTCAGAGTCTCGTCTTGTCATACTATGCTACAATTTTGCCATTCTTGTCCAGTTTCACACACTTTGTAAATTCCATAATAAAAGGTCAATTGATTGGATAGAATCAGTAAGGAAGATGTTTATATCAACCTCGCTACTTTTTGTTATTTTCATAGCTCTTCTTACATTTACAAAAGTAGATGGATACTCAAGACTCGTGCTAATATACTTCTTCATCTCTTTCTTGTCAGCACGAGCTGTGTGGTGGCTATCAGGAAGAGCACTACTGAAGCTATATAGAGAGAAGGGGTATAACTATAGAAATACTGTGATACTAGGTGGAGGAAAAAACGGACAAGACCTCCTTGAGGTTCTTCAGAAAGATAGAAGCCTTGGATGTAAGTGTCTAGGTTTTTTTGATGATAATGACACTCTAATGGATGATGAGTCATTCCTAGGTCGATTGGATGAATTTGAAAACTATATTAATCAGCATAGAGTTGATGTTATATTCTGTGCCCTTCCACACACAATTGCGGATAGAATAATGCCGATGATGAGATTGGCAGATAGGCACACTGCACGATTCTATATTATTCCAAATAGTTATGTCTATCTCAAGAGAAAGGTCTATCTAGATCAGATAGACTCTATTCCTTACCTTTCAATGCGAAATGAACCGTTGGAGTATAGACTAAATCAGATACTAAAACGTACATTCGACATCCTTTTCTCTCTACTATTCCTTGTTACACTATTTCCTATTATATATATAGTTGTTGCAATAGCAATAAAGAGTAGCTCACCTGGACCAATCTTTTTTAAGCAAACGAGAACTGGGTTAAATGGTGCAGACTTTACATGTTATAAATTCAGAACTATGCATGTAAATAGTCAAGCAGACACACAACAAGCAGAAAAGAATGATCCAAGAAAGACTAGATTAGGTAATTTCTTAAGAAAGAGTAGTATCGATGAACTTCCGCAGTTCATAAATGTTCTTCTAGGAGATATGTCAGTTGTCGGACCACGTCCACATATGTTGCGCCATACAGAGGAGTATTCGGCAATTATTGATCGTTATATGGTCAGACATTTAATTAAACCAGGGATTACAGGCTGGGCTCAAGTGAATGGCTTTCGTGGTGAAACAAAGACACTAAAGCAGATGGAGTCTAGAATAAAGCGAGATGTTTGGTATCTCGAAAACTGGTCTTTCCTATTAGATGTAAGGATAATTCTTCTTACTATTCTTAATGCTATTAGGGGTGAGGAGAACGCATATTAAGTAATCATATACAAATTATTCAATAAAAAGATTGGATTAACGGCACAAATAGATTAAGTTTGTGCCGTTTTTACAATCTTGAAATAGACAATTACTAAATAAAATAAGATATAAACTATGAGTCACAATCTATTGAAAGGCAAAAGAGGTATCATTTTTGGAGCCCTCAACGAGATGTCGATCGCTTGGAAAGTTGCTGAGAAGGCAGTTGAAGCAGGCGCAATGATTACACTTACAAATACACCAGTTGCTGTTCGTATGGGCGAAGTAGCAGCGCTTTCTGATAAATTGCAGTGTGAGGTTATTCCTGCAGATGCTACTAGCGTTGAGGATCTAGAACTTGTATTTGCAAGATCAATGGAGGTTCTTGGTGGTAAGATTGACTTTGTTCTTCACTCTATCGGTATGTCTCCAAACGTACGCAAAGGAAAAGCATACGAAGATCTAGACTACAAACTACTTGAGAAAACATATGACGTATCAGCAGTATCATTCCACAAGATGATGCAAGTAGCATACAAAATGGACGCTATCTCTGAAGGTGGTTCTATCCTTGCTCTTTCATATATCGCTGCACAGCGTACATTCTGTGGGTACAACGATATGGCAGATGCTAAAGCACTTCTTGAATCTATCGCTCGTAGCTTCGGTTATGTTTATGGTAGAGAGCGCAAAGTTCGTGTAAACACTATCTCACAATCACCAACTGTAACTACTGCTGGTAGCGGTGTTAAGGGTATGGGTAGCCTTTTGGATGTTTCTGAGAAACTTTCTCCACTAGGAAATGCGAATGCTGATGAGTGTGCGGACTACTGTATCGTAATGTTCTCTGACCTTACTCGCAAGGTAACAATGCAGAACCTATTCCACGATGGTGGTTTCTCTAACACAGGGATGACTATCGAGGCTATTGAGATCTTCGATAAAGGTCTTCA
>JBOFEN010000018.1:0-3638 GCA_051648105.1 Bacteroidales bacterium
GACTAAAAAAGATTATGCACAAGATAAACGTTCACTTTCTGCTGAACCTACTGCTACTATAGATGGCAATAGAGTAACAATCTATTTGGGTAAACCAAACGATGAGGTAGAACTTATCATCAAAGACGAATTAAACAGGGTGGTATACTCAATGACTAGCACTATAACAGTCTATAGCCAAACATTTGAACTTTATAACTTAACCGAAGGAGCATATATATTACAATTTGAGGTTGGAGCCTATTGCTATTACGGGGAGTTCTATTGGGAATAGTAGCTGAATCTAGTCCCTTTTTGTTAAAATTATTAGATTACACAATAGAACGAATTATTAATTTCATGCTCCTAAGATTCAATGGGGCACAAAACTAATACCATTATGAATAACTATTTTTACTCATTACTAGCTTTAGCTCCATTTCTTTTTAATAGCTGTTCGTCAACAGAGTTAAATCACCCTGCATCTCAAAAGGAGCCTACTTACTATATGAATAAATCTGATAGTATAGCAGTAATAGGGATGTATCAAAAGCTAAATTTAAACCTAAGATGGGATTTGAATGATTTTAAAACCTGGAGTGGTGTAGAAGGTGCATTAGATACTTCAAGTAATGAATATAGAGTTACTGGTTTTGTGTGCTGCAATGGAGTAGAGGGGACTGAATTTCCTGAAGAGCTCAGACAGTTAACAGAATTGAGAAAACTCTATCTAGGAGGAGGAAGTTTTTCAGGAGAAATACCACACTGGATTGGGGAGTTAAAGAACCTTGAGCAACTCTCATTAGGGAGTAATAATTTAAAAGGCAAATTACCTGATGAGATTGGCAATCTTACTAACCTAACCTATCTAAATATTACTCAATGCAATCTTACAGGAGAACTTCCTCAAACAATTGGAAACCTTAATAAACTTATAAGATTAAACATTTGCTACACCCAAGTTACAGGGACAATACCCTCAACTCTCTCTTATTTAAAGGATGTATTGGTTATTGATCTGAGCAACAATAGACTTTCTGGTAAATTCCCAGTTGAAGCAATAACGAATAAAAGGGTCTATTTTGATTGTTCGAACAATGATATTGATGAATTATCATGGGAGGTTTGGGAAGATAAATATATAGGGTCAATACCGGATTTAAGAGAGAATAAACTAAAAGGAGCAACACCTGAAGATGTTAAAAAATTAAGGAATTGGGAGAGCTATAACTATCTAGTTAGTAATCAAAAAAATGGATATGGATATGAATAATAAACTAACTTACTCAATCATTACTCTTTTGCTAAGTTTATCCATTGTAAGTTGTAACGATGAACAAAATGTAGTAGAAGGATCATATGTACTAACCTCATTACCTATTTCTAGGAGTATCATACAGCTAGAAGAATGTTCTATTGGGATTCTTCGCTCAGGTACCCAAGTAGCATTGCCATGGACAAATTCTGTAAAAACAACAATTGATGTAGAAACAAGAAAAGATGTTTGTCAAAGTGATGGATGGAGTATTTTATATTCTAATATTGATATTGTAGGATATGATGAGCTTTGTACCAAAGCTGATCATGGGGTTAATTATTTGCTCTTGTACAATAAATATAGTGGGGTATTGAAGGGGTTTTACTATGCGGAAAGTATTGCCATGAATAATATGGGATTGTGGCAAATTTCAACTGAAAGACCAACTAGAATCTTTAATTTTACGACTGAGTTTGCAAAGGCAATTAATGATACCTCTTCTCCACAGTCCATTACTACTTCTACCATTTCTTCAAACGGGATAACACAAGGATTTGAATTTGGGTGGAATTGCTTTTCAGTAGAGTTGTCATATGAATTTGGTAGTAGTAGTAATAAGCTGAATATAGGTAAGCCCTCGGTAAACTCCGTCTATTATTCTTGCTTCTTCCTCCTTACCTTTGTCACAAAAAACAAAGAGTATGGTATATTGGAACTTAGCTTACTTTAAGCAGCTCTACGAAGAGTACATTGCATCTGGCACTAGTATTCGAGGCTTTTGTCATTCAAAAGGAATCAATGAGAATCGTTTCTATTATTGGATTCATAAGCTCAAACTCAACACTGTCCCCTCAATGAATACATCTAAGTCGTTTATACCAGTGACTTCTCAAGAGGTGAGTTGCCTTACTGGAGTAGCAGTAAAGGAGAAAGAAGATAGGTCATCATCGGTAAAGCAGCAAAAGATAAAGTTACTTTACCCCAATGGTGTGGTTTTACAGCTAGAGGCTGGTTGTGAGATAGAGATGCTTAAACAACTAATCACCCTTACTTCATAAGCTTATGTTTAGCTTGAGCTCTTCGGATAGGTTTTACCTATACCCTTACCCCACTGATATGCGTAAGAGTTTCTATACACTTAGCGGGATTGTTACTAACCAAATGGGCATGGATGTGCAACAAGGCGATGCGTTTATCTTTATCAATAAACCTTGCACGGCTATGAAGATACTTCACATGGAATACGGTGGGCTGGTAATCTACCACATGAGGTTGTCTCAGGGGCAGTTTTCTCTGCCGACCATAGACTTCCAAGAAGGTAAAACAATATCGCATCATACGCTATGGAGTGAGCTTGTTCTCATGGTTCAGGGTATAGACACTCAAAAAGTGAAACATCGAAAGAGATGGAGTTCAGAGGGGCAGAATGATAGATTATCCTCGAAAAAGTAATCAAAAAGAGTTGTTTGTTTATGCGGTAATCTCACCTATTTTTAGTATCTTTATGGTATTAAAAGTAAGCCCAAAATGACCGAAAACTCTTTTGATAAAGATGAACTTATACGCCAGCTAATGGCAGATCGCGATCGATTGTTTAGAGAAAACTCTCGCCTACGTTCAGCTACAACTGCTGATTCTGAGAAGCGAAAAGACGACTATAAGGAACAACTACATCAAAAAGAGGCTTTACTTGAAGAGAAGGATGTGCGTATTGCTCAGTTGGAAAAACAGGTAGCTTACCTAAGTCGCCAGCTTTATGGTGGGAAAGCAGAGCGCTATATCAATCCCAATCCAGAAGCACGACAGTTGGATCTTTTTGAAGGTGTTGATTTACTGCCTGGGGAAGAAGAAGCTGCTATAAAAGCTGAGAAGGAGATTAGTGCAGAGAAACAGGCAAGAACCAAACGTATGGAGAAGGAAAAGAGCAATCCTGTGCGTAAACTCCTTCCTGAAAACCTAGAACGTAAAGTAGAGCACCTATACCCGGAGGGATATAACGCTCAGGAGTGGAATCTATTAGATGAAATTGAGCCTCTCTATACTGAAGTGTTGATGAAAGAACCAGCTAGGTTCTATGTACTTCGGACCTATCGCCATAAAGCTATCCGTAAATCGGACCGAGTAATCCTTACAGCCCCTTGTCCTGTTAAACCTATTGCTAAGAGCTATGCTTCTTCCTCTTTACTTGCAGACCTTATGGTTGATAAGTATGTAGATCACATACCTTTCTATCGGCAACAAAAGCAATTTGAGCGATTAGGAATGAAAATACCAGAATCTACGATTCTTGGGTGGTTCCAGCAAGTAAGTGATTTACTCATGCCACTCTACTTTCGATTATGGGAGTTAATGAAGAAAGTGGATTATTTACAATGTGACGAAACCACATTACCTGTTGTGC
>JBOFEN010000019.1:0-9134 GCA_051648105.1 Bacteroidales bacterium
CTCCTCTTGATCTGCATATTTCAACTGATCCCAACAACCTCTTGCCTTACGAAGCATGTAGTTCTTGTCATTTGGACGCTCATTAATGTTATATTTTCTAAGCCAATCAGCTAGATCATCATTCACACCCCATCTACGAGTAGCTCTAATAGAGTATACCAATTCTAAATGAATTTTTGCCTCATCAGCAAACTCAAGCTCCTCAAGAATTCTAGCCATAATAGCAAAAAGTCCTACTTTCTTATCTGCATCTCCAGGAGCTAAAGCAGCCTCCAAGGCAAAATTCAGAGCACTCTTGTTGTCTCCTATCTTATGATAAATATCAGCACACTCTTTCTGAACATACCAATCACGTTTAGTGCTTATAATTTCATCAATAACTTCCTTAGCCTTCTCTGTATCACCTTTCTTAAGATATGAGATCGCAATAGCTCTATTAAACCACACCTCATTACCATAATGAAACTGATCAATATTCTCTATTGCCTCAGCACAAAATGCAATACATGAGTCATACTCCTGCTGCTCGTAAAGGAGCTTGGTTTTTACCATATAATAACGTTCAAGGTCTGAGGCATGTTCCTCGACTTCTGAACCCTTTTTACTAAAAATTGGGCTTGAGCTCAACTTATTTGCATCAAGCTTTTCACACCACTGCTGAGCAATTTCAACAGGCAGCTTATCCTTCTTATTCAAATACTCCAACACACGAATCACTGTGCGAGTATATGGAGATTGAGGATCATCCTGAATTGTTAGCTCTGTGATTTTATTTGCTGCTTCAAGATATTTCTCCTCATCATCTATCTTTGGCAAACTAACCTCAAGAAAGAAAATACACCAAGCATATAGACGAGATATATTTTCAAAATCAGGGTTAGCCTCATATATTTCGCGACTTACATCTAGACCTCCTTTGAAATCTCCTCGCTGCTTTAAACAGAAAGCATAACTATAACCATCCCATTTGGTACACTCCTCACGGTGGTCTTCCCACATTTCACGGTAAACTATTAAGGCTTCGTCAATCTTTTTGGATTTGCGAAGACGATCTGCTTCAAGCTTTAGAGTTTCAAAATTTCTCATGTAAACAATAGTGTAAATAATAAGACTATGGATTCTTTCCAACTACAAAGCTAACAATTTATGTTTACAAAGCAAGAAACCGATGTAAAAAAATGAATACAGATATAAAATAAGCCCAAAATTGAATAATGGCAGACTTCTATTAACTACTCTAAAATTGAGACTATATATCTATTTTCTAATCCTATGATAATACTATACGTACATTTGTTTATCTAAAAAAAAAGAGCGAAATTTGCATGTCTTAAATAGACAAATCACATTTCTAACTAGTATAATATTCTAAACAAAATGGCAAAAAGTGCTTTACAAATTGCTCGTGCAGCCTATCAACCTAAGCTTCCTAAAGCTCTTCGCGGTAGCGTAAAATTAGTTGAAGGTGCAGCTACGAAGTCTGTTGCAGATCAGGAGGAGATAGCTAAACTATTCCCTAACACATACGGAATGCCTGTATTGACATTCGAAGCAACAAACGAAGAACGCCAATTGCCTGCTATCAATGCGGGTGTAATATTATCTGGAGGACAAGCTCCAGGAGGGCACAATGTTATTGCTGGAATCTTTGATGGTTTGAAAGCTATCAATAGCGAATCAAAACTTTATGGCTTCCTTATGGGACCAGGTGGTTTGGTTGATCACAACTACATCGAACTTACATCTGAAATCATCGACGAATACCGCAACACTGGTGGTTTTGACATCATCGGATCGGGTCGTACGAAACTAGAAGAGACTGAGCAGTATGACAAAGGTCTTGAAATACTTAAAGAACTAGGTATTAAAGCTTTGGTAATCATCGGTGGTGAT
This sequence comes from Bacteroidales bacterium, assembly GCA_051648105.1. GTDB lineage: Bacteria > Bacteroidota > Bacteroidia > Bacteroidales > UBA7332 > UBA7332. Next base: position 1,894 of record JBOFEN010000019.1, read on the forward strand.
GACTCAAACACTAACGCTTGCGTATTGGCAGAGTACTACAAACAAAACAATAGCGGAATTCAGGTTATCGGTTGTCCTAAAACTATCGATGGTGACCTTAAAAACGAAATGATCGAGACATCATTTGGTTTTGACACTGCTTGTAAAGTTTACTCTGAAGTTATTGGTAACATCCAACGTGACTGTAACTCAGCTCGTAAATACTGGCACTTCATCAAGCTTATGGGTCGCTCTGCTTCTCACATCGCTCTTGAGTGTGCTCTACAGACACAACCAAACTACTGTCTTATCTCAGAAGAGGTAGAAGCAAAACAGTTGACTCTTGCTCAAGTTGTTGACGATATCGCTCAAGTTGTTGCAGCTCGCGCAGCTAAAGGTAATAACTTTGGTACTGTTCTTATCCCAGAAGGACTTATCGAGTTCATCCCAGCTGTTAAGAAACTTATCTCTGAACTAAATGACTACCTAGCTCACCACGAGGAGGCTTTCAAAGCTGTTCCAGCTGCTGAGCAACGTCAATACATCATCAACAACATCTCAAAAGAGAACGCTGAAGTTTACGCTTCACTTCCAGAGGGTGTTGCTAAACAGTTGACTCTTGATCGTGACCCACACGGTAATGTTCAAGTATCACTTATCGAGACTGAAAAACTTCTTATCGAGATGGTAGGAAACAGACTTGCTGAGATGAAGGCTGCTGGTGAGTACAATGGTAAATTTGCTGCTCTAGGACACTTCTTCGGTTACGAAGGTCGTTGTGCTGCTCCTTCTAACTTCGATGCTGACTACTGCTACGCACTAGGTTTCAATGCATCTCTTCTTATCTCAGAAGGAAAAACAGGTTATATGTCATCTATCCGCAACACAACAGCTCCTGCTGATGAGTGGATCGCTGGTGGTGTTCCTGTTACTATGATGATGAACATGGAGCGTCGTCACGGTCACATGAAACCAGTTATTCAAAAAGCTCTTGTACTTCTTGATGGTGCACCATTCCTTAAGTTTGCTGCATGTCGTAAAGAGTGGAGCCTTGAGACTGCATACATCTACCCAGGTCCAATCCAATACTTTGGCCCAACAGAAGTATGTGACCAACCTACCAGAACTCTAGCTCTTGAACAAGCTAAGTAATCTGAACTAGTTATAGATAAATAAAGATAGAGAGGTGATTCTTTTGAATCACCTCTCTATCTTTATTATAGCTTAGCCAAACTCAATTAACCTAAACTCCTCTCTATGTAATACAAAAAGAGATCAGATCTAGCAATGTATGCTAACCTCTGACCTCATAAACTCTTTATTTACACTCTACGGAATAAACTCTCTTAGATATACTCTCTAAGTACTCTTCAATTCTTTCATTTACTACACCAGTACTATGAACAGATATACCCTTAGATGCTATACTACCATCAACCTCATTAACACTCTTTATTTTCCCATCTACTATTACATCATACTTCTCTTTAATTAGCTCTTCACTATTTCTCTGACAAGATATTATGAATGTAGGGGTTGATCCCTGTTTATAACCTTTAATCTCTTTAGTAAAAGGATACTCTAGAATGCTCTCAGATTGACTAACTCCTTCTGTATCTATATATATAAGATTGACATCTGATATATTGAGTAGATCATTTGACAATTCATTTATTGTGAAGACAACTCTATATGTCACCTCTTTTTCGTTTGGCAAAATAGGATCATTATCCTCACTACAACTCGATATAAACAATCCAAAAACCAATAATAGTAGTGATAAAAACAGCTGATTCTTTTTCATAAGATAAATTAGTTAGATAAAATAGTGGTGATTATAAAAACAAACTAGCTAACAAGGTAGAGGAAGAAGTTAATAGGACACTTCTTCCTGATAACTGAAGGATTAATTCTAACAAATCATTTAACTTAAATCCACAGATCCTACAACCATATGTTTTAATTTCTATATCATTTGTAAAAGTAATATTTTATTATTATACGGCCTATTGATAATCGATATTCTAGTCTTAGTGTGAGAAAATTACCTAATAACAACATATATTAACCCCCCTTTTACTCTATTTGATTATTATAGAATAGACAACATAAATCACTATTGCTTTCTGATTAAAATTGTATTATTCATTATTGAACCAATCGAGTGAAGCCATACTATTTTTGTAAAATTCAAACTAACACCCAGTTTTTAAATATAGAATAAATTACTTATAGCTTTTGCTCTGCTATAACCTTCCTAATGATCTTTACGACACCATCACTATTATTATCTTCTGCTATGAAACGAGCAGTTGCTTTTACTTCAGGGTGTGCATTAGCCATAGCAAAACTATAGTATGACTGTGTGAGCATCTCCAAGTCATTTAAATAATCCCCGAAGGTCATAGTCTGATCAGATGTAACACCAATATGCTGCTGAAGACATCTAATAGCATTTCCCTTATTTGCCTTTGTTGATGATATGTCTAGCCAGATTAGCCCTGAGACCTTCACCAACACACTATGTTCATATGCCTTAAAGTGCGGATAAGTATGCTCCTCAGAGCCTCGCAAATCACAGATAGTAACCTTTAGAATATCATCATCTGGCACTTGCGAAAGGTCACTTACAACCTCATACTCATGGAAATATTGAGTAAAGTGCTCCATAAACTCATCTTCCGTGGACTCTATGTAGCATCTTTTCTTTCCACATAGAAGGAGATACACCCCAGGAATAGTACGTGCTACACCCACCATCTGCTTTACAAGAGAGTGATCGAGTGCTTCAACCAAAAGCTCTTGCCCTTTGTATACCACATAGCTGCCGTTTTCTGCAGCAAATGCCATACGGTGTTTATATTGATCGAAAAGATTAACAAGGTTGTGATATTGGCGCCCGCTTGCTGCTACAAAGAGAATGTCACGTTTATACATCTCCTCAAATAGCTCGTTGAATGAAGTGCTATATTGGTGTTCAGAGTTCAAAAGAGTTCCATCCATATCGGATGCAATCATACGTATTGATGAGTAGTTCATTTCTGTTATATATAAATTGTCCGTATAAAGTTAGGTATAATATTGTATTATAACTAACCTTATACGGACATTAGGATTTTCTATTGCTCTGTTTCTTTACACTTAGCTAACGAGAAGAGAATCTCCAAGCCTCCTGAGACAGATCGTCGAGCTGAAATCTCTCCACTATGGAAAATGACAGCATTCTTTACGATTGCTAGTCCAAGACCAGTACCTCCCATCTTTCTTGATCGACCTTTGTCAACCCTATAGAAGCGTTCAAAGATTCTATTAAGATGCTCCTCAGTAACCCCAACCCCACTATCCGAGAATCTGAAATAGTAGAACTTGTCATCCTCACGAACACAGTGAATATTTATTGAAATATTATCACCTCCATAAGCAATAGCATTATCGAGGAGATTTCTAAAGATTGAGTATAACAGGGAGTAATTCCCTTGAATAGCACACTCTTGTGGGATAAATATATTCACGGAGTCACCCCTACGTTCAACCTCTTGAAGAGAATCTTTGCGAATATCATTCATTAACTGATTGATATTAATCTTCTGCAAATCGAATAGATTTCCCGCCTCATCCAATCTATTAAGAACAGAAATATCTGCAAGAAGCTCACCTAATCTCTTAGCTTGAACATAGCAACGCTCAAGGAAAAACCTCTGCTTCTCGATTGGGATCTCAGCATCGCTCTCTAGAATAGTTTCAAGATATCCTCTTATACTACTAACAGGGGTTTTTAGCTCATGGGATATATTTTGTGTTAACTGTCTCTTTATCCTATTCTCCTCCTCCATCTGAGTAATATTACTTATAGAGAGTTCAAATGTTCTATCTTGAAACAAGATACAGTTGACCTGGAATGTCTTACCATTCTTTCCAACTACACGGTTTACACCAATAAATTCTCTTGTTGGTCGGCTGTTACTCAATGCATATTCCTGCAAGAAGTCACTCACAAAAGATAGCTCAGGTATGAATATCACTTGATCCTCACTCTCAAGAGGTGAGTCTGCAAGAAAATCAGAATACTGCTTAAAGAGTGAATTACCAAAAATACATCTCCAATCCTCTGAGAAGATAGCTAATCCCTCCTTTGAGACATGGAGGTGCTGAAAAAGCTTATCTCTCTCTATATTTAGAGCCTCCTTAGTCATTGCAAGATTCTTATATATCTCGACAATATTACTAGAAATAGCACCTATATCATTATCTGGGAAGGTCTCTGTGTAGTCTAGTGCCTCACCTTGTTCTGCACTTAATGCAAACTCCCTCAACCTAGAGATACTAGCTCCAAGTCGTGAGGCATAGTAGAATAGGGTAAGTATAACAATTAGTGATGTAACTAACAGAAAGTATATATACTGCTTATCTGCTTGTAGGAGTCCCGCTGATATATCATAAGGAAGAGCACTACGAACTATATAATTATCAAAACGCCGAGCTGAATAGAAGAAGTACCCCCTAGTTGTTTCGGAATAACGAATAGAATACCCCCTACCTTTTGTCATTGCATCTCTAAACTCAGGACGTAAACCATGGTTACCCATAGTTGATACATCATCATACTCATTATCAAAGAGCACTAACCCTTGAGTATCCATTACGGTTATCCTCAATCCAGGGCAATCATCTATATCCTCAACGATCATTGATAAGCTGTCTATTGAGAAGTTTGAAAGACGAAATGAGTGATAGGCAAGAACATTGTATTCTGTTAGATAAGCATTTAACTCAACCTCGCGAAACTTCTTCTCTCTCTTATTCTGGAAAATAAAAACCGAAATAACGAATAGTAGGAATAGTGATGCTATTGAAATAAAGAGTCTTTTGTGAAATGCAATCATTCCCTTTGTTTTATCCCATATTGTAAATAGCATGATCAATCCTCAAAAACATAACCATAACCAGCTCTGGTTACTACATTCTTACCATATACACCTAGCTTCTTTCTTAGTCGAGTGATATTTACGTCTATTGTTCGGTCAAGCACATACACCTCATCACTCCACACTTGCGAAAGAATCTCCTCACGTGAATAAACCTGTCCAAAGTTCTTCATCAAGAGTTTAAGTATCTCAAACTCCTTCTTGGTCAATGAAACCTCCTCCTCAGCAACGAAAAGCTTCTTCTGTTTTGTATCTAGCTGCATCTTATCATATGAAAGAACGGTACTCGTTGTTGCAGGTTGAGTGGTTGCCTCAGTGGTTGCAACCCTACGTAGTACAGCCTTCACTCTAGCGGCCACCTGTTTAATTGAATACGGTTTAGAAATATAGTCATCTGCACCTAGATTAAATCCAGTAAGCATATCATTCTCTGTATCTTTTGCTGTTAGGAAGATAATTGGTAATGATGCAAATTTCTCCTCTTTGCGCAACATACTAGCCATCTTAAAGCCTGATATATCACCCATCATGACATCCAATAGAAGAAGCTGATACTTGGTTAGATCTAGCAAAAGGGCCTCTTCTGCAGAATAAGCCACATCAACATCATAACCCTCATTCTCAAGATTAAACTGCAAGATCTCGCACAAATCCTCTTCGTCATCAACGACTAATATTCGGTATTTACTCATAATTGCTATTAATTCATATTGTTTTGATAGTTTCGCAAAGATAAAAACTAGTTCTAATAAACAATGTTTCTATTCAGTTACAATACAAAAAAATAAGCGGAGCCTACATCACTCACGTGATCCGACTCCGCAGTTTCATCAAAACCCTTACTTATTTACAATCTGCTTGTTGCTTGGCTTAAGGCTTATCGCCCTATCCACTATTATAACATTGATGGAAGTAAAATGGTTCATCAAGAAAAAAATATTATACAGTTCTAACTTTACATGGTTGTAATTGTTAAGTATAGTGTAAATAACATTATTTGAAGATGGAAACAATCTACTTTATTATTGTAATATTCTTGGCTCTTCTTGCCATATCTGATCTTGTTGTTGGCGTTAGTAACGATGCTGTCAACTTTATGAACTCTGCAATAGGGTCAAAAGCAGCACCTTTTAAGATCATTATTCTTGTTGCAGCACTTGGGGTTCTCCTGGGTTCGACCTTTTCTAATGGTATGATGGAGGTTGCACGTAGTGGTATGTTCAACCCAGAGATGTTCTCCTTCAAAGAGGTAATGACAATATTTATGGCTGTAATGATAGCAGATATTATTCTTCTTGAGATATTCAACAGCTATGGTTTCCCTACCTCTACGACAGTCTCCCTGATCTTCGACCTTTTAGGTGCATCAGTGGCAGTAGCTACCTTCAAAGTTATTCAAGGCACAGGCAATGAAGCTATAACTAGTTACCTTAACTCAGACAAGGCGTTAACAGTCATTTCAGCGATACTAATATCCGTAGCTATTGCATTCACTCTAGGATGTTTCGTTCAATGGATAAGCCGAGTACTCTTCTCATTTAATATTAAAAAGGGAATTCGAATCTTTGGAGGGTTATTTGCTGGAGCTTCTTTCACCTCAATATTTTACTTCCTAATAATTAAAGGTGCTAAAGGTTCAACATTCATAACTGATCAAAATTTAGAGTGGATAGGTGCAAATACTATGGAATTGCTATCCATTACATTCATTGTAGCTTCCATTATCTTCCAATTATTAATATCTCTTTTCAACATAAATGTATTTAAGATAATAATACTACTTGGCACATTCGGACTCTCGTTTGCATTTGCTGGTAATGACCTTGTGAACTTCATTGGTGTTCCTCTTGCTGGTTTGTCATCTTATGAAGCTTTTATTAGTAGTGGAGGTGAGCTTGATATGCAGATGGGAATATTAAGGGAAAGTGTTAAAACACCTATTGTTTTCCTCCTTGGTGCTGGAGTGGTAATGGTGATAACACTATACTTAAGTAGAAAAGCAAGAAGAGTTATACAGACTGAAATAAAACTAACGACTAACCAGAAGGATAGCCGCGAGAAGTTTGAATCAACACCTCTTGCTAGGACTGTTGTTAGATTAGCTATAAACTTCAACGATGCATTATACAAAGTTACTCCCACCCCAGTTAGCAAATGGATAGAGAGCAGATTCGAACATAGCAAAGAGAATGCTCTGGAGGATGGTCAGGCTTTTGACCAATTGCGTGCAGCTGTAAATCTAGTTGTTTCAAGCATACTTATAGCATTAGGCACATCGCTTAAACTTCCATTATCTACAACATATGTAACATTCATGGTAGCAATGGGTACCTCACT
>JBOFEN010000020.1:0-10827 GCA_051648105.1 Bacteroidales bacterium
CACATCGCTTAAACTTCCATTATCTACAACATATGTAACATTCATGGTAGCAATGGGTACCTCACTCATTGACGGGGCATGGGGACGAGACACTGCTGTATATAGAGTTTCTGGTGTAATCACAATTATCGGAGGGTGGTTCTTCACTGGGCTATGTGCATTTACACTTGCTTTCCTCGTTGGGGTATTAATCATGTGGGGAGGACTATATGTGAGTATTATCCTTGCTGCACTAGTCTTCTATATCATAATACACGAAAACTTCATCAAAAAATCTGAGCTAGACATTAGTGGTCAAGAGAAGGCTAAACATATGGAACACTTGGTTGAATTCTCTTCTCTAAACAAGGAGAAGATTTTTGTAAGTTGCAACAAACAAATAGAGAGTTCTATTACTACTATCAATTCGCTTCATGGTAAATTAATAGAGGCCCTAATATCAGAAGATATTAAGGCCCTAAAGAGTGTGAAAAAGGAGATCGAAGAGTTCAGTACTTTCACTAAGAACCTCAAAAGAAATCTGCCATCCGTAATGAGTAATCTCCATGAGGAGTCCATTGAAACAGGGCATCACTACATTCAGCTACTCGAGCAGTTAAGAGAGGTAGTACACTCTCTTCAAAATACCTCACAACCGATATATGAACACTATAGCAACAACCACACACCTCTACACCCTGAGCAAGTAAGCTCCATATTGAGGCTTCGAGAGATGATCAAACAATATTCAAACTCAATATTGAATGAAATTAAACAGGAGAGTTTCGATAGTGTTGATGAAATACTTGAAATAAGAGATAATATCACCTTATCGATTAGTGAGATGCAGAAAGATCATTTGAGATTCCTTCGTGAGAATCATGTGTCAACCAGAAGGAGTATGCTATATCTAACTATTCTTAATCAGAGTAGCTATCTAACCATCCACCTAGCTGCACTATTAAAGAACCAACGAGCATTCTTACTCTACAGCAATATCGAAAGAGAGTAATCTATTAGAGTGAAAACTCACCTACAGTTCTTAAATAATTACTGTAGGTGATTCGCCGCTTGGATCTAGCCTCTACTAGATCGCTTTGAGCTTTATACCACAAGGCCTGTGAGAGCAAATAATCACCCAAGCTCTCCAGGCCTGCTTCATATCTATTTCCTACCTCCAACATATTCTCTTCGGCTTGCTTGAGTGAGTTCTCAGTCAACTTATTCTCTAAGAGTGATTCATTATAGCTGTTTATGGCTTGAATCAACTCTAATTCCATCTTATTGCCCATATCCTCAAACTCATTACGCGCAATCTCAACTTCATGACGCGCTACAGAGACTTTTCGTCTACCTTCTCCCCAATTCAATATTGGTATACTCACCGATACTCCAGCCATAAAGGATGGGTTGTTGAAGAGCGTTTCTCCATTTATCTTTACTCCATTAGTATAGTTATAGGAGGCCATTGCTGCCACTTGAGGCAGGAACTCACTACGAACAAGCTTAACCTCCTTCTGCTTTAGCTCCACTCGCCTTTGCAGCATCTCATACTCTGGTCGGGTGCTAATATTCAATGATGTAATCTCCCCATTAGTATGCATATGAGTAGCATCGTCTTTCACTTTTATACTCTCTGTATGTATTGGTACACCTATGTAGTAGAAGAGATTCATATATGAAAGTCTCTTACCGTTGCTAGCCTGAGCCACCTTAAGTTCAGCTTCATTTAGATAGACAAGGACTTTTAGTAAGTCACTCTTACTCTTCATACCCACACGATTAGCCTCTTCTAGTTGTCTATATAGCTCTGAGAACATATCTCTGTACTTAGTTGCACTAATATATAGCTCCTCCATCTTTATACAACCATAAAATGCCTCATCAACACTAAGAATAAGGTCTACCTCACTCTTTTTAATATTAAGCTCAGCAATTCCCTTTGCCAATTCAGCCATTTTGATTGAGGTAAGGATCTTTCCTCCCATATATATTGGCTGTTGTGCAGAGATCCCAGCTCTAAATAGTGGTCCCATCTTTATGTCAAAATTAGTATCTGGCATATATGCATATTCCTTAAAGATAGGTGTTCCATCGGGTGCCATCATCAATATGTTTGGATCCAATCCTCCAGTCTCTAGGTTAGGGACGAATGTAGGCAGATAACCTCCCTCTAAAGTATAATTTGAGGTACCATTAGAGTATATATATTCACTAGTAACTCCAACTTTGGGTAGCATGTTTGATCTATACATCTTGAGATTATCATCTGCTATAGATAGTTGTAGCTTAGTATTCCTGTAGCTACGATTATAATCTAAAGCCATATTTCGGCACTCATTCAGAGCAAGCTCTTGTGACATTATATAGCCAGAGGCCATAATCATCGATAGTATTATTCCTAACCTCTTCATCTAGTTTGAATTTTGAACAGTATTGAATATAAAATGGGAATAAATAGAAGGGTGACTAGGGTACCTACAAACAATCCTCCCATAATTGTTGCTGCAAGTGATCCGAACATATCATCTGACAATAGTGGAATCATACCTAAGATTGTGGTTAATGATGCCATCATAACTGGCCTAAACCTAACTGCTACACTCTCCAATAGTGCTTGCTTAGGATCTCCTCCTTGTGATATTAGCATCTCTATCTCATCCATAAGAACTACCCCATTCTTTATCATCATACCTATCAATCCCAAGACTCCACAAATAGCTACAAAACCAAATGATTTACCTGCAATCATCACACCAAAAAGTGCTCCTACTAATAGTAATGGAACACACAAGATTATGATAAGCGGCTTCTTATAGTCGCGGAACAAGAGTATTAAGAGTGATATCATCAATATTACAGCTAGAGGTAGATTCGATAGTAGATACTTAAGAGCAGAACTCTTAGCCACATACTCTCCCTCCCATGATAAACTATAGCCATCAGGAAGCTCTATTGACTCGATAGCCTGAGATATATCTAATCGTGCACTCTCAGCTCCTACAGAAGGTATATTATTTGCTTGAACCCTTATTGCTCGCTGTCCATTATATCTAATTACTAAAGGGGCCTCCCATCCTAATGATATAGATTTGGCAATCTGCCCAAGTGGCACTTTAGCTATAGACTCTGATATTATATCTGATTGAGAAATCGCCCCCGTGGCTATCTCTTCAACGGTAGTACTACTTAAGAACTTAGTAGATGGTAGCATTGAAAAGATAGGGATTGACTCCAAGGACTCTAACTGCACACCATCCCTATTTACACATCTAACAACTATATTATGAGATACATTACCATCATAGATAGTACCAACTGGCACACCATCAGTGGAGGCCATTATAGAGGTATAAACGTCTTGTCGAGAGAGTCCAATATTGCTAGATAAAGAATTCTCGTAACCAACTCTCATCAACGAACTCTTTGAATCCCAGTCAGTGGTAACAAGCATAACCTTATCACTTGCCTGCATAATTGATCTTGCTTTAGATGCAAGATCGGCCAAAACATCTGGGTCTGGACCAATAAACATTGCCTCTATGGGATACTTATTATACATTAGATTATACCTCTTTAACCTAACATATGACTCTGGATAGCTATCTGAGAGATAGTCTTGAATCTCACTTATAGAGTTTACCAACTCCTTTCTAGTATTAAAATCAACTATCAGCTCTCCATAAGAAAGAGATGGTGTAGCTATACTTCTTACTAGATTATAGCGGCTTGGAGTTCCTCCCACTGAACTTGTTACATGTTTAACATCCTCTCTAGAAAGCAAGTAATTGGTTATCTCTTTTAGATCCCTGTTTGTTCTAGTACTATTAACTCCCTCTGGAAGTTTATACTCAATATATAGTTGATCATAACTCATGTCAGGAAAGAAGCTCTGAGGTACCTTATCATATAATATAGCACTACAAGCAACTAGAATAAGAGCAAAACAGAGAGATAACCATTTATGCTTTAGTCCCCAATCTAATATCTTATTTAACCACCTATATATTACACTATCAAAGTTAATTGGCTTCTGTGATGAACTACGCAACATAAATTTAGCTTGAAGTGGCACCATAGTGAGTGAAAGTATCCAGCTCAACATCAACGAGATGGCTAGCACAATAAATAAATCTCTGACATATACCCCAACAGTATCAGGAGATAAAAAAAGTGGTAAGAAGGCTAATATAGCAATAAGTGTAGCTCCTAGAAGTGGCATTGCTGTCTTACGACCAATCTCGGTAAGGGCCTCCAACTTTGATTTGCCCTTGGAGAGATCAACTAAAATACCATCTACGATTACAATGGCATTATCCACTAACATCCCCATTGCTAGGATAAATGCTCCAAGTGAAACCCTCTGTAGTGTCCCACCCAACATCTCTAACATCAAAAGTGTTCCTAATACAGATACAACAAGTGTCATTCCTAGTAGCATAGCACTTCTGAATCCCATTGCGAACATCAGCACTATCACTACAATAACAACTGATTCTATAAGATTAATAACAAATGTATCTATGGACTCTTCTACCCTATCAGGTTGAAAGAACACCTTATGATAATCGACCCCTATAGGTAGTGACTCCTGCTTTATCTGATCTAATCTCTTTTCTACTATGGAGCCTAGTTTAATAATATCTGTTCCTGAAAGAGCTGATATGGATATACCTATTGCTGATCTATTGTCGTAAGAAAGTGAGTTACGCATAGGTGTAGCATAATCAATTGTGATGTCTGCAATATCACTTAGTTTCAACTGGTCTCCTTCGTAACCTTGAATAATTGTATTTCCAATAGTCTCAACACCACTAACACCACCATCAACGGCCACTCTTAATCGCCTATCTCCACTATTGTAGTATCCTGAATAGAGAACCTTTCTTTGATCCTCGATACTTGCAATTAATGTAGCAGGTAGAACACCCAAATTTGCCATCTTATCCTCATGGATTGAAACATTGATAGTTGGGGTCTGTACCCCATATAGCTCAACTCTGGATATTCCATCAATGTTTTGTATCTCTCGCTGGATTAACTCTGCATATTGATTTAGCTCTCTATTTGTAAAACCATCAGAGGTTAGTGCATAGAACATTCCATACACATCGCCATAATCGTCTACAACTACGCTACTATTTGACTCCTTTGGTAGCTTGCCTTGAATATCTCCAACCTTTCTACGTAGCATATCCCAATACTGTTCTACTTGATTATCAGGGACAGTTGGGTCTAGTGTTACTGTAATTAGAGATAGATCAGCTGAGGATTGGCTCTCTACCTTATCAATAGAGTTCATTGAGCGAATGGCTCTCTCAATATGCTCGGTAACTTGAAGTTCTACCTCATATGGAGAGGCTCCAGGATAGGTTGTTACAACCATCGCCTGCTTTACTTTTATTAGAGGATCCTCAAGTTTACTCATCCGTCCATAAGAGTAGAATCCTCCAATGATAAGTACTACCACCGCAAAGTATAGAAACTTGCTATTGTTCAATGCCCATTTACCTAGATTCATAGTAGACCTCCCATATTACTATTTGAACTACTTTTCAAAGATCGTACCCTCTGACCTGACTCTAGGGAGTTAACTCCTGCAACCACTATTATATCTCCATTAGATAGACCTTTGACTAATACCATGCCATCTGCTCTAGTATTGACCACCTCTACTTGGCGACTTACCACTATCTCTTCATCCAATACCCATACAGAAGACTCCTTCAATGCTGAGAGAGGTATTTCAGTAACATCATCATCTCCATCATCTTTACTATATCTTAATCTAACGGTGGCATTCATTCCTATAGCAGGTGCTTTGGGTGATAATATCCTAAATCGTGTGGTATATAGACTATTGAGATTACCCTTCATGCTAGTACTTACTAACTCTAAATCAAACACTCTATCTTGCATCATATCTACTGTAGCAGTTGATGAGATAAGAGATCCTCTTTTTAGAAACTGTTTAGCTGGTATATTTATATCAATAACAGGCTTATCACTAGATATAAAAGATACGATACTCATACCAGCAGCTATAGACTCACCAACATTATGAATAACCCTCTCAATATATCCGTCATAGGGAGCTATTAGCTTTGTATCATTCAATGCATTCTGATGAGAATCTAACTTAGCACTAATCTGATTCATTGCCGAAAGAGCCTTATCGTACTCATTAGGCGTTACACTATTTCTACCATAAAGCTCAACCACTCTATCAACCTCTGATTTTATACCACTATACTCAGCCTTAGTTGCCGAAAGCTGTACCTGATAGTCTCTCTGGTCTAATTGAGCAATAACTTCACCCTTACGAACAAATTCTCCCTGTTTGTAATTTATCTGCACAATCTGACCAGCCACCCTAAAGGATAAACTTGCCTCTTCTTCTGCTTTTACTACCCCTGAAAAGCTACTCTCATCAGCATAAGAACTACTAACACGAACTGTATCACACTTAACTGATCTAACCCTCGAATCCTTAGTATCCCTACTTACACAACTAGTGATCGCTATTACGAGCGATAATAATGATAATAATCTCATACAGATATAACTTAAAAATTTGCAACAAAATTACTCCTACTATTAATAGAAGTAAAGTTCTTGTTTTAGCAAAAAATGTTCTATTTGTACTATTTGGGTGGTACTAGTACTATATATTAATATATTTGTATCACAATGAAGAGATTCCAAGAACTACTTACAGGTAAAGAACACTCAGCAGAGTGTAACAATTTAATAAGAAATAACCCTCCAATAAAGATTGACACAGGTGGTGTTTTTATATGTATTGGTGGTAAGGCTTCAATTGCTATTGACCTTAAACAATTTGATATCGTATCTGGTGATATGGTAGTCATATTCCCATACACAATTGTACAGCTTATTGGTCACAGTGAGGATTTCGATGGAAAGCTATTAACAGCAGAAGTGAGTTTCTTTAACTCACTACAGATCAAGAACAAATCGCTTCACTATCTTAATATTAAGGACAACCCTTGCATCCCTCTAAAAGATTGTGAAGCTAATAAAATCAGATCTCTTCATGATATGCTAATAAATGAAGGTCAAGATAAGGACCATCCGCTAAGAGAGGAGATAGACGAGTGTCTAATGAAGGTATATTGCCTATGAAGTAGCGGCAATATACCTAAAAAGATCACCTCTTAAAGAGAAGAGCTTCTCTAGAAATGAAATGATATTCCAGAAGTTTATTTTATCTCTATTTAATAGCTTTCAATCTGATAGATCCATCGAATTCTACGCACAAGAACAGTCTATAACTGCTAGACATCTCTCAAGTGTCGTAAAGCAAGTATCAAACTCAACAGCTAGCGAATGGATAATAAACTGTACTATAAGCCATATTAAATCAAGACTTAAGGATCATAGTTTATCGATAAAGGACATTTCTCATGAACTAAACTTCTCAAACCCATCATTCTTTACTCAATACTTTAAAAGATATACTGGGATAACTCCTAAGGAGTACCGATTAATGAAGTAATTAAGGTTATGATAACAACTAAACACAAAACACCGGAACAGCATATCTTATGCTGTTCCGGTGTTTTGTATACCATTCATTCCAGACAAAAAAAAATAAGGGCATCCCCTTAAGGATGCCCTTATAATAATTATCTATTACTTACCAGACAATTTGTCTTTCAATGCAGCAAGTTGTTCGATATCACCTAGAGTTGTTCTCTCCATTGCTGGTTGAGCAGGAGCAGACTCTTTCTTAGGAGCTGATTTGCGAGCTGGTTTTGATTCGCCACGCTCTGCACGAGTCACATCTTCGTGAATACGGCTGTGAGAAACGATGATACGTTTAGCGTCTTTGTTGAATTCGATAACTTTGAAATCTAGTTTCTCTTCAACTTGAGCTTGTGATCCGTCCTCTTTTACCAAATGTTTTGGAGTTGCAAAACCTTCAACACCGTAAGGAAGAGATACTACAGCACCTTTGTCCAACATCTCGATGATTGTACCTTCGTGGATTGAATCAACTGTGAATACAGTTTCGAATACATCCCATGGGTTCTCTTCTAGTTGTTTGTGACCTAGGCTCAAACGACGGTTGTCTTTGTCGATCTCCAATACCTGTACTTGGATATCAGCACCAATCTGAGTGAACTCTGATGGGTGTTTGATTTTCTTAGTCCAAGATAGGTCAGAGATGTGGATCAAACCATCAACACCTTCTTCGATCTCAACGAATACACCGAAGTTAGTGAAGTTGCGAACCTTAGCTGTGTGCTGAGATGCAACTGCATATTTAGTTTCGATGTTCTCCCATGGATCTTGCTTCAATTGCTTGATACCAAGAGACATTTTACGCTCTTCGCGATCCAAAGTCAAAACTACAGCTTCAACTTGATCACCAACTTTCATGAAGTCTTGAGCAGAACGTAGGTGTTGTGACCATGACATTTCAGAAACGTGAATCAAACCTTCAACTCCAGCAGCGATTTCGATGAAAGCACCATAGTCAGCCATAACAACTACGCGACCATTAACTTTATCTCCAACCGACAAACCTTCGCTAAGAGCATCCCATGGATGAGGAGTAAGCTGCTTAAGACCAAGAGCGATACGTTTTTTGTCATCATCAAAGTCAAGGATAACAACGTTCAATTTCTGATCCAATGACACAACCTCTTCTGGGTGTGACACACGACCCCATGATAGGTCAGTGATGTGGATCAAACCATCTACGCCACCCAAGTCGATGAATACACCGTATGAAGTGATGTTTTTAACAGTTCCTTCAAGAACTTGTCCTTTTTCAAGTTTAGAGATAATCTCTTTTTTCTGTTGCTCAAGTTCAGCCTCGATAAGAGCTTTGTGTGAAACAACAACGTTTTTGAACTCTTGGTTGATCTTAACAACTTTGAATTCCATAGTTTTTCCTACGAATACATCGTAGTCACGGATAGGCTTCACATCAATTTGTGAACCTGGCAAGAACGCTTCGATACCAAATACATCAACGATCATACCACCTTTAGTACGACACTTGATATAACCTTTGATAACTTCGTCTTTCTCCAAAGCCTCATTAACGCGATCCCATGAGCGAGTCGCACGAGCTTTTTTGTGAGAAAGCACAAGCTGTCCTTTTTTGTCTTCTTGGTTCTCAATGTAAACCTCTACAACATCCCCAACTTTAAGTTCTGGGTTGTAACGGAATTCAGTCATTGAGATGATACCATCTGATTTGTAACCAATATTTACAACTACCTCACGTTTGTTCATTGAGATAACTACACCTTCAGTTACGTCTTTGTCTTTGATAGTGTTCAAAGACTCATCATAAGTTTTTACTAGATCTGCACGATCTACTGTTGAGTGGCCTTCGCCAGCTGCATACGCATCCCAGTCGAAATTCTCTACTGGAGCAATCATTTTTTCTGCCATGTTAATAAATTGGTTGTGTAATTAATAGGTTAGACATTATATTGCCTTAATCTAAAAGCGCCGCAAAGTTAATTATTAATTGAAAGATCACAAACTTAATAGACTCATTTTTTGATCTCAATTACAAATTAACACTACTTTACCAGGCACAAAAGAGTGGCTTTATTTAGATTCGATTCAAATAAATAGCCAAAAAGCAAGATTATCCGAACTTTTTTCCCACTTTTGCAGCACAAACATATCCCGAGTTACGGATATAGAGTTCAAATACTATCCTTGTCACAAAATGAGTAAAAGCAGACTACAAACACAACTAGACAAAATTGTCCTCCACCCTTTTTGGGGCTACCCTATATTTCTAGGAATACTTTTCTTTATCTTTCAAGCCACGTTCATGATTGGAGAGTACCCGATGAACTGGATAGAGTCAGCTGTTGAGCTTCTTGCAGCAACCATAGAGACCAACATGAGCGAAGGAGTACTCAAAGACCTAATCATAGACGGCGTTATAGCTGGTGTTGGTGGAGTTATTGTTTTCCTACCAAACATCGCTATTCTATTCTTTTTTATCTCCATCCTACAATCCTCTGGATACATACTTAGAGCAGCCAAGCTAATGGACAGTGCTATGCACAGGGTGGGTATGTCAGGCAACTCTTTCATCCCACTTATTATGGGATTTGGATGTAATGTCCCTGCAATCATGGCAACAGAGACAATAAAAGATAGACATAGCAGAATTATCACTATATTAGTCAACCCTTTAATGTCTTGTAGCGCAAGACTACCTGTATATCTACTTCTTTGCGCCGCCTTCTTCCAGGAGAGCGCCGGTGTAGTAATATTCTCTATATACCTTCTTGGAATACTGTTAGCTATTCTTCTAGCCTACTTATTCAGAAAGTTTATCGTAACTGACGAGGACATAGATTGTGAAATATACTTGACTCCATACCAAATGCCATCATGGAAAACAACATATATGGAGATCTCTCACCAAGTAAACCAATACCTAAAGAAGATGGGTGGAATTATCCTCCTTGCTTCTATCCTCACTTGGTTCCTCGGTTACTTCCCGAAAGATCATGTAGCTGAACAAGCTACAAATGAGAAGATAGCAGAAGTTGAGAACAGATATAACGAACTAATTAATAACAATCCTGAGAATAGCCAGATATTTGAGACAACAAGAGATAGCATTACACACATGCTACGAGGGGATTACCAACGTAATCTAGCCGAAAACTCATATATAGGACGAATAGGTAAGGCAATCGAACCTGCTGTTGCCCCACTTGGATTCAACTGGAAACTAAGCTCATCACTACTCTGCGGGGTAGCTGGAAAGGAGCTTATCGTAAGCACAATGGGTGTACTATATGCTGGCGAGGAGAGCGGTGCCACACTAATCAAAGC
>JBOFEN010000021.1:0-11200 GCA_051648105.1 Bacteroidales bacterium
CTAAACTTCTTTGTCAATAGAGCAACAAACGCATTTGCAGAGTCTTTTAATGCTAAAATTAAAGCTTTTAGAGCAAGCCTAAGAGGGGTTGTTGATGTAAAGTTCTTCCTTTTTAGACTCACTAAGCTGTATGCTTAGTCCCCATGGTTTATCGGGTGAGCCCAAACTGCCGCTGAGCAGCCTATATCTAATCCCTAACAAGATGAGGTGAAAATATGCCAATCTAGAGGGTTTAACTTGGTTTGAGCGTAAGTGTTTGTTTGTGAGTGTATTATGGGTTGGGTTGGAGCTTTGGTCATTATCGCTTTATGAAAATCACATCAAAAGTGAGCCTTTAATATAAAGCTCTTTGAGTTTTCATTAAAAACGCTGAGGGAAAAGGGTAATAAGCCTTAGGGTTTTGCCCCTTTTTCCTCAGCGTTTTAATATTCAACTCACAGCGAAAAAGGTGAAAATAGTCAATGAAACTCATTTTTGCCCTATGCCAACCCCCGAAATGGCTTAGATATACCTCCAAATAGGCACTATCAACAGAGCTTACACTCTGAAGGAGTAGTAAATCAGAACTAATATTTTGATATAATTTTAACCGTTGTAATATCTATTTGATATAGCCTATCGAGTTGGGTAGTAGGGCTGTGTTGATCCCGTGTATGCTAAATTTATCTAATATGACTAAAGATTGAGGTTATTAGTGTCTCTGTATTGTAAAATTAATGAAATTGATTTGAAATAATCTACCCATACTTTTGCCCATGGAAACAATATCAAAATATGACAATTAGATTTTACTTATTTACGCTACTCTTAGCTCTTGCATGCCTTATGGCAGAGGCTTCGCAGTTCAAAGGTACTGTTGTGGAGAGTCACACAGGGGAGGTTCTTATTGGAGCCACCCTACAGATTGTAGACACCGATAGGGGTACGATTACAGGATTGGATGGGACATTTAACTTCAAGGATCTACCTGCTGGACGCTATCAGGTGATCTGTCGCTACATTGGCTATGAGCCACAGAGCCACACATTCACCATATCCTCTAATAGATCATCAGAGGTTTTTAAGTTTAGTTTGGTTGAGGAGAGTCATTCTCTTGAGGGAGTGGTGATAACTGCTTCTACTGACAAGACGAGTGAGGTTAGTGCAAGGATGCTTGAGCGTAACTCTTCGCGAGTGGTAAATGCTATTGGTGCAAAAGCCATTCAAGTGTCGCCAGACTTAACAGTGGCAAATGTCTTGCAGCGCATATCGGGTGTTACTGTCGAACGTTCGGCTAGTGGAGAAGGACAATATGCCATCCTAAGGGGGATGGATAAGAGATATAACTACACCACAGTCAATGGAGTGAAGATACCAAGTCCAGACAATAAACATAGATACCTTCCATTGGATCTATTTCCATCGGAACTTCTAGATAGGCTTGAGGTGACAAAGTCGCTCACCGCAGATCTTGAGGGTGATGCCATAGGTGGTGCGGTGAATATGGTGATGAAGAGTGCGCCAGAGGCTTTCAGGTTAGAGGCCAACCTCTCGAGTGGATACTCTATGCTCTTTGCAGATAGGGATTTCATGGGCTTCAATGCCTCAGCTCTACACAAGAGCTCGCCTTATGAGAGTAATGGAAAGGATTATATGGCTACATCGTCTGACTTTGCTAATCAGCGAGGTGACTACACAAGTAAAAGGCCTATGCCAGATCTTATTGGTGGTATTTCGGTTGGTAATCGCTTTTTTGATCGCAAACTAGGGGTGATTCTTGCCGCTAGTTATATGAATACGAACAGAGGGAGTAACTCGTCGAACTACGACCATACGGTGACGGGCGTTGAGACAACAACGACTTTGACCTCGCTTCAAGAGCGTCAGTTCTCGGAGAATATGATTCGATATGGTATTCACGCTAAGATAGACTATCGCTTGGCTCCTGGCCACACTCTCTCGTGGTACAATGCATACCTGTCGATGGACTCAAGGCAGACTCGCGACCTTAAGAAGACTAACCTCTCAAATGGTTACAACCCTGAGCAGGGTAATGCCAATCTTGAGTTTGAGACTAGGACAAGAAGAACTCAACAGCATATTCTAAATTCGACGCTTCAGGGTTCGCATAGTTTGCTCTCAGCTAGCAAGCTCTCAATTGACTGGTCAGTGGCATACTCCAAGGCCGACAATGAGCGTCCGGATCAAGCTACCTTCTCTATGAAGGGTGCCAGAGTGAATTTCGTGGAGACTCCTACTTATATCAATCCTCAGGAGAGACGTTGGGAGCGCAATGATGACCGTGACTTTTCGGCAAGTGTTGCCCTTGGTTATAAGTTGAAGATTGCGGATGTGCCTTTTAAGCTTCAGGCAGGTGCTCTATATAGAAACAAGGATAGAAGTAACTTCTATAACAACTATCGCCTAGAAACGGTCAATAGTCAACCGGACTTGTGGGGGCAGGACTTTATGAACTACTCAGATATCACATGGAAGGTATATAATCCAAAGGGGAGTGTGGCTACTGCCTCAACATATAATGCCTCGGAGCAGATAGCGGCGGGTTATGCACAGCTGATATATAGCTCTAAATGGGGTGAGATTAATGGTGGTCTGCGTGCAGAGAACACGATTCAGGGTTATGAACTGATCTTTCCAGCGGGTGAACTTCGCCCAGATGGCGAACAGAGATATCTGACTCTTCTGCCTAGTATACATACAAAGTTGACGCTTCTCAAGAATAGTAACTTTAGGGCTTCTTATTATAGATCACTCAACAGACCTGGTTTCTTTGAGATTGTTCCTTACAAGATTACTAATGAGGAGTATCAAGAGCGTGGTAACCCAGACCTTAAGTCTGCTGTATCGGATAACTTTGACTTTAGATATGAGCAGTTTCCCAATGTGACGGATCAATATATGATTGGGGTTTTCTATAAGAAGATCAAGGATCCAATTGAGTATGTCTTGCAAACGGGTGATAACCACGGTACACTATACTATGCGCCAGGCAACTTCGGAACTGCAAACAACTTCGGTGTGGAGCTGGACGTGACTAAGTTTTTCCGATTCATAGGTTTCAAGGCCAACTATACATACACTCGTTCTGCTATTACAACGCAGAAGATGATCCGGGTGCAGGAGGGCGGTAATATGGTTCCTTCATATGTTGATCAGACTCGCCCAATGGCTGGACAATCGGAGCATGTGGCAAACCTGTCGCTGCTTCTTAAGGATACGAAGTTTGGATGGGATGCTCAGATTGCAGCTTCTTATACTGGTGATAGAATACATACTGTCTCTCAGTTTTTGAACAATGATGTTTGGGAGCGTGGAGTGGTTCAGCTGGATGCTTCGCTTGAGAAGAGCTTTCATAAGATTGGGCTTTCGATATTCGGCAAAGCTTCAAACTTGCTTAACTCACCGCGCGAACTATATGTGAAGAATGTAAACCCAAAGAATGATGATGCGCCGATCTCTTGGTCGAGATCTAAGAGCACGCTTATTCGCCGGGATGTTTATAACCCAAACCTCATGGTAGGGTTTAGATATAAGCTTTAATCAGAATAATAAATAATTCACTTACTTACAAAAAGACAATGAAATTCAATCAACTACTCATTGCGGCAGCTTTTGCAGCAACGTTAACTTCTTGTGGCGACGAATCGTCAACTATCACTCCTGGTGGTTCATCTAACGAGGTATCTGGTAATGTAGAGGGTGTATGGGAGAAGGGTTCTCTTCAGATTGTGCAGAATCACCTGATTGTGCCTGAGGGTAAGAGCCTAACAATTGAAGAGGGTGTGACTATTGTGATGAATGATACGACTATCCGTCCTGAGATAATCGTTCATGGTAATATTTACTTTAAGGGTACGGAGTCAAATCCAATTACTATCACTGTGCCTGAGGAGTTGCGTACGGAGTCTAACAGATTTGCTCGTTTCTGGGGTGGTGTTATCGCATCGGACAAGTGTGAGGAGCTATTGGTAGAGCATACTATTTTTGAATATGCTGGAGCAATCACCACTGAGGAGTCTGCCTCTGTGAAGCAGGGTCTTTTCAAAGGGGAAGCTGGTGAGGGTGTACCTGCAATCAACTTTGTGAACCTTAATGGTCGCATGGTGATCATGAACTCTATCTTCCGCAACCTTGGTGAGGATGGGATGTATATCGAGGGAGGAAACTCTATCGTTGCTTACAACCAGTTCTTTAGTGTTGGTCAAAGTGGTGGTGACGCCATCAACTATAAGTCAGGTACTAAAGCTGATATTTGCTACAACTTGCTTTATAGCCCAAACACAAACTCATTGAAACTATCTAACTCTGGTGACCGCCCAGTGCAGGCTCACATCAAGGGTTATAACAATACGTTGATCAACAACGGATGGAGACGTCCTGATGTGAAGGGTGGATCTATCTGGATTGAGAAGGGTGTGAAGGCTGATATCTTTAATAACCTTATCGTAAACTGCCGTTTTGGTCTTAAAACCTCAACTAAGGATCCGCAGGATGCAAGCTCTACATTTGGTAATAACTACTACTATGGTCATGAGGATGTAGCGGGTTACCAACCAAGCGAGTCTGATGGGGTATTGGGTTCAAGCAGCGATATCTTGTCTGCTGTTGTAGGTGATAACAACCCAATGTTTGCAAACTATGATCTAAGCAATAGCGTAGTTTCTACAAGCTTCAGTAGCTCATGGAACTTCATGCTTAATTCAGGCTCTCCGGCTTTGAGTGCTGGTTCAGCTTCAGGCGTGACTCCTCACTTCTCGACAAGTGGAATCACAGTAAATGGAACTACTTACAGATCTCCAGCACCAGCAAACTATTGTGGCGCTTATGGTCAGAATTAATAAATAATAGGATTAGATGAATTCATTTTTGAACATTAAGGTACTTTGTACTGCGGCTGCAGCTCTAATGGTGGTGGCTTGCACTCAGAAAGTATCAACAGAGAAGGAGAAACCTTTAGTTATTGACTCTCAGATTGCCTCTATTGAGGATAACTTCAACCTATATGTCGTTTCTGATCTTGGGCGCAATGGCTATTATCTTCAGAAGCCTATAGCTCATTTGATGGGTGAAATGGCTGATGTGGTTTCGCCGGAGTATATCTTGGCAGCAGGTGATACTCACCATTTTGAGGGTGTGCGTAGTACTCAGGATCCGCTTTGGATGACTAACTACGAGACAATCTACTCTCATCCAGAGTTGATGATTGACTGGTATGCTATATGTGGTAATCACGAATATAGGGGTAATACTCAAGCTGTTCTTGACTACTCGGCAATTAGCCGTAGATGGAATGCGCCATCTCGCTATTATACTTTTAGTTCTGAGGTGAATGACTCGACTGATCTTCGTGTGATCATGATCGACACAACGCCTCTAATGAAGAAGTATCAGAAGTCAAAAGAGAAGTATCCAGATGTGCAGTTGGCAGACAATAGTCGTCAAATTGCTTGGTTGGACAGTGTATTGCAGAGCTCAACTGAGAAGTGGAAGATAGTTGTTGGTCACCATCCTATCTATTCTCACGACAAAAAGCATGGCGGGTCTGAAGATCTGTTGGCTTTGGTTGATCCTTTGATGCAGAAATATGGTGTGAATGCTTATCTAGCTGGGCATATCCACAACTTCCAACACATCAAACCAGAGAGCTCGAAGGTTAACTACTATGTTAACTCATCAGCGTCTCTATCGCGCCCATCAATGTCGGGCGATGGAACTAAGTTTCATAGTTCAGATGCAGGTTTCACTATCGTATCGGCAAACAGCGATAAGCTAAGTGTAATCTTTGTTAATCAAGATGGTAAATCAATTTATCGTAGTGATTTGAACTAATCTCTTATATTAGATTCTAACGCTGTAGTATCCGCTATTTGTGACTCTTGGGTCATGGATGGCGGATTCTATTATTATATGGAATCCATTGTTTGTGGTGCTATAATAAAGAGATAGGGAGAAGAGTCATTGGACTCTTCTCCCTATCTTATTCTTGCTTTTATTGCTCTGCTAAAATGAACTATGCAGGGCTGATTGCGCTTGTTGGACAAACATCAGCACAAGTGCCACAGTCTGTACATACGTCAGCGTCGATTTTGTAGATATCGCCCTCAGAGATTGCCTCTACTGGACACTCATCGATACATGAACCGCAAGCGATGCAGTCATCAGAAATTACGTAAGCCATTTGTAGTAAGTTTATAGATTAGTACTAATTGTGTGCGACAAATATAGTGGTTTTATTTAATATCTGATGATTATTGTGATTATTTTGACCAAAATATTACTTTTGTTACTATATAACAACCCTATGAATAATGGCTTTGTAGCTTGTTGGGCCTATAATATTGTTTAAAGTGAAAAAACTTATATCTCTAGCTCTGCTTTTGCTCTCTGCTATATCATTGCAGGCGCAGCAATATAAGCCTATGAATCAGCCATATGTTGATCAGAGGTGGTATAATTTTGGCTTTCTTGTTGGGTTGCATACTCAGGATTTGAGTTTCACTCATGCGCCAGCTATTAATGGAGATGCTGATGCTATATATGTAGAGCAGCCTGGTTTTTCTCCAGGTTTTAGTGTGGGGTTGCTGACTAATTTGAGGATGAGTGACCACTTCAGCTTTCGTATCTCACCAACTATCCACTTTGGGAGCAAGAATGTTGAGTTTATTGATAGGCTAACAAGCGTTGTGGTGGAGACTCAAGATATAAGATCTACCTACTTGATGGTGCCTTTCAACGTTAAGTACGCTGGTCGCAGGCTTAATAATATGCGCCCCTACTTAGTGACAGGTTTGAGCTTGGGGTTTGATTTGACTCGTAAGAAGGATCAAGAGCTTTTGCTTAAACCTATGAACACTTTCTTGGAGTTTGGTGCTGGCTTTGAGTTCTACTTTCAATACTTTAAGTTGATACCAGAGTTTAAGTTCTGTTTGGGGCTTAGTAATGTGTTAGAGAAGAATCGTCCTGATCTTACCAATAGCGACTATGAACGTTATACGAGAGGCCTGGACAAGATTGAGGCACGTATGTTGGTGTTTACTCTCTATTTTGAATAGAGTTATATTATAAAAAAGCGTATGGCTCAACCTAATTAGGTTGAGCCATACGCTTTTTTATAATCTTTCTTTTCGATTCCTTATTAGTAAAGTAGATACCCTGCTCCTCCAGCAAGGGCAATCATCACAATGGGACTAATTCTCTTTGTGTATACTCCAATAAAGCTTATAGCAAATATTAGGTAGCTGATCCAATCGATGAAGTTATAGTCGTTCATCAGTGATAGGGTAGCGGCGGCTATGAGTCCTACTGCTGCTGGACGTATGCCAGAGAAAGCACCCTCGAGCCAGCGATTCTTGCGAAAGCGGAAGTAGAATCTAGCTATCAGTAGTGAGATGATGAATGATGGAAGTATTGTTGCGAATGTGGCAATGAATGATCCCCAAACGCTGCCTGTAACAGTGTATCCTATATAGGTTGCACTGTTGATCCCTATAGGGCCAGGAGTCATTTGCGATATGGCTACAATATCAGTGAACTCCTCCGTTGAAACCCATTGATGAACAGATACCACCTCGTGCTCAATGAGAGAGAGGATTGCATATCCACCACCGAAACCAAATAGTCCTATCTTGAAGTAGGTCCAAAAGAGTGTTAAGTAGATCATCATTTGACACCTCCTTTCCATAGCATATAGGCTATACCACCAATTGAGGCAACAATGATCACATAGATAGGGGACATAGATAGGAATGTAAGTGAGAGGGCAAAGAGTATTGGTATCCAGGAGGTGTGCCAAGTGACCTTTGCTGCTCGTGCTGTGGTGATAACAGGTACGGCAATCAGTGCAACCACGGCTGGTCTGATCCCTTTGAGTACCTTTTCCACTGCGGGTAAATCTCTGTATCCACTAAGAAACATTACTACAGTAAGTATTATAGTAAAGGAGGGTAGTATGGATCCCAGTACAGCCACAAGGCTACCTGTTGTGCCACGAAGTCTATATCCAACTACAATGGATATGTTTGCAGCAATCAGCCCAGGGGCAGTCTGTGCAATGGCAAGAAGATCCACAAACTCCTCTTTCTCTATCCACCCTTTTTTCTCAACCATCTCGTGCTCAATTATAGGCACCATAGCCCATCCACCACCAATGGTGAAGGCTCCAATCTTTAAGAACGAGGCAAATATATCAATATATCTAGCCTCTAGACATCTATCACCCTGATTCATATTCTAACCTTTACTATACCTTTTATTGTGCAAATGTAGCTGTTTTTAAGTAACTATCTTCTCTTACTCCATTAAATGGATCTTTAAGCTCTGAGATATCTATAAGAAAAGAGAGTCTCTCAGGGATAACTCCCCGAAAGACTCTCTTGTATAGTGTTATTCTGTTACTCTTATTTGTGTGACTCAACCCACTTGCGAGCATTAACAAAGGCTTCGATCCAAGGTGTTACTTGGTCGTTGTTTTTGCGCTCGTTAGGATAGAATCCACACTGCCAAGGGAAGATAGAACGCTCCAAGTGAGGCATCATAGCAAGGTGACGACCATCTTTAGAACATAGACCAGCAACAGCAGAAGGCGAACCGTTAGGGTTGGCAGGGTAGCTGTCGTAGTTATATTGTGCGATGACGTTGTATGATGACAACTCTTGAGGTAGTTCAAACTTACCTTCTCCGTGAGCGACCCATACACCTAGCTTCATTCCTGATAGGGAACCGAACATCACTGAGTTGTTTTCAGGGATTGTTAGTCCAAGGAATTGAGACTCAAACTTGTGCGAATCGTTGTGTCTCATCTTAGGCATATCCTTGTGCTCTGGGTAAAGAAGTCCAAGTTCAACCATCAACTGGCAACCATTGCAAATACCCAAGCTCAAAGTGTCAGGACGTGCGTAGAATTTGTCAAGAGCAGCTTTCGCGCGCTCATTCCAAAGGAATCCTCCGGCCCATCCTTTTGCAGAACCCATAACGTCAGAGTTAGAGAAACCTCCGCAATATACGATCATGTTAACATCCTCCAGTGTCTCGCGACCACTAGTCAAGTCAGTCATGTGTACATCCTTTACATCGAAACCAGCAAGGTAAAGAGAGTAAGCCATTTCGCGATCGCCGTTTACACCCTTCTCGCGGATGATTGCAGCACGAATGCCACTCTTTTCGCGACGCTCAGGTGAGATGCCGTATGCACTAAGTTTACCATTGAATCTCTCACCAACGTTGTACTCGATAGGTTGTTGTTTGTAGTTTTCGTAGCGAAGTTTAGCTAGAGTCTCAGTGCTCTGCTTGCGATCAAGAAGGTAAGACGACTTGAACCATACATCGCGAAGAGCATCTATGTCAAACACTTTTGTAGTGTTGTCTTTAACAACAGTGATAGTGCGCTCAGCAGATGGCTTACCGATGTTAAGATAAGCAATACCACGCTTCTGAAGAAGAGACTCTACGCGTGCACTATCTTTAACCTGCATGATAACCCCAGGGTTTTCTGCGAACAGTATCTTGATTAGATCCTCTTCAGCTAGTTGGTTGAAGTTGATCTCCATACCACCCTTAGTGTTTGAGAAACACATCTCAAGAAGGGCAGTGATCATACCACCAGCCGAGATATCGTGACCTGCTAGTACAATATTCTCATTGATAAGATCCTGTACAGCAGTGAACGCCTCGCGGAAATATTCACTATCAGTAACTGTAGGCACGTCACTTCCTATTTTGTTCAACGTTTGAGCAAAGGCTGAACCACCTAGTTTGAAGCTGTCGAATGAGAAGTCGATATAGAAGATAGAGCTTTTCGGATCATTTACAACAACCGGAGAAACAACCTTTTTAACATCAGATACTTCACCACCAGCAGAGATGATCACAGTACCAGGTGAGAATACCTTCTCGTCGTTGTACTTTTGAGTCATCGAAAGTGAGTCTTTCCCTGTTGGAATATTGATTCCCAATTCGCAAGCGAAGTCAGAGCAAGCCTCAACAGCTTTGTAAAGACGAGCATCTTCACCCTCGTTGCGGCATGGCCACATCCAGTTTGCTGATAGAGAGATGCCTTGGATACCATCTTTTAGTGGAGCCCAAACGATGTTGGTTAGTGATTCTGCAATTGCAAGAACCGAACCAGCAGCAGGATCAGCCATTGCTGCCTGAGGTGCATGACCAATAGATGTTGCAATACCAGCCTCTCCTCTGTAGTCAAGAGCCACAACACCACAGTCACTTAGAGGAAGTTGAATTTCCCCTTGGCACTGCTGTCTTGCGATCTTACCTGTTACCGAACGGTCTACTTTATTTGTCAACCAATCCTTACAAGCAACAGCCTCAAGTTGAAGAACGTTGCTCAAGTATTGATCAAGGTTGTTTACATTATACTCAGCATCAACGAACTCTTCGTTAATAGTTGAGTCGTGCATATATGTCTTAGGTGAATTACCAAACATATCTTCAAGATCCAAGTTGATTGGACACTCTCCGTTTGGCTCTTCAAATACGAACTTCATATCGCCAGTTGTCTCACCAACAACGTACATAGGAGCACGCTCACGATCAGCAATGCGCTGAACCATTGCGATATCCTCCTCTTTGATAAGCATACCCATACGCTCTTGTGACTCATTACCTACTATCTCCTTAGCAGATAGAGTAGGGTCACCAACAGGTAGTTTATCCATCTCAATGCGACCACCAGTTGTTTCAACAAGTTCCGAAAGAGAGTTAAGGTGACCACCAGCACCGTGGTCGTGGATAGAGACGATAGGGTTGCGATCAGACTCAGCTAAAGCTCTGATAACGTTAGCTGCACGCTTCTGCATCTCAGGGTTTGCACGCTGAACAGCATTAAGCTCAACTGCGTTTGCATAGTGGCCTGTGTCTACAGATGATACAGCACTACCACCCATACCGATGCGATAGTTGTCACCACCCATTACTACCACTTTGTCACCAGCAACTGGCTCACCTTTAAGAGCATCGCGAAGAGTACCATAACCAACACCACCCGCAAGCATAATCACCTTGTCGAAAGCAGACTTCTTGTTGTTCTCCTCATGTTCGAAGGTCAATAATGAACCACAGATTAGAGGTTGTCCGAACTTGTTACCAAAGTCAGAAGCACCATTAGAGGCCTTAACAAGGATCTGCTCAGGCGTTTGGTACAGCCAAGGACGCTCCTGCATACCACTCTCCCAACTGCGACCCTCTT
>JBOFEN010000022.1:0-2383 GCA_051648105.1 Bacteroidales bacterium
ATCTTGTAGTAGCCAATTTTCAATTCCTGCTTTTGAAACAGGATGACAAAAAGATGGGCAAGTGTGTGTTATTACAGAGTCTATTGAAATATTACGAAGTTCGTTCAACCTCTGAACATTAAAAACCACTGCTTCATCCTCCCAGTAGAGGGGCCGAACTTTTCCATTCTTGAGCTGATCTATCCACATTTTATCTTTACGATGCTTTCTGTCTATAGAAACCGCTCCGCCAATACAAAGAACTTTTCTATTGGCAGCGCAGACTACCGAGTAATCGGGTATGCACTTAATTCGCTCAAAGTCAATTCTCTCTCCATCAAAATAGGCAGGGTCATCGTGATTGCCCCGAACCAATAATATAATGGTATTGGTTGCCTCAAGTGTCTTAGAGAGCTTGCTGTACAATTGGGGGCAGTGATCCTCCTTCTCAAAGCCAATACCGCAATCGCCAGCAACTATAATCACAGAATTGCAAACTCCAAGTCTTTTAATGTTGAACATTAATGTTCGGAATTCTCCGTGAATATCACCGCAAACGCATAATGAATCGTATTTACTATAATTGAGTATAGTCATTGCTATTTGATTTCAAAAGTAGTTTTGAGCAAATCCAAAACCTGCTTAGAGTCAATTTCCCCTGCCCCTGCTGCTTTAAATAAGTTTCTGTCTGGAAGATTTGTTAATGCCTTTTCGCAAAAAACAACCATCTCATCCCTTATTTCGTTAGGTATGGTAAAACGATTTGCACCAGTAAGGGTTAATGATAGCCTAAAAATATCATTGAGATGTTTTTTTATGTTGTTGTTGTCGATTCTTTCTCCACCATCTTTACGTTCAGTCAAATCAAGATATGCTTTCGCTTTTAGGCAAATAAGGCTCTCTACATTAGCTATCCGAACTCCATCTGCCATGCGACTATGTTCGATTGTAAAATTGTAGTAGTCATCATTCATTAATATTGCAGAGAGACTAGAAAGGTCTTCATCCGTTGGGATTGGGGTTAGCTTTGAGTCTTCAGGGATAGTTATCATCTCAGGTTTTCTAGCGAATAACTCTATCTGAAAAGGGAAACTACTCGCCTCTGGCTTCATGAACCGAAAGAACTCGCTTTTGCCGTTTCCTCTTTCTCTTGTGATATAAGCACCATCTTTAACAAACTGCCAAAATCGTGCAACAAACTCATTATCGAGAGCCTCGATAATGAGTATAATGTCTATATCTTTAGTAGCTCGTGGATTCTGTCCAAATTCGCTCTCTATAATGTCGCACGCTGAACCACCAATGATTATATAACTATTATCAAACCCCTCAAAATATCTCTTAAATGTATCAATTCCTTTTACCATTTTATTTCATCAATTAGGTTCTTCAACTCAATTTGTACTCTCTCGTCTTGTTCTTCTTTAAGTGAAGCGTATAGAGATAATTTATCCACATAGCCACCATTTGAAAGAGGTATGGGGTCATACTTCCAAACCTCAATACTATTCTCTCCATATTTAGAATCAATGGCAATATCCATCCTATTGAGTTCTTCCTTGCTTACTGCATAATATTCCTTGCTATCATCGCTAAGCATTGTATAGTGTGAGAGGGCATTAATATTACTCCTAAGGTAACTCAGATTTTCATCAGTAAAAAGCTCCTTTTGAATAGGATTAATTAGAAACTTCAAGGCGTTATCCCAAACTCTCCTTTTATCACTATTAAAGGTGATTATTTTCTCTTTGCTGCCAGTTAGCATACAAATACCTAAATCTTTCAAAATATTTATTCCTCTATTTACCTTTAGGTATGAGTTTGCTAATAACTCTGCTACTTGCTTTATGCTAAGTCCATTCAAACTTTCTTTTTGGAGGTGATAGAATAGAATAAATTGAGCATTTGGTGAGAGCTCCAGTACGGGCTGTTTATCAGCAACTGTTGCTTTTCGCAAATCCATCAAAAGTTCAGGAATGAACAATTGTTTTTGAGGTATGATAAAATTCAGACGTTTGCTGATGTATCGTTTTATGTTGTATGAGGCAACTTTATGAAAAACAAAAACTATAGGCATATCAATAATTTGCCCAATAATCATTTTATGTTTCTCTATTTGCCCAATGGGCATATCAATATCTCCCAAGTACTCTAAAACACAAATATCTCTTTCGAGTACTTTAGAAACGAAAGGGCTATACAACGAAGTAATCATCAAAGGAAGATGATTCTTAATTTCAATATCTAAGGGCAAGATAGGTATATCAAAGCCTAAAATATCACTAATATACTCTTTTAATCTCTCCATATCTTAAATTATCAGATTTAATGCACATTATCAAACGCAAATGATAATGTGCAAATGTAGTGATAATATATTTATAATCAAAGAGCTTGGATTATA
>JBOFEN010000023.1:0-2746 GCA_051648105.1 Bacteroidales bacterium
AGAGAGATCTTAACCTTTCCTACATCCTCTTTAAAAAGAGCAACACAGTCTATACCCTTAATAGTAAGAGGAACATTCACAAGCCCATCCACATCCCCTTTCTGGTAGTTATGTCGCTGCATCTCCTCAAGTGTGAGCGTTATCACAGCAGCTCTAAGCTCTGGGAATAGCTCCATATTGTTTGCTATTGCATAGCTGTTTAGACGTAGACGACTCTCGCTTTGGTTGTGGAATATATTCCTATGTATCTGCTCCTTGTTCACACCCTTTTTAAGTAACTCAGCAATAATATAGTAAAGTTCTGGTGAGTTTGCATTGTACGAGAAGTTACCCGTATCAGTCATCATAGCTGTGTAAATAGCCTCAGCAGAGTCTCTATTGATATCTTCAAAGTATCCCATTCGGCAAATTACACGGAATACCATCTCTCCTGTTGAGCTCATCTTTGGATATGAGATAAGAGCATCAGCTTCCATCTCAGGGTTCTCGTGATGATCAATAAGAAGGATCTTCGATTTGGCTGTTTGAAGCAGATGCTGCATCTTACCCAAACGAGCTGGACCATTAAAGTCTAAGCAAATGATTAGCTCCGAAGCATCTATACACTCTTGAGCTAAAGACTCATTCTTATCAAATACAAGTATGTCGTGAGCACCTTTCATCCATAGAAGGTTAGAGGCTATCTCATCAGGAACAATCACTTGTACATCTTTATCCTGCTCAAGAAGAAAGTGGTACATACCAAGGGATGAGCCTATGGCATCACCATCTGGTGAGGTATGAGTTAGAATTACAACTTTGTCGTACTTCTCAATTAACCTTTTAGCTTGTTGTATCTTATGTTCGTCAATAATTTTTGTAATCATCCGTAGCTATTATTTATGGACAAAAATAATCAATATTCCCAATGGTAGGCACCATTTAGAGCATTTGGTTAGAAAAATATTCTTTTTTATAGTACTCCGAGTGATGTTTTGATTGCTATTCTAATCTGATCTGACTCCAACTTATTCTCCTTGAGCAGTGATAGTATATAATTTAGATAACGATCTTTGTTACTAAAACCACAAAGTTGGAATAGCCTGCTGCGTGACATCATACCTTTTTGGTTGTATACGCGGAGTATTGAGTTATAATCCTCATTGGCTACATAAACAGCGAATTGCTCACAGATTGAGCTCCACATAGATGTAGTATCCAAGCCATCCGTTAGTGTACTAATGTGAAGAGAGAGCTCATCAATGCTTTCTACTCTCCTATCTATCATCAACTCAATCTTTCGCCTAACTTGATGACGAGTGTGAAGAAGAGCTTGATACTCTATCTCCTCGTGAAAGAGCTGAACTACATTCCTTTTTATCTCAGCGAAAATAGCATTCTCATCGTATAACATACGTCTAGCAACGGCTCGAATAACAGGCTCCATCATCAAAAGATTCTCAACCTCTGCAACATCAGGAACAAATATATTCTTTCGCCTAAGTGAGTCAACCTCACTATCTGTTCTGCGATCTCTATCAACAATACCATATGAATCAAGGAGATGGAAGCGCCTCTGCTCTGCGAAGGCCTTAGTTGTATCTATCACCTTGGTGCAACTACCAAGAGGCTTAACAGTAAAGTCGGGAAAGATAAGGGGATAAAGCTTACTGTCAATGCTGAACTTATCAGTACCCTCAATAAATAGGATAGGCTTTCGACTACCTAACATCTCCAGATATATCTCTTCGGGAAAGGTATCTATGGTGTCTATCACTCCATAATCCCAAGCAAGAGATGATGAGTTAATTGATTTGATCCAGATCTTTCGGCTATTTGATCTAGACGAGGTAAAGGATATATCATGAGTTAGATACACGAACATTGAGTCTGGACGACACCGCTCTATCTCATCCCAAACCTGAGAAAGGAGAGTACGACCAAGGTGAAGCTCTGGCTCATCAACCACAATAATGGAATTTTCAGGAGCGGTAAGTGTCACCCCAAGCAGATAGAATATTATCTTCTCACCCTCACTCATATGAGATATCTCATAACTCAAAGAGTCTGTTGAATCTTGAGATGGATTGAGCTTTAGCCTTGAGTCCTCAACAACAAGTGTGGTATAGGGCAATAGTCTTGTCCAGATCTCACGTATCTTATCTAGCTTAGTCTCTCTAGATCCAGTACAGTGTGGCGACCTCCTTGAACTCTCTTTATACTCAAGTGCAACCCTTATCTCCTCCGCCATAAGAGACTCGACCAACTTATCAATTGAGGAGAATGCTTGAAGAAGAGATAGCATTGTGGCGTTACTATTGAGTCGAACAAGCTCATTACCAAAACGGCTCTTACCCGAACCATTGGCTCCAACAACTACAATAGAGTTATATCCCTCGAGGGCACTATTTGGTAGTGGTACTCTACTTTGAGGCAAGATTATATTCATAGTATTGATTTAGTGGTTAATAGAACAAAGAGGTAGAATACTTGGTCTATTATCAACTCTATTAGTTGATATTAGACTAAGCATCTACCTCTAAAAGTAAGATATAAAGTTATACCTTTCTGTTTGTAAAGTATTTCATAAACTGAGTGCGCTCATAAAAAGTAGTATCTTTGATATCACCATATGAAAGCTGCCCTCTAAAGTCAGAGAGTTTATTATACCCTTTGCCCTTCATCCACTCCTCAAGACATATAAGCATCTGCGATATTACAGAGCTACCATGGTTATAGATAGTTGAACATAGCTGAACAGTTGTTG
>JBOFEN010000024.1:0-11977 GCA_051648105.1 Bacteroidales bacterium
AGCATACCTTTGAAGCCCATGTTAGCAACCATTTCTCCAATCTCTTCGCTATAGATTAACTCAGTATTTCTAAAGATGGTTGGCTTCTGGGCAAAGAGTGCTTCAATCTTTTTGCTATGTTTTTGAACTTGTTGCTCAAACTCTATTGGGTCTATCAGTGATGATAGAGAGTGTGCATAGGTCTCGGCTAGAAACTCTACGCATCCTGTTGCTGCAAGTTTTTGTAGGTTTTCAAGAACTTCAGGTGCGTTAACCTCAAACTGTTCAATGGCTGTACCTGAGATGGAGAAGGCAACTTTGAACTCTCGGTTGGAGTTCTCGATCATCTCCTTGATTGTATGTATTGCAGGGAGGTAGCTCTCGTGCACAAGGCGTGTAGCTATACTCTCGTTGTTGAAATCGTCGTAGTAGTAATTGTCTTTACCAATGTCGAAGAAGCGGTAGCGCTTTAGTCTGAACGGTTGGTGTATTTGAAAGTAGAAGCAGATAGTTTTCATATTTGGTGTATCTCTTATTACTTGTTGATGACATTATTATAAATCTGTATCACTTTTGCTCCGGCCTTGGTCCACAATATTTGGTCTACTTCGTTCTTGCCCTCAATCTTGAGATGTTCATACATAGCTGGGTATGTGACGATAGAGTAGATAGCGTCTGCCATGGAGTCTATATCCCAATAGTCTGTCTTTATGACGTTGTTTAGGATTTCGGCACAGCCTGATTGTTTGGAGATAATGGATGGTACTCCTACTTGCATTGCCTCAAGTGGTGAGATGCCAAATGGCTCGGATACTGAAGGCATGATATATACATCGCTTGATTTTAGCATCTCATATACTTGTAGTCCTTTGAGGAATCCGGTGAAGTGAAACTTGTGGGCGATGTTGCGATCTGCAGCTAGGCGTATCATCTCCTCCATCTTATCGCCACTGCCAGCCATGACGAATCGAACATTGCTTGTTCGCTTAAGTACTTTGGCTGCTGCTTCAACAAAGTATTCTGGACCTTTCTGCATGGTGATGCGTCCGAGAAAGGTGACTATCTTGTCTTGGCTATTTCTTTGTGGTGCAATAGCAGCGATCTCCTTGCTTATTGGTTCAACGGCGTTGTGTACAGTGGTTACCTTTGATGGGTCAACGCCATACTTCTCAATTACTGTTTTGCGTGTTAGGTTGCTAACTGTAATAATATGGTCTGCGTAGTTCATCCCATCCTTCTCAATAGCGAAAACCTTTGGGTTAACATTGCCACGACTTCTGTCGAAGTCTGTTGCATGCACGTGTATTACAAGTGGTTTACCTGTGATCTGCTTTGCGTGAATGCCAGCAGGGTATGTAAGCCAGTCATGTGAGTGTATTACATCAAACTGCTCTGCTCTTGCAATGACGCCTGCTACAATTGAGTAGTTGTTTATCTCCTCTAGAAGGTTGTCGGGATATCGTCCGGAGAACTCTATGCATCCAAATTTATTAAGATGAAGGTAGTTGAAGTCTGAATAGATGTTCTCGCGAAGTTTGTAATAGTTCTCTGGGGTGATAATATTACCAATAGATTGATTGATCTCCTCAGGTGTTACATCTCTGTAGGCCACTGGAGTGGTGTTTGCTCCAATGATCTTGGCAAAGCTTTTGTCTTCATCTCCCCATGGTTTTGGAATGACAAAAGTGATCTGCATGTCTCCGCACTCTGTCATCCCTTTTGTTAGGCCATAGCTAGCTGTGCCTAGTCCTCCGAGAATATGTGGTGGGAACTCCCATCCAAACATTAGGGCTTTCATAGTTGATACTCCCTTTCGTATTGATTAATGAGTACTTTAATTCTTAATATCTCAGCAACATTCATTGCGAATGAGATGGCTCCTCTTGCTTTGAATGGTGGATTGCCATCGAAGAGTTCTGCTAGTGTGCCAATGGAATGGTTGCGCATCTCGTCCTCGAAACCAATAAGTGCTCTATGAGCGAATGAGATGCCGCTGGCTTTGAAGATCTTAAGATATGCCTCAAGATAGAATCCTGTAAGCCAAGGCCATGCGGTGCCTTGATGGTATGCGAAGTCTCTTTGTACTTGAGGCCCCTCGTAATGGGGGTTGTATCCTGAGCTTTTGGGGCTTAATGAGCGTATCCCTTTTGGCGTTAGCAGCTCACGGGTAATGTAGTCAAGGCACTGTTTTCTCTCTTGCTTGTTTAGTGGAGAGTAGTCTAGTGCTAAAGCGAATACCATATTGGGTCTGACATTCCAGTTTGGTGTGTTCTCATCTATGAAGTCGAAGAGATAGCCGTGTTGGTTTTTGAACTTAGCAACAAAGTTTGCTCCTACGATTTGCCCAAGTCGGCTTAGTTGATCGTATTGATCCTCATGTCCTAACTCCTTGGAGAGATGTGCCGCAAATAGTATTGCATTGTACCAAAGTGCATTTACCTCTACAAGGTATCCTGTTCTAGCAACGATAGGAACTCCTCCTGAGGTAGCATTCATCCACGAAACGGCTTTCTGCTT
The DNA here is from genome assembly GCA_051648105.1 of Bacteroidales bacterium. Taxonomy (GTDB): domain Bacteria; phylum Bacteroidota; class Bacteroidia; order Bacteroidales; family UBA7332; genus UBA7332. The sequence goes on from JBOFEN010000024.1 coordinate 2,497, forward strand.
GCCTTCACAAGATAGTAGCTTGTTGTCTCTTAGGTGGAGATTGCTATGTATGTTTCGCTCTATGTATTTGATAATGTCAAAGACAAGAGTGGAGTAGTGCTCTTTTGCTGCTTTAGGATCCTCTTTGTGTAGCTGCTGGATCGACCAAATGGCCCATAGTAGTACGTCTGGTTGCTCTATCTCTTGGATGACTTTGTCTTGTTTAGCCTCGAGTATGAACTTGTAAATTGCTTTTTGGGCTGTGTTCATGATCTCAAAGAAGTTCTTCTTTTCTCCTATGGAGAGGGTGGTTCCGGGTAGTGATACAAATAGATCTCGTGCTCTAACCTTGAACCATGGGTAGCCAGCAATGATGTAGAGACTCTCGTGGTCACGACGGTTATAGAACTGCTGAGCAGCGGTTTTTAAGCAGTTGTAGAAGTCTGTACGAGGGGTACGGCTCTTAACTTCCCATTCCCAAAGTGTTTTGAGATTTTTTGAGCTGGTCTCGCTTAGTCCGGCTGAGAAGTAGATGCTTTCTCCTTTCTTTATTGGGAATTCAAAGTAGCCAGGAACGTATAGATCTTCTTTTGCATAGAATCCTCTCTCTTGATCTTTTAGGTACTCAATGCCTCTGTACCAGTCAGGAGTGAAAACAAATTCATTCTTTTTGCTTAACTGCATATACAAAAGAGGGTATCCTCTATACATAGAGGTGCATATTCCGTTGTCAATCAAGAGGTACTCTTTGTTTGCGTCGTTATTCTCATTTGTCAGCATCTTCACGCTTCGGAATGCCATGAATGGCTTGAGTCGAAGTGTTGTGGGTGAGTGTGCGTCGATAAGTGTGTACTTGAGAAGGAATCTGTTCTCGTGTGAGCTGAAAACCTTCTCTTTTGAGAGAATAATACCTCCAACACGGTAGGTGGTGCGTGAGACTGCATCGCAGTTGAACTCACGAATATACTTATGACCTCTAGGTGAGAAGTTCTCATCGCTATATTTATGTAGACCTAAGTTAAATTCAGCTCCATGTTGAATGACCGTCTCATCGAGTGATGAGAGTAGAACATGGTTATCATCATCTAGCTCTGGTATGGGAACAACCAAAAGTCCATGATACTTTCGTGTATTACAGTCTACAACTGTAGTACAGCTATAAGCACCAGATTTGTTTGTCCTTAACAGCTCTTTATGAAGTGATTGTTCTAGGTTGATTAGTTCTGTTTTGTCAAATTGTAGATACTTCATTATATGGAACTTTTTTCAGATCGATGAGATGAAATAATATTTTGTCTTGAATTTATCCCTTAGGCTGCGTCGCCAAATAGCTTGACAATAGTTGCAATGTTTGAAACGAATAGTTTAACGGAAATAGCCAGAAGGATGATTCCGAAGAATTTACGAAGCATATAAACGCCTCCTTTACCTAGTATGCGCTCAATTATGTTTACTTTTTTAAGTACGATATATACAATAATAAGGTTTAAAACAACTGCAGCAATGATATTGATAATGTGGAATTCGGCACGAAGGGATAATAGTGCAGTGAAAGCACCTGCGCCTGCAATTAGAGGAAAAACAAGAGGAACCATTGTAGATTGGCCGTCGGGTGTGTCATTCTTGAATATCTCGTGACCAAAAGTCATCTCGGCTGCCATAACGAAAAGTATTAGTGATCCAGCAACTGCGAATGAGTGAATGTCTACTCCAAAGAGTTTTAATATACCGTCTCCAATGTATAGAAATCCTAACATGAAGAGAAGTGAGTAGAAAAATGCCATTTCTGGGTTGTATCCTTTTCCTCTATTCTTTAATCCGATAATGATAGGTAAACAGCCTGTGATGTCAATTATGGCAAAAAGAACCATAAATGCACTTGTTACTTCTAGTAAGTTAAAATTACTCAACATTTCCATCCTCCTTCTTTTCTCATTTTAGTGGTAATTGTTTTCATAGATTAATTAGTGTTGTTTGATTTGTTTACAAATATAAATATTTTGAGTTGTTCTACAAGATATAACGGAGTATTAAGTCAATTTTTCAAACAACTATGTTGCACTGGCTTTAAAGTTATGCAACTTTTTGGCAGAAATATGGCTGAAACTTGTATATTTGCAAGGAGAAGAGGTCTATTCTAATTTGATAAATTGTGTAATAAAAAGAAAATGACTAAGTTAAGTGTAAATATAAATAAAATAGCAACCTTGCGTAACTCGCGCGGGGGTTATGTGCCTGATCCAATTAAAGTAGCTATCGATTGTGAGAGGTTTGGTGCGGAGGGTATTACTGTTCATCCTCGTCCAGATGAGAGACATATTAGATATGCTGATGTTTTAGCATTGAAACCAGTCGTGACAACTGAATTTAACATTGAGGGTTATCCTGAGAAAAAGTTTATTGAACTAGTACTTAGTGTAAAGCCAACTCAAGTAACTCTTGTTCCTGATGCTCCAGGTCAATTGACCTCTAATCATGGGTGGAATACAGAGAAAAACCTCCATCTACTTAGAGAGTTAACCACGGAGTTTCGTTCTAATGGGATAAGAACTTCAATATTCGTTGATCCTTCTACTCGTATGGTTGAGTATGGAGCTAAAGCTGGGGCTGATAGAGTAGAATTATACACAGAGCCTTATGCATTGGAGTTTCCAGTTGATCCTAAAGGGGCAATAAAGCAGTATCTAGAGGCGGCGAAAGTTGCTAAAGAGTGTGAGTTGGGATTAAATGCAGGACATGATCTAAGTCTTGAGAATTTGGCATATTTCAAACAGATGATACCGTGGTGTGATGAAGTATCTATCGGTCATGCATTGATTGCTGATGCTCTTTACTTAGGACTTGAGGAGACGGTTAAAAGATATAAAGAGGCTCTAAAATAAGGAAGCCAAAGAGATTGTGATTAATTGAAAATTCAAAACCACAAAGTATAAATATTAAAGATAAGATGAGCCTACTATTAACTATTCAGCAGGAGAGAGCTATGGATGTGGCATCACAGATGCCAGTGTTGACAGATGCAGCGCAGGTTGCTAAAATTAACCTTGTGGAGTTGGCATTAAATGGTGGTTGGATTATGATACCCCTTGCTTTACTCTCAGTTCTTTCTGTTTATATATTCTTTGAGCGTTGGATTATTATTCGTAGAGCTGCGGCTGATGATGATACCTTCATGCAGAAGATAAAGGATTATATTCTTGGTGGAAAATTCGATGCTGCAATCAAATTGTGTCATCAAGTGAATACTCCTTCGTCGAGAATGATCGAGAAAGGTATATCACGTTTGGGTAGACCAATGAATGATGTTCAGGTAGCAATCGAGAATGTTGGAAATATTGAGGTTGCTAAACTTGAAAAAGGATTCCCTCTATTGGCTACAGTAGCTGCGGGTGCTCCTATGATTGGTTTTTTGGGAACTGTTTCTGGTATGATCCAGGCTTTTTTTGATATGGCAAATGCTGGAAATAATGCTGATATCTCTCTACTCTCTGATGGTATTTATCAAGCTTTGGTAACTACTGTTGCAGGTCTGATTGTTGGTATTATCACACTTTTTGCTTACAACTATTTAGTAGCATTGGTTGATGGAGTGGTAAATAAGATGGAAACAAAGACTATGGAGTTTATGGATCTACTGAATACACCTGCAAAATAAACATACCATTAAGGAGATATAAACATGGCTTTAAAACGAAGAAATCGCATTACAGCAACATTTAGTATGGCTTCCATGACGGATGTTATATTTCTTTTGCTAATCTTCTTCATGGTGACATCTACTGTGGTATTCCCCAATGCAATAAAGGTATTACTACCTCAAAGCAAACAGCAGACCTCAGCAAAACCGTTGACTAGATTGACAGTTGATGCAGAGTTGAATTACTATGTTGCTTTCGGTGGTGATAGGGAGAGACAAGTCACTTTTGATGAGATTGCTCCATTCTTGATTAGTGTCAAGGAGCGTGAGCCTGAGATGTATGTTGCTCTTTATGCAGATCAAACTATACCTTATAGTGAGGTAGTTAAGATGTTGAACATAGCAAATGAGAATCAGTTTAAGATGATCTTGGCTACACGTCCAAAGAAATAAACCTTGCAATATGGTATGGAGAAAAAAAACGAAAGAGTTGTTGCTGGTATAGCAACATTGCTCATACACTTGCTTATACTTTTGATTCTTTTCTACTGCGGTTTGAGTAGATATATTCCTCAAGAGGAGGAGGGCATTGAAGTAATATTTGGAAATCAGATAGAGGCATCTGGAGAGGTCAAATATACTGAAGAGCTCTCGGTGGAGACTCCACCACAAGAGAATGTGTCTCCTCCGGAACCAGTGATTGAACAACCTGCTGAAGAGGAGATAGTTTCTCAGCCTGATGAGGAATCTATTGCATTAGCTGAGAAGAAAAAGAAGGAAACGGAGAAGCAAAAACAGGAGCTCGAGAAGCTAAAAAGAGAAGAATATGCCAAACAGGAGCAAGAGCGTAAATTGCGCGAGGCTGAAGAGAGGCGTATAGCTGAGGAGAAGAGTAAAGCGGAGGCTATAAGCAAGAGAACATCTGGTGCTTTTGCTAAAGCAACGGACTCCTCTCAAGGTGATTCAAAGGGTGGTGCTTCTGGCATAGAAGGAAGCCAAGATGGTAACTCTAAAACAGGTGTAACCCAGGGTATTGGTGGAAATGGGGATAGCTGGACTCTTGATGGAAGAAGAATTAGAGGTAAACTTCCTCGTCCTGAGGATAGGAGTAACTATGAGGGTCAAATCGTTGTTAATATAACTGTTGATCCTTCAGGCAAAGTAATACAAGCCTCTATTAATGCTTCGAAATCGAGGGGTGCTGCAGCAAGTGTGGAGACTCTGCGACAAAAAGCCGTAAATGCTGCTAAAACGGCGACGTTCGATGATGCAAACTCTACAACGAATGCTAGGGGGGAGATTAAGTACCAGTTTAAGACATACTAATTATGAGTGAAAAGAGATCTTATATCTTTATTGCTGAGGGATTTGAGGAGACAGAAGCTATTACAGTTTACGATATACTCAAACGAGCTAACATTAGTGTGGAGTTGGTATCTATTAGTTCTGATAAAACTGTTAAAGGTGCACATGGCCTGATAGTTATAGCTGATAGAATACTAACTGAAGTGGAACATCTTCTTGTAGATGCGATCGTACTTCCGGGTGGTATGCCAGGGACAAAGAACCTTAATGGTTCAGATATGCTAAAGGGATTGATTAATAGACACTATCAGGCAGATAGAGTGGTAGCTGCAATATGTGCAGCTCCGATGATATTGGGGCAGATGGGTATTCTTAATGATCGTGAGGCAACTTGTTATCCTGGATTTGAACCTCATCTAGAAGGTGCTGTATTGGTAAAGGATAGAGGTAGCGTCGTTTCGGGTAATATTGTGACTTCTCGTTCGCTGAGCTCGGCAGTAAATTTTGCACTCACTCTAGTTGAGATACTAAGTGGAGAGGAGGCCAGAAAGGATATAGAAAAGGCTATAGTTCTTTGAATGTGAGGCTCGATGAGCACATTATTTTACTACTTTTACTTTGAGTTACCGATCAATTGTCTAATTTTGCCATAGGATAATTATTATCTGATTGCAATATGCCTCAAATAAACAAATCAATTGTCGATGAACTAGAGTATAAAGTAAAACGACTACTACATCAAAGTGAAGTCATATCTGATGAAAATACTCTCTTTATTAGCCGTATTCAGGCTTTGATGGCAGAGATGGATCTGCTTGAAGAGCAATATCGTGAACTAGAAACAAAGTACAATAATCTAAAATTAGCAAATGGACTGGCTCTTAGTGAAGAGGATAGGAAGAGTGCAAATAGAAGATTCTCGAAATTAGTGCGCGAGATTAATACATGCATTACATTATTGAAAGAGTAAAATGATGACAGAAGACCAAACTATGCTTGTCACCTTCTATATAGCTGGTGAACCATACCGATTAAGAATCAATAGCGAGGATGAGGAGCTCATACGTAAAGCAGCTAAAGAGGTTGATAAACGTTATGGCATCTATTGTGAAAGATTTGAAGACAACTCTCTTAGTGACGTAAAGACTATGTCAATGGTTGCCTTCCACTTTGCCTTTGAGTCACTTAAAGCAAAGAATGAAAATGAAGTTGAAGCTGCTCATGATAGAATAAAGACTGTCATAAGTGATATAGACTCATTTTTTGTTGAAGATTGATCTAGTTAATTATTAGATCAACTTAAGCATCATAAATAGAAAAGTATTATGTGCACTCTATTTTGATGTTAATTATGTACCCACTAACCCTATTTATTATTATTACTACATGTTAACAACAGTATTAACAGCATTAGGCTCTCTAGCCCTTGGGGTGGGAGCTACACTGATAGCTTCTAAAACCATCTATCGTGCGAAGTTCGAAGGAATTATCGACGAAGCGGAAAAAGAGGCAGAGGTAATCAAAAAGAAGAAAATCCTTGAAGCAAAAGAGAAATCTCTAAATATGAAGAGTGAACTTGAGAAACAAGCCAACGCTAGGAACTCAAAGATTCAGTCAATGGAGGCTAAGCTTAAGCAGAGAGAGATGGTGTTAAACCAAAAGCAAGAAGAGGTTCAAAAGAGATCTTCTGAGCTTGATCAAGAGAAGGAGCAAATTGACCTTCATGGACAGCAACTCGAGCGTAAAGAGGCTGAAATAGAAAAACTTCGTAAAGAGGAGATTCAGCGCCTAGAGGCTCTATCTGGTCTTTCAGCTGACGAAGCGAAAGATAAATTGGTAGAATCTCTTAAAGAGGAAGCTAAAACTGACGCTGCTGGCTATATCAATGAAATTGTTGAAGAAGCTAAACTTACGGCTAACAAAGAGGCTAAAAGAATAGTTGTTCAAAGCATTCAAAGATTGGCAACAGAAACTGCAATTGAGAATGCTGTTACTGTATTCCATATTGAATCGGACGAAATGAAAGGTCGTATTATAGGTCGAGAGGGTCGCAATATTAGAGCTCTTGAGGCAGCAACGGGTGTTGAAATCATCGTTGATGATACTCCAGAGGCTATCGTTCTTTCTGGTTTTGATCCTGTTCGCCGTGAGATTGCTCGTTTGGCACTTCACCAACTAGTTACTGATGGACGTATTCACCCTGCTCGTATTGAAGAGGTGGTAACAAAAGTTCGTAAACAGATTGAGGAGGAGATCATTGAGACAGGTAAGAGAACAGCTATTGATCTTGGTATTCATGGACTTCACCCTGAGTTGATCAGACTTATTGGTAAAATGAAGTACCGCTCTTCATATGGTCAAAACTTGCTTCAACATGCTAGAGAGACTGCTAACCTTTGTTCTATCATGGCATCAGAGCTTGGGCTTAACCCTAAGAAAGCTAAAAGAGCAGGTCTTTTGCACGATATAGGTAAAGTGCCAGATGATGAGCCAGAACTACCTCACGCGGTGTTAGGTATGAAGCTTGCTGAGAGATATAAAGAGAAACCGGATATTTGTAATGCAATTGGGTCTCACCATGATGAGGTAGAGATGACAAGCCTATTGGCTCCTATCGTACAAGTTTGTGACGCTATCTCAGGTGCAAGACCTGGAGCAAGACGCGAAATTGTAGAGGCTTATATCAAACGTTTGAATGATCTTGAGCAATTGGCTCTTTCATATCCTGGAGTAATTAAAACTTATGCTATTCAAGCGGGTAGAGAACTTCGTGTGATTGTTGGTGCAGAGAAGATCGACGATAAAGATACAGAGAAGCTATCAGGAGAAATTGCTAAACGTATTCAAGATGAGATGACCTATCCAGGTCAAGTTAAGATTACGGTTATACGTGAGACACGTGCTGTAGCTTTTGCTAAGTAACAAATAATCTAGAATAGAGCCTCTCTATTCCTTTAATAAGGGATAGAGAGGCTTTTTTAGTAGAATCAATATGTATAATTATTGCAATTTTGTTGTTTAGCTCAATATAATAGAGTAAATTTGTGTTCAATTACAACCTGGGGCTGTTTGGATTTGACAGCGAGTAGAACGGGTATGTAAGCATGCAGAGCATTGCTGGCTGGCTCTTTAATATCAGATGGCAAAATTTTAACTGGCGAAAATAACTACGCTCTTGCAGCTTAATCGAAGTATAGTAGATTAGCTTATCCAGATACAAGGTATCAGGACAAGACATCACCCGGATGCTGTTGTTCCGAAGCGGTCCGAACCGGTGGTGCTATAATATCGGAGATAGGGGAGGTTAAGCCTTGGGGCTTTCCCGAAATTAAGAGGATAAGGTGTTTGGGTTGACTGCTCCGGTCGCACCCTGCATTCGAAAATTTAATGCGGAGATAAGCATGTAGAAAGCATATTCTTTCCTTGTTTGGACGAGGGTTCGACTCCCTCCAGCTCCACTAAGAATAAATTAAAAGCGAAGGCAGTACTAATATTAGTACTGCCTTCGCTTTTAATTATATTATCTTATAACAAGATCTGCATTTAGTTTGAAGTACCACAAACCGTTCTCTTTCTCTACTTGCCCAAAGTGGTGTTTTGTTGGGTCTGATGATAGCCTGAAGCGAGCATTTTCATATAGATAATTCTCAAGCTCCTCTCTATAAGCAGGACCAAAGAAGTTTAAACGACCATCTTTCTCAACAAATAAAGGGAAATTATCACCTAGGTGGCCTTTCCACATCTTTGAGGGCTTAAATCCAAATACACATATTGTGAGTAGTTGTTTAACCTTATACTCGTAATAAGCGTGTTTGTTTAACAAGTCATCGTTGATCTTAAATGGATTATTAGCTTTTATCTCTTCAACAATGTCTTTGATATTGATAAGGTCAGTGTTGAAGAATAATTTAAGCATCTCAGCATAAAGCTTAGGGAAGTGCAGGTCAATCAGAGAAAGTGAATTTTTGAAGATTCTATTCTCTGGGTCTGCGTATTTAAGTCGTCCACCTAATCTTTCAATCTCAAGAAGTCTAGACATAAGTGGATCTGGACCTTCAAGCTTGTTAAGCTTATTGGATGTTGGGTTATTAAGTTTTATAGTTTGAATCTCATACTTAATATTTCCAGCACGGTGTGCTGCCATGATTGTACACCCTCCATTAAACTTAGACTTAATAACAACAGGACGTGAACCCTCCACTGTTCTTACTGAAAATGCACTTCTATCCTCAGCGTAAGAGTATAGATCAGTTAAACGCATTCTCTTTAGTAGCTCAACGGCGTAAGGAACTTCGCTAGAGTGGTTTTCATCCCAACTACGAACATCCTCAAAGAGTTGTTTTGCTATTTTTGCAAATTCCTTGCAAGGTATTCTATCAAACTCTTGACGATCAAATTGACATACCACTTCTTGTTCTACTATCTGATAGCGATATACTCCTTCTGCATCTGTACGAAAAATATCAAGTATTTCTCTGTTTATGAGTTTTCGTGTACCTAGTAGGAAGAGTAGTGAGTAAGCCTGCATCCAATCTTCTTTGTTTCCTGTGAAGTTCATAG
>JBOFEN010000025.1:0-31047 GCA_051648105.1 Bacteroidales bacterium
GCACAAATTTTGAAATCTTAATCGCACCCATTCCTTCTTTATGCAACATCAACACTTTATCTAAGTACTGTGTTCGTTGTTCAATGTAACTTCCCATTTTTTTTGTGATTTAGGAGTCAACTTTTTTCAGGCAAAGACATTACCCTTTGCTATTTGTGCAATTAGGCTAAGGCTTTTTAGCCGTTAGGCTAAGGCTAAATATTCAAAAGACAGCGTGATTGAGAAACTCACATTTGGTAGAAAAAAAAATAGGCTATTTGATATTTCTATCAAATAGCCTATTTAAGGGTGATCTCGACAGGATTCAAACCTGTAACCTTCTGATCCGTAGTCAGATGCTCTATTCAGTTGAGCTACGAAACCGTTTTGTGACCGTGATTGTCTCTCGATTACGGATACAAAAGTAGTGCTTTTTTTGTCACACACAAACTTTTGGTCAAATAATTTTATCGCCAACAATAGCAATAAAGGCATAAGGGCTGATAATCAGCATACATAAGAATGTGTTAAAAATTACTCATCCTCCTCTTCCTCTGTATAATCACCCCAATGTAACATCTCACTCTTTATAGCAAGCAACTCACTCTTTACAGCCTCAAGACGTTCAATGATCTCAAAATTCTTAGAGACTCCATCTGGATTAGCCTTTAGCTTTGCTGCTGCACCTGGCAGGGTCATACCCTGCTCTCTTACGAGGTGGTGGAATTTTCTAATTAAATCAATATCCTCTTTTGTATATTGTCGAGTACCCCCAGAGGTCTTCTTTATCTTAAAAATGTCTACCTCTCGCTCCCAAAATCGGAGCAGGGACTCATTGACACCTAGCAAAGATGCGACCTCACTAATTGAGTAGTATAGTTTCAGTTTCTTATTTCTGTGTAGTGCCATTAATGCCTCTCTTTGTAACTTATTAATCCATCATCATACCCTGAGTGGATGATAGCAATACCATCTTATCATACTCTTGTGGAGATAAATCCATAAAGTAATAGTTTTGTGGATTCACATGCTTACCTCTGTATAAAACTTCATAGTGAAGGTGGGGCCCCGTTGACTTACCTGTGTTACCCACTTTACCAATCACCTGACCACGCTTAACAACAGTACCTCTCTTGACACTATAATCATGCAAATGGGCATACTTTGTTTTATAGCCAAATCCATGATTTATGACAATGGTCTTTCCATAACCTTGATCCCAATCAGCTTGTTCAACTGTTCCATCGCCAGTGGCATAAACTGGAGTGCCTATCTTGGCCGTAAAATCCATACCTGTGTGCATCCTAACAGTCTTGTAAACAGGATCTATCCTTCTCCCAAACCCAGATGACGTCTGCTTAAGATCCTTATTTAATACAGGCTGAATAGCAGGTATTGCCATAAGCCTAACCTCTCGAGTATTAAAAAGATCTAGAAGCTCATCATATGAGTGCGACTGCATAAAGAGCTGTTTATTTAGAAGGTCCATCTTCTCGGCAGTATTCTTAATGAGCGAAGCATTAGATAATGCATCAAACTCTTGATAGCGGTTTGTACGACCATACTGAGCTGCTCTTAACTCTGGAGGAATAGGCTCAGCCTGCAACATTACTCTATAGAGATTATCATCACGCATCTGCAACTCTGTCATTACACTCTGGGCCTCGTCAATACGCTTGGATAAAATCCTATTTTGAGAGGTTAATACACTAATCTCCCTCTTAAGCATAGCCTCAAATGGCGAATCTATATAGTAAGCCAAAAGAAAGAAAAGTCCCCCACCCATAAGAATGGAGGTAATTAGATATCTGATTACGCCCCAGGCTCGCTCTCCTGCCGAAGGGTAGACTCTCTCATATGTCAGTGTCTGGTTATTATAACGGTAATATATCTTTTTGCTCATTGCTAATACAAATTATGGCGGTAATCGCTTTTTTATGCCAAAATATATCGGCAAATATAGTCTAAAAGTGTACTTTTGCAACTATAATACTAACTATATATTCTATGTTGTCAGCAAAAGAGATCAGAGAATCTTACAAAAAGTTCTTTGAAGGGAAAGGACACCAGATCGTCCCATCTGCACCTATGGTGATCAAAGACGATCCGACGTTGATGTTTACTAACGCCGGAATGAACCAGTTCAAAGATATTATCTTGGGCAATAGCCCTATTAAATACAGCCGCGTAGCCGACTCTCAAAAGTGTCTTAGGGTTAGTGGTAAGCACAACGACCTTGAGGAGGTTGGTATTGATACATACCACCACACAATGTTTGAGATGTTAGGAAACTGGTCATTTGGTGACTACTTTAAAAAGGAGGCTATCGAATGGGCCTGGGAGTATCTTGTAGATGTTCTTAAACTTGACCCAACTCGCCTATACGCAACAGTATTTGAGGGGTATGCTCCTGAAGGATTAGAGCGCGACAATGAGGCTGCTGCTATCTGGGAGAAGTTCCTTCCTGCTGAACGCATCATCAATGGAAACCGTAAAGATAACTTCTGGGAGATGGGCGACATGGGCCCTTGTGGTCCTTGTTCTGAACTTCACATCGACCTTCGTTCTGAAGAGGAGCGTGCAGCTGTTAATGGCCTAACGCTTGTTAACGAAAGCCACCCTCAAGTTGTTGAGATATGGAACTTGGTATTTATGCAATATAACCGTAAAGCTGATGGGTCACTTGAACCTCTTCCAGCTCGCGTTATTGATACAGGTATGGGATTTGAGCGCCTTGCGATGGCTGTTCAAGGCAAAACATCAAACTATGACACTGATGTTTTCCAACCAATCATCCAGACTATGGCTAAAATGTCAAATGTTAGCTATGGTGTAAATGAACAAACAGATATTGCTCTTCGCGTTATTGCAGACCACGTACGCACAATAGCATTCTCTATCACAGATGGTCAGCTACCATCTAACGCTAAAGCAGGATATGTAATTCGTCGTATTCTTCGTCGTGCCGTTCGTTATGGATATACATTCTTGGGGCAAACAAGCTCATTTATGCATAAACTACTACCTTCACTTATCGACACTATGGGTGATGCATATGGTGAGCTAGTACAGCAGAAGGGGCTTATTGAGAAGGTGATCAAAGAGGAGGAAGAGTCATTCCTTCGTACACTTGAGACAGGTATTCGCCTACTAGAAGGTGTAATGAACTCTACAAAAGCTGAAGGTAAAACTGAGGTTAGCGGAGTTACAGCTTTCACACTTTACGATACTTATGGATTCCCTCTAGATTTGACAGAGCTTATCCTTAAGGAAAATAATATGAGCTGCAACATCGAGGAGTTTGATGCTCAAATGAAGATGCAGAAAGACCGAGCTCGTAATGCTGCTGCTATAGAGACTGGCGACTGGATTATCCTAAAAGAGGGAGACCAACTATTTGTTGGATACGACCTTATGGAGTGCGACACAGAGATCCTTCGCTACAGACAGATCAAACAGAAGAATCAAACCCTATATCAATTAGTGCTTGAGAAGACTCCTTTCTATGCTGAAAGTGGCGGTCAAGTAGGTGACACTGGTACCCTCTCAAACGACGAGGAGTCATTGGTTATATCTACAGTTAAGCGCGAGAACAACCTAGGTGTTCACTACACCTCTAAATTACCAAAAGATCCAACGGCTACTTTCAGAGCTACTATCGATGTAGATAAGAGAGAAGCGACCGCTGCAAACCACACTGCTACTCACTTGATTCACGAAGCACTTCGCGAGATATTGGGTTCACACGTTGAGCAGAAAGGTTCTTTGGTTACTCCTGAGATGCTTCGCTTTGACTTCTCTCACTTCCAAAAAGTGACAGATGAAGAGATTGCAATGGTAGAGAAGATCGTAAACCGCAGAATTCGCCAAAATATTACTCTTGATGAGTTCCGCAACCTTCCTATCAATGAAGCAAAAGAGATGGGTGCTATGGCTCTTTTTGGTGAGAAATATGGGGACGACGTTCGCGTTATCCGATATGGATCATCTGTAGAACTTTGTGGTGGTACACATGCTAGCTCTACTGGGACTCTTGGTATGATTAAAATTATAGCTGAAAGCTCTACTGCTGCAGGTATACGTCGTATTGAGGCTATCTCAGGAGAGAAAGTGGAAGAGTACTTCACTCTTCAAAGCAATCTGCTTCGTGATCTTAGATCAATGTTCAACAATGCTCCAAACATCACTCAAGCAATCCGCAAAACTATTGAGGAGAGCCAAGAGATGAAGAAGATTGTTGAGGAGGTGATGAAAGAGAAAGCTATTCAGATCAAAAAAGGGTTAGTTCAGATGGCCGTTGAAATCAATGGTGTGAAGGTTGTTCGTCTTGAAGGCAACTTCCCTGCTGATATGGTTAAGAATATAGCTTTCGAACTTCGTGGGGAAATAGTTGAGAAATTCATCTTTGCTGCTGCTACTATAGACAATAACAAGCCTATGCTTACTGTAATGATGAGCGACGCTCTTGTTGCTGATGGCTTAAACGCTGGTGCAATTGTTCGCGAGGCGGCTAAACTTATCCAAGGTGGCGGCGGTGGTCAAGCTCACTTTGCTCAAGCTGGAGGTAAAAATGCCGAAGCTGCTAGTGCTGCTCTAAACAAAATGTTGGAATTAGCTGGATGCTAATCTCGTCAGAATAGGACATTTTGATCGCTTTATATGCTTTTTGACATACAAATGTTCATTTAACAGTAATGATGAAAATATTTGTGTTAAAATAGTTGGTAATATTAGATTGCCACACTATATTTGTACCGAAGAAACAGTCGTGCTGCTACGATTGGTAAACTCACAGTTTTAGTTTAAAAAACCGAGACAAGCTTTGATTTCTAATGGCGGGCCGCGCCTTCGGGTAAACTATATGTTCGGCGGATTACAGCGGGGATCGAGCACTCAAATCATGTCATACGGAGTTTTTATTCATATCCTTAACGGTACGGCTGGTTCTTCTTTTTTCATCACTACTGAATCTAATTACAATATGAGATATAAAATCCCGTGTATCATAGCGATATGCGGGATTTTTTGTTATATATTTGTACGAAGTCGTAACTAAACATAGAGAAACAATGATAAATAAAAGCATAAAGCATCTGCTACCTGCTATCGCCATATCACTTTTTACTACTAACGCATATGGCCAAAATGAAGAGAAACACAATTTTGATATTACAAAGAATCTTGATATATTCCATTCACTAGTTCGCGAGACAAACCTTTTCTATGTTGACTCTATTCAACCAGAGAAGATGATTCGTAAAGGTATAGATGCAATGCTATACTCCCTTGATCCATATACAAACTATATCCCTGAGTCTGACATGGAGGACTTCAAGTTTATGACTACTGGCGAATATGGTGGAATTGGCTCTATGATCATGGCTCGTGATGGTGGGGTATTCATTTCCGAACCATATGAAGGTATGCCTGCACTAACATACGGGCTAAAAGCTGGTGATCAGATACTAGAGATAGATGGAGTAAGCATGAAGGATAAGCAGGTCTCTGATGCTAGCAACCTACTAAAAGGTGAGGCTAACACAAAGATCATTATAAAGATCCTACCTTACGGAGAAACTACTCCAAAGGACATTGAGGTAAAGCGCCAAAAGATACAACTAAGCTCTATCCCCTACTCTGGGTTAATAGATGAAAGAAAAGGATATATACAGATATCTCAATTCACAGACAAAACAGGCGAAGAGTTTAAAGATGCTTTCCTTAAACTTAAAAATGAGAAAGGAATAGAGTCACTAGTGATTGACCTTCGTGAAAATGGAGGTGGCATCATGGAAGAGGCTATAAAGGTCGTAAACCTTTTCACACCTAGAGGCAAAGAGGTTGTATCCACTAGAGGTAAAGTCAAACAGTGGGATAGAGTATACAAAACCACACTCGAACCTATTGATACTATTATGCCTATTGCTATATTAGTGAATAAGGGTAGCGCCTCAGCTTCTGAGATCCTCTCTGGTGCACTTCAAGACATGGATAGAGCTGTAGTTATGGGTCAAAGAACATTCGGCAAAGGACTAGTACAAACAACTAGAAACCTTAGCTACAATACCACCCTCAAAGTGACTACGGCAAAATACTATACACCAAGTGGAAGATGTGTACAGGCTATCAACTATGCACACAGAAACGCTGATGGCAGTGTCGGAGCTATACCTGATAGCTTAACAAACATATTTCATACTGCCAATGGAAGAACAGTTAGAGATGGTGGTGGGGTAACTCCAGATATAACACTAAAGGCAACAGAATCTCCTAACATTCTCTATTACTTGATGAGCGATTTTATCATCTTCGACTATGCTTCAATCTATAGAGCCAAGAACCCAACTATTGCTCCAGCTAACAGCTTTGAGATAAGCGACCAAGAGTACAAAGAGTTTGCTGAATACGTTAAGTCTAAAAACTTCACATATGACCGCCAAAGCGAGAAAGTACTCACCCAACTAAAGGATGTGGCAAAGTTTGAGGGATATTTTGATGAGGCAAAGGCTGAATTTGATGCTCTAGAGGCTAAACTACAACACAATCTGGATCACTCCTTAGAGACATTCAAGGAAGAGATAAAGCAATTCCTCGGTGATGAGATAGTAAAAAGATACTACTATCAACGTGGTAGTGCAGCCTTCTTGCTACGCTTTGACCCAGAAGTAAAAAGTGTGATAGAATTGCTTAACGAACCAAATAAATACAATGAGACACTAGCTCCACCTAGTGAAAAAGCTTCAAAAGATAAGATATAACATTTAGACACACTTAAAGGGAGTAGAAATAACCATCGGTTATGTCTACTCCCTTTAAATTTTCCATTTTGAAAGCAATAAGATATATTTTGCCACAAATCGAAAGAGTTCAAAAAAATAGTTACAAGCAATATTACACCCTCGCAAATACCATTTATTTAAGGTAACTTTGTAGTGATTATAAATAAGAAAACAAATAAAACAGTAACTATACAATGTTGAATATGCCTGAAATTGGGAATAAAAGACCTCGTCTTCTAGTATCCCTAGTCCCAATTATCTTTCTTATCATTGCTTTAAGTGTAAATGTATTCGTATTCGGAAGTGACGCTTTGAGCGGCCCAAGCCAAATTGTCCTAATGCTATCTGCCATTTTCTGTTTTGCTGTATCATATGCAGAGACTAAAACTACATGGGATGAGACAGAAAAGACTATCATTAAACATATCGGAGACTCCACCCCTGCCATTATTATTCTATTCCTCATCGGTGCACTTTCTGGAGCATGGATGCTTGGAGGCATAGTCCCATCTATGATATATTATGGTCTACAGATTATACACCCATCAACTTTTCTACTCACTGCTTGCATCATAGCATCACTAGTATCACTAACAGCTGGAAGCTCATGGGCTACTGTTGCCACAATTGGTGTAGCAATGATGGGGGTTGGCAAAGCCCTTGGTTTTAGTGAAGGGTGGGTAGCTGGAGCAGTCATCTCAGGGGCTTACTTCGGTGATAAAATCTCCCCACTTTCAGAAACAACAAACCTAGCTGCAAACTCTACTCATACTCCTATTTTCAAACATATACGTAATATGATGATAACAACCGTACCTAGTTACGTTATCACTCTTATTATATTCCTAGTTGCTGGATTTATGATTGAAACAGACGGATCAATTGAGATAACAGAATTTACTGATGCCCTTCAGTCAACATACAGAATAACCCCATGGTTACTTCTTGTACCAATTGCCACATTCGTACTAATTATTAAGAGACTACCAACTGCACTAATAATGTTAATCTCAGCCCTACTCGGTGCTATTATTGCAGCAACATATCAGTCACCACTAACCTCAACGATGAATCCTGAGGCTGGAAGCAACACCGTGTCATCAATAATGGCTGCATTCCAATCAATGTATGGATCAACCTCAATCGAAACAGGCAATGAAGCACTCAACGACCTTGTTTCAACAGGTGGTATGGCCGGAATGCTAAACACCACTTGGCTTATCATTGCATCTATGATGTTTGGCGGAGCTATGGAAGCAGGAGGTATGCTACAGAGCATCTCTAGAGAGATGATTAAATGGATGAAAGGAACCTTCTCAACAGTTGGAACAACAACCTTCTCCTGCCTTTTCCTAAACGTTACAGCATCCGACCAATACATAGCAATACTACTTCCTGGTAAGATGTTCTCATACTTCTACAAGAAACATGGATATGATTCCTCGCTTCTTAGTAGAACACTAGAGGATAGTGCAACTGTAACATCCGTTCTAATTCCATGGAACACATGCGGTATGGCACAATCAACAGTACTAAGCGTACCAACACTCACATATCTACCCTACTGCTTCTTTAATATATTGAGTCCAATAATGACTCTCTTCATTGCTGCAATAGGATATAAAATCACAAAGAAAACCCCTAAACACCCATAACAAAAGGGCGATAATAACTCGACTAGCGAGCTATTATCGCCCTTTGTGCATAAATATACATTCTAAAAACAGTGAAATATATCAAAATGGAGACCAAAGTGCATATATAGTCAATAATATCACTACCTTTGTATCAAAGAACAGAATATACAGAATAAATATGCAAAACCACACTGAAATTGTAAACAAACACCCACGACTATGGGTTGCGATGCTACCGATACTCTTTTTGGTAACAGCCCTTAGCCTAAACGTACTCTTCTTAGGCAGTGATGCACTTGGAGGAGCTAGCCAGTTAATCCTCATTATATCCTCGATATTCTGTTTTGCAGTTTCATATTTAGAGAGTAAAACAACGTGGGGAGAGACAGAGAAGACAATCATCAAACACATTGGAGACTCCACCCCAGCCATTCTTATCCTATTCATGATTGGAGCCTTAGCTGGAGCTTGGATGCTGAGCGGAATAGTTCCAACTATGATATATTATGGTCTAAAACTAATCAATCCAACAACTTTCCTTCTAACAGCATGCCTGATATCATCTATTGTGTCATTAGCTTCAGGTAGCTCTTGGTCAACAGTTGCTACAATCGGTGTAGCAATGATGGGCGTAGGCAAGGCTCTCGGATACGCTGATGGATGGATCGCTGGAGCTATTATCTCTGGTGCATACTTTGGTGATAAAATATCACCACTATCAGAGACAACAAACCTAGCTGCAAATGCCACTCACACACCACTGTTCAAACACATTAGGTTTATGATGATCACAACAGTACCAAACTACATGATCACACTAACCATCTTCACAATATCAGGATTCTTTATCCAGACACAAGGAACAGTAAGCATAGATGAATTTACAAGCTCACTACAAAGCAGCTATGTCATATCCCCTTGGTTACTACTTATACCACTTGGCACATTCGTAATGATTGCCAAGAAGATGCCCACACTAATTATCCTACTCATCTCTGCTCTTGCTGCAGCCCTCGTAGCAGCACTTGTTCAAACCAATGCCACGGCCTCAATACCAGAGATACAAGGCACAGGAATACAACGCTCATTCATGGCAGCATTCAATGCACTATTCGGCGAGACAAATGTAGAAACAGGCAATGAGGCACTTAACTCTCTTGTTGCAACTCGAGGAATGGGAGGTATGCTACTCACCGTATGGCTTATCTTGTCAGCTATGACCTTCGGTGGGGCAATGGAAGCAGGAGGCATGCTACAGACAATCTCCAGACACCTTGTTAAGCTGATGAAGTCAACATTCTCAACAGTTGGCGTAACATCGCTCTCTTGCCTATTCCTGAATGTTATGACAGCAGATCAATACATATCAATACTTCTGCCTGGAAAGATGTACTCATACATCTATAAGAAGAAAGGCTACGATTCTGCTCTACTAAGCCGAACACTAGAAGATAGTGCTACTGTAACCTCCGTTCTCATACCATGGAACTCATGCGGTATGACACAAGCAACAGTCCTTAACGTTGCAACAGTCACATATCTTCCATACTGCTTCTTCAACTACCTTAGCCCATTGATGACACTCTTCATCGCAGCTATAGGATATAAAATAAAAAAGGTAAAATACCACTCATAAAAAAACGATAGGATGTAGAGAGTAACTTCACTCTCTACATCCTATCGTTTTTATCATCTTAGGATAGCTAAATCTGCACTAATAATTAAAGCACACACTCCTCAAACTCCTCTCTGATCTTCTCATACGCCTCAGCATATAGATCAAAGTTACGATCCTTAAGTGGGTAATCCTTCGCTTGCAAAGCAGGAATAACCTTTACATCAAACCCCTTAGCATCATAAATCTCACCACAAATCATACGGAATGATTTCCCATCTACTGGCTGATAGAATGGAGGAAAACTCTCCTCACCCACTCTACGAGGCTGAGCTCCATGAAGAAACTTCTCATTCTCCTCACCATAGAATCCAAGCTGCTGCATCCAGTAATTAGCCTGAAGAGATAGAACAATCACATAACGGATAGATGGATTCTCCTCAAGGATCCATTTTACGTGAGAGAGACCACGAATAGCCTTCTCCTCAGGGATAAACGTACGCTTACCCTTTGGTGCCTGCTCTACATAATCACGACAAAGATTCGTAAAGAATATCTCCTCTGGCTTAACTCGAGCATGCGTCAAGTAAAGAATATGATCAAAAAGCGTCTTAGCCTCTACATTACGTGCTCGTTCACCATGATCTGCTGGAAATGGGCGAAAATAGTAATCCGCAAACATCACATACTCTGACACCGTCTCCGACCATTGCAAGTTAGAATCCTCTCCAACTACCAACACTTTGGCCGTCTCAACGGCTTTAAAATCTTTAGATCTCATAATCCAATCTATTTTTTGATGTTTAACCTCGGGCTATCATACCCTAATAATCTCTGCGAAGGTACACAATCAATAAGAGATAGTACAATTAATTAGGGTGGAAATATCAGAATAACAAAAAAATAGCCCCTTTTGCAAACCATAGATAGCACTTTAATGTTATATAACAGATAAAGAATTATAAAACAAACAGCTCTTATTAAAAATATTTTTCATACGTTTGCGACAACGGTATAGGAATTAGTTAGCACACAGCAGAGTTTAATAACATATTAACACGAACAACTATGAAGATCAATCAAACATTAGTTATCAAGAATGAGGTAGAAAGTGACAGATATAACAATGCATTTTCAAAAGCAATATCAGCAGGAAAAGAAGAAGATTTCGCACACTTCTATGCTGCACACTCACTAGGCAATCACACACTAGATCATGCTTGGGCTCTAGCAATACTTAGAGAATACCTACTAAAGCTCTCTAAAAACAGAAGCTACATACACGATACAATTAGCTGGATCGAAAACCATATTGACAATATTACCCTAGCCGACCTCTCACAAGAGGGACCCCATTACAATGTAGTATACGATGCACTACTACATGCAGACCAGCTAGAGTACGCATAAATTGCATTTCTCTTATCACTTTACTACCTTTGTCTGAAGATATAGAACAATAGAAATGATGAGTCAAACATTCGACAGACTAAAGCTCGCTGAGCCAATATTGAGGAGTATAATAGAGAAAGGTTACCAAAAACCAACACCAATACAACTACAAGCAATACCACAGATCATAGATGGAAAAGACATTATTGCCTGTGCCCAAACCGGTACAGGCAAAAGTGCTGCATTCTGCATACCCATACTACAAGCAATTTACAATAGAAAAATAGATAGAGGACACATAGGTATAGAAGCACTAATACTCACACCAACACGCGAACTTGCCAATCAAATAAACAAAAGCCTAGAGACATACGGAGAGTATACACAGATCAACCATACAGCCATCTTTGGAGGCATACCACGCGTGGTGCAGATAGACAACCTCAGTCACCAAATAGATATATTAGTAGCAACCCCAGGCAGACTACTAGATCTAGCCGAAAGAGGACACCTCGATTTCAGCAACCTAACACACCTAGTCCTTGATGAGGCAGACAATATGCTCAACCTCGGATTCATTGACGAAGTAAAACGAGTAATAGAGCTACTACCCAAGAAGAGGCAAACAGCCCTCTTCTCAGCCACCATCCCAGACGAGATTGCACAACTTGCATCCTCCATCCTCAAAGAGCCAACAAAGATAGAGATCACACCAGAGATTGTCACAACCAAAAACGTAGCCCAATCACTATACTACGTACAAGAAGAGCTAAAACCAAACCTACTTACACAACTCATTAAGAGCGAAGCAGTAGAATCAGCATTCATATTCACCAAAACACGCAAAGAGGCAGACGAAATCTCACTATGGCTATCCCAACAAAACTTCAACACCGACTCTATACATAGCCAGAAGAGCCAACACGAGAGAGAACAAGCCATCACAAGATTCAAAAACAGAGAGATCACACTTCTTGTGGCAACAGATGTAGCAGCTAGAGGAATAGATGTACAAGCCGTTTCACACGTCTTCAACATAGGACTACCACAAGAGAACGAAAACTACGTACACCGCATTGGGCGTACAGGCAGAGCAAACCACACAGGCAAAGCCATCACTATATGCTCACCAAATGAGATCCCTAAACTCAAAGAGGTAGAGAAGCTTATTGGCAACAAAATCCCGTTAGTTAAAGAGCATATATACACAAATGCCAACCTCACCAAGATGATAATCAAAGCCGAGGAAGAGATAAAGAGTAAGAAAAAAAACAGAAGAAGGAGAGGATAGATAACATCCTCTCCTTCTTCTGTTTTTAGAAAAAAATAGTATTCTTAGGGTTTATGATAAGATCTGCATCTATATCTTTACCTATCATTTTCATCGACTGAAGGTAATCAGTTGATATTGGAACTATTAGAATAGAATCCTTATTATCATAACAAGCCTGTACCTGGGCTAGATCTGAGTGTATCTCATCAAACTTCTCTCTCTTCAAATCAGCCAGATAGATAGACTTCTGTATCCTTATACACCCCTTCTTTATTAGGTATTTAGATATCTGAGTTCTGACCCTATTATCTTCTATATCATACATAACGAAGAACAACATATTTCCCGGTGTTAATGACCTACTCTTTACAATAGAAATTACCAACTCTATTCTCTTATCCAGACTATCTATCTGATTAACATCAACATCTCCACTTACCAATTTACTTGAAGCATTAATTCCAGATCTAGATATAATCTTCATCCTATCAACAAAAGATATCTCTTTTCTGATCTTTTTCTTATATCTCATCAATAAACTGCTGAATATAAGACGCTGTCAACCTATTCAGTTCTGAGCATGTTCCGCTTTTTGGTGATTCTACAATAGTGAACCCTTTTTTGCCATAGAAAAGATTAATCTCTGCTCTTTTAACACCATACCCAAGTTTCAGCTTCTTACCATAATTAATATCTATCGCACCAACAATAGAAAAGCCAGCTTTCTCTAGATGGTTAGACAACTCCCCTAGAATAGAATTTAATTGATCTGGAACAAATATATTTCTATTATCAATCTTTTTAGCCTTAGGGTTCAATCTCTCCCTTATGCTTTGGTAAATATCATCAGATAACCCTTGCTCTTTCACACAAGATTCAGACTCAGCAAAATCAACGATATCATCCAATTCACTATTTAAGTCAATAATTGAAATAGGGTTTGAAACATCTACAAAAGAACTAATACTAATAGTTACTGGATCTGGATTAAAATATACATTAGGATCATAACTCACAAAACATGCTCTAGTCACATCAGACGTTTTAGAGTCAATAACCTGATCTACTCCATACTCATCAGCCAAATTTTTCAAAAAGAGTTTATAAAAGATCGAATAAATAGAGTGGTCATAACACCTCTCCTTTAAACGAAACATAACCTTTAAGCCATCCTCCCCTGGAGATGTAAATAATACACAAACCCTCGGATCAGATGCCAATCTTAATCTAAGATGGTCAATATTCAGCCCCTTTTCAATAATATGATCAATATCTACAATGAAGAATTCTATGTAGCCAAAGTTTTCCTTTCTTCGAATAGCAGGATTAAATGTCCCACACACAAAGTAAGGAAGTCGCTTTTTTAATTGATTATAATTATCTACACTAATATTCTTAGCTAATCTCAACTTCTTTAATAAGTCTAAAGTATCGAGCTCTGGATATTTAATCATTGAAACCATCACAGAGAGATCTATCGTATTGAGTCGATCCTGATACTGCGTAATTGAATTCCCTAACTGTATCATGATATTATTATTTATTAATCCTCTTGAATTGCTGCGCCAAACCTTGACAATATAAATCTATATGAGAAATCCTCGACCTTGAAAGTGAGTCAATTATTACCACATCATCTAAATAATCATTCAAAGACTGAATTAGAATTCTCTTGCCCAATGACTCCAACCAATATGAACCATCATTACGAATAGAATAACACTCTTCTGTAACTATATTCTGAATACATATCGACAATACAACAAAATCAACCCAAACCCTAAAACGCTCAATCACGTCATAAACAAGTACAGGTCTATTATATTCATCCCTATGCATAAGGCCAATGTATGGATCTATACCTGCCCTTATTAATGCACCCTCAACCTTCCCATACAATACTCCGTAACCATAGTTTAAGAGAGAATTAAAAACATCTTGCGCTGGATGAGTTGATCTTCTCTCAAATTTCAGATTCTCAGGCAAGAATCTATTGATAGTCTCAAAATATATCCTTGAGCAATTTCCCTCCCAGCCCCTAATGGAAGGAGATATCTCATTCACAGAGTCTGCAGTTAATTTTTCAAGATTCACCTTAAACTCCTCTAACCTTGATATCTGTTTATCTATATACTCATCCACCTCCAGCGTTAAAGTCAATAACATCGCCTGCTGATTAGATATCTTATATATTACAACCTCCTTAATCCACTCTACAGCCTTACTAGAGTGAGTAAACTCAAGTTGACCTTTTCTAATAGTCGATATCGACCCATACCTACTACTCCAGACTCTCCCTTTAGGCTCACCTGAATGATCCACAAATAAGATCTCTATCTCTCTTTCAATAGCCAACAGAGCTGCATCACTTGATATTTGAACCCCCCTACCAATAGAGATAGACTTGAGCTGATTTGGAGGTATACGCTTTCGCCCATCTTTATGAATAACAATAAAACTATCTGTGTCCTTTGTCAATACAGTTCCATGACTATTTAAGATTAGATCCATAAGTTTACATTATTATCAACTCCTTATCTTCGATTCTATTCTATCCAATCGATTAACTAGATGATCCAAATGAGAAACCCTCTCATTAAAATACCTAGGAGCAAATATTTCAATATTATTATCCCTACACTTATTCTGAATATTAATATCAATAGGGTTATAACTAACCAATACAGATTTAGACATATCACCGCCATAAGTATTTCTTACAGCAGCAATCTTATATATATCCTCCTGAGACACCTTCCCCGATTTACACTCCACGAAAAGAAGAGTTGTTCCAAGATTGACCAAAACATCAACCTCATTCTTCACATTATCATCAGTGCTAGCCTCTAGAGTTGTTTCAACAGACGACCACACCTGCCTATCTTCAGGCTCTGACCATCTCAATATCTTTTCCAAAACAAGAACCTCCCACCATCTAGCATTATAGTATAGATCAAAAGCATCGTAGATAGGCAAATCTAACACCATCTCACCAGATACTGTCGAAATATTAAAACCTCCTTGGGCATACTGTTGAAATATATATTCCCCAAAAGTGAATTCACTTGGCAGTAAATCTTTATTACCCCTATATTTTTCGTAGATTGATCGACGAAGACGATCATGAACCTTAGGTTCACTCTCTATAAAGTTCTTTATCAACAAAGAACACTCTACAGAAGATGCTATAGAATTCAGATCCTCAACCACCTTATTTTGAATCTGATGTCCACTCAATGATATTATCTCCTCATTATCAAGTGTTGTGTCCAATGGAGTCTGCTCATAGCTATCAAGCGAAACGATATTATTCTCCGTTGTAATATACTCAATATTAGCACCAACCGAAAGTGCTACTTTGTATGTTGCAATAGCCATCAACTTCGTGCCACCAGTGAGGTTAAACGAATACTCAGCATCTGGATGCTTCTCTATTATACCCTTACAAAGCTCTTCAATCTGTTTTAAAGCAAAAGCATCAACAATCTCCACCTTAGTTGGAATTGAAGGCTCAACAATCTTTTTAAGACGTTTAGCCACAACCTTCGATTGTTCTGATGCTATCAAAAAGATCTTATCAGGAGCATGCTTCTTGATTGCATAGTAAATAGGTAATATCTGCTGTCCTACTAGTGAAATATGTATATGCATTAATTCAGTATGTTTAGATTCATAAAATTATAAGATAGATAAGGTTCATAGAGAATTACATCTGGCAATATTCTAACCAGAATCTCATCTGGCAATAAGCTCTCCCTTCTCCAATCTGTAAATAAGATTTGAGTGTTTCGATAATGATGCAGCTGCTGCTGTCCTAGATAAACCAACTCCCAAATGTCATTCTGAGGCAAATAACGAATAACCTTCACATCGACCTTATTAACTATAGAGTTGAATTTATGATTCAACTCACCTATTTCAGCACTCATTTCACTATCACAATAAAGTACTAACACTTTCGAAGGATCACCCACTTTTTGCAACAGAGAAGATAAATATTCAATCTCCCTAGAGGTAATCAAATGATCAATATGAATTACCAACAGATAGTTAGAATTATCAAAATGCGATACATTAACTATATCAACAGAGTGATTTTCCACACTTTGAGAATAATAAGCTTTGATCAAATCCTCATTTATCTTATTCATAAATAGATTACCCTTCTTATCTCTAAAAGCTACTCCTAGGCCATTCTTGACATGCTTATCAAACTCCTTCTTACTCTTTGCCCACAATATATCCTCGAAGTGTATTGTCTTTGGCACTCTCCATTGAACCAATCGCTCTTTGACGAAAGACTTCACATCATCTCTCTCTATCAAAAGAAGATTATTATGCCCCACCTCCACACCAGGAGTATAGCGCAAATAATCCAGTTTACCTATCTCAGGAATCTTCAACCTAAAGTAATCCACACAATTAGCCTCCAACTCCTCCTTGGTTAGATCTTTACTATATTGAGCAACAACATTCTCAATGCTATCACTAATCAACTCATTACTATCCCTAATAGCAATTCTCTCAATCAACACCATTAGGCTCTTTGCTGAAGCAGCAAAGTAGTAGTTATCGGCATGAGGTGTAGCAGCACCTTCGAAAAGAAGAGATAAGAAAAAGAGTTTACACATCGAATCCTCATCCATCTTATGCATAACGCTCTCTATCCAAGCCTTATAATCCCTTGAGACAAATCTTTTGCTACGTCGATAACCAATAACCAACAAGTAAGCTAATACTATACTCTTTACTGGGCTATCATCTTTCGACCAAGTGATTTGCTTTTCGAATTTAGAAGACGAGATATACCATTGGCGAAACTCTGCATCAAGAAGTCCACTATCTCTTAGATATTTACCCAACCAATTAACCTCACCATCATATCTTGTATTCGTCAATGAAGCTTTCTCACTAACACTCTCAGGAAAAGAGCTATTCTGTGCTATTTTTCCTATCAAATCCCTCAATAGAACACCATCTTTTGAAACAACAAAAGGCATCAACCACTTTAGCGATGATGCTATGGTTGATCTTTGAAACGACTTCACACTCCATGCTGAGGCAAAAAGCAAAGCACGTCTAACATACAAGTACTCCCTATACTCTGGATTTAGCTCATTTAATGATGCATCCATTCCATCAAAGGAGAAACCCGTTTTTTGTGAAACTGTTACCAAACCAAGAGGTACTCCATGAAGTGACTTCAAGTAAGGTAGTTGTTCTGCATTTGGCAATTCAATATTGATCACCTGGCTATAAAGAATCCTGTTGCTATCACCAATTTCATAAGTAATACAGTAACAATCACCATCTATATTTTCGGTTAGACCATCTATACATAATACTCTATTAACAATTAAGCTAAAGAGATCCCTAGTATTTACTCTGATAGTATTTGACATAATATTACCTCCAAATTAAAATTCATAATCATCATCCTGAGACCCACCTTTATTATTGGCACTCATCTCAGTGATTCCCTTTAAATTCTTTAGCTCAATCCAACTGCCACTATCCTCTATTATATATAAATCCCTGCAAGCCCTCGAGAGGGAAACATAGAGGATATTCTTCCGCATCTGAGAGTCCCACATACCTCCAGAATATTTATACAAAACAACTGTATCAAACTCCAAGCCCTTACTGCTAAGACTAGGTATGAGCAAAGGCTTATTACTATCGAAGTTATAATTCCTAAAATCATCATTAGTTGGAGCAACAAAATGATCTACTTTTCTCGAGGACAATATAGCTGAGAGATCAGTCAAGTTCTTTCTCAAAGGAGAGATAATAGCCATTGTACCATCAGACAATTTCTTATTCTTGATAATATTACACAAAGCATCAATAGCATCACTACCACTACTTTTTATCAAGTAAGGCTTAGTTGAGCCCATTTGCGTCACCTTACCAGTCAATCGTTCCCCTGACTTTGAGAGCTGCTCGACAACCGCAGCTATATCCCTACCAAAACGATAAACAGTCTCAAGCTTATATCTCTTCAAGTCATTAAAAAGCAATTCCGTTGCATTTGTGTCATAAATCTTCTGATCAAAGTCAGCCACTGCAATAACCTTCTTAGATAACCTCCTCAATATCCTAAGCTCCTTTTCACTAAAATCCTGTGCCTCATCAATCATACACATCTCGTAGACAGGAGCTATGTTGCTAGATAATAAATTATCTAGCAACATGTTATACTTCATCTCATAATTAGGAATATCAAAGTAACTATCTGGCAAACACCTAAGATGTCTTGCTAGAGCAAAGAAATACTTATCCTTCGTATTTATTGAAGTATTACTAGAGATATTCATTCTCCTGAAGATGGTAGAGAGATAACCATAAAGAGAGTGATTATACAACACAAACAACATACTGCTAAAACCATTCTCGAGCAACATCTTTGTTCTCAGAATAGCCACACTTGTCTTACCCGAGCCAGGAGGGCCACTGATGTACACCTGCTGGTCGAAAGGCCTCAACATTACCACCTCTTTCTGTGAATTATCTAGATCTGAATGATTTACTATTTTTATAGGCATAATAATCAATTTATAATTTAGTCAACCCTCCACGCACTGCCAATAGGTTAGACTGCACAACACCCTTAACACCACTGCTCTCTGGCTGAGTTGACGCTGTAGTTGGAGCAACATACGTATCCCTCTCACTCATATTTAGCTTAGACAATATCGTATTCATTCTTTGGCTGTTTACCGAAGAAGATGGTTTAAATCTACCACTCTTATACTCACTAGCTAAATCCCTAGCAAGAGACTCATCCTTAAGCTCTAGCTTATATATAGCCAACCTTAGACGAAACTCCTCATCACTCTTTACTCTCTCAGACTGAATACCATCCATATAATCAACCACAGCCTTTGTTCCACTCTCCCTACTAATCAGAATTGACATATTATGGATAAGCATACTATTATTAGGTTCCAGCTCCAAAGCCCTCTCTAGATAAGTACGAGCAATTTTTCTCTGTCCCAGATTATCGTACGAACAATATATTATGTTAAGCACATAAACATCATTATTCTCAAACCTATTGAGAAACTCCTCTGCCGAAGCTATCGAACGTTTATAGTTACCCACATTATAATACTCCCATATTATCTCCCTTAGAGCCACCCTCTCCTGATTACGTCTATTTGATTTTCGTAGATACTCAATCTCAGACTCCTTCTTATTGAGTGTTCGCTGTTCTGGTGTAGCCCCAAGAGAATCCACATCACGCTCAACAATACAACCATCCAGCACCACTCCATTACATAACAAAGAGAATGATATAACCTTATCTATCGATATCTCTACATCTATGCTTATCACATCCCCAGGAGTAATAAACGAAGGAAGATCAATCTCCAAACAAGCTATCCTCTCCTCTAGACCATTTATACAAAATGGCACCTCTATCTTAGATTGCAAATCACGTTGCAACTTAAATGAAGGAATAGAGACCTTACAAGGAAGAGATACACCAGCCTCCACTAATGGATAAAAAACATTACCTACAATCTCCACTCCTACCTTCTCTGAGAGAATAGAGTTGAGAATATTTACCCCCATTACATTTTTATAGAAACTATAGATAGCTGCACCCTGAGCTACCAATAGGTCAGGGCGCCTTGGTATCAACAGCTTACTACCTGGCAGTAGCTTAGATAACTGATTAACAAAAATAGGATTCTGCACACTACCTCCTGCTAGTAGTACCGCATCAATATCCTGCCTTGACCACTCCGACTTACCCAGTATGTTATTAATTACACTAGGCAGGCTCTGCAAAACCTTGTCAGTCACTGCAAAACCAAACTCCTCATTCGTAAACAGCAAAGCCACCATATCCTGAAACTCAGCCCCATGAAGAAAAACCCTATCAATATCATAAACACCACCCTCACAGGTGATAGTCTGTTTCTCAAGAGTTGAACTATAAGCCTCAATCCCAGTTATCTTGGTTGGATCATAAAAAGCAGCACCAATGGTTCTGCACAGATCAATCTTTAACTTCTCACCCATCACTGCCAGCTGAGGCAAGATATGAGAGGTTAATTCACTATTTGAAAACTCCTTAGATAGTTTTTCCACTATTTGAGGCAGCAATATACGCTCTGCTATCATCATGTCAATATCCTGACCACCCAGATCATTATACCTCGAGATAGCAATATTCTCAACATTCAGATCCATAGGACCACCTCGAGAAATTCTAATAGTCGACAAGTCGGTAGTTCCCCCTCCAAAGTCAATAACCAAAATATTAGAACTCGTATCATTGATCAATCCAGCACGATCTTCAAGGGAAAGCTGATTCAGATACCCAAGAAATGCAGCATTAGGCTCATCGATGAGCATCTGACCTGCTAGATCAATATTAGCATACCTCATTGCAGAGACCGTATCCCTGCGCTGCGACTGCTGAAAAGAAGCAGGAACCGTCACAACCACATTATCCCATTTTGAATCCTTGCCTACAACCTGAATCCTACAATAATTCAGTATCTTCCCAGCAATCTTTGATGCATCATCCAGAGCGATCGCTGCCTGACTATACAAAGGCTTTCTATCTATTCCCAGATCTAGCTTTGTATGATAAAATATATTCCTATCCTTAAGATATGAAACATCAGACTTGAGTGCATTTAGCTTATTACCAACATAAGTCCTATTCGATTCAGAAACAGCTACAATAGAGGCAACCATCTCACTCGTCTCACTACCCTCAAACTCCAGAGGAGAGTGCTGAGCTATCGGATACATCTTTACAGGCAATATACCACCACTAGATAGCGACAAATCACTAGGGTCAATACAAGCAACCAGCGTATAGCTCGTTCCCAGATCTATACCAAAACATTTTGGAGCACTCCTATTAACACTAAACTCACCCATAAAATAATCAATTAATCATTTTCACAAATCAAGTCAGAGATCTACATAATCCCTAAATCTAACAAACCTAAAAGTGATCTCCTTGACCCCCTGAGCTGTCTCACTAACCATTCTCTCTGAGGTTGCCGATACACATCTAACACCTTTATTACGCAACATATCTATAACACCATGTGCCAGAGTCATCTCACCCATCACATGGACCACAGAACCCTTAACAGCAGCACCTATAGTACCAACTATCAATTCAGAATACTCCTTTGCCAATAGAGCAATCTCAGAACTATCCATCTCTGGAGCCACAGAAGGGAAAGCAATATCCACACACTCACCATACTCCTGAGCTGCCACTCGCTGCGAATCACTCCAACTATCTATCGGATGATTAGAGAAGTTAATAAACTTACTACTACTATTTAATAATGAATCAAACACATCATTAAGAGTCACAATAGACTCCCTCATTTTAGGCTCAAAGCTACCCTGAGGAGTTACATTATGAACCATCCCACAATGATTTATATCATTTCTCAAAGAGAGCAACACATTATACACATCCACAAGAGGATCTAAAATGCCTGTATCAACAAACTCCTTGTATCTATCCATTGAGTACTGCTTCGACTCCTCGTCCCGTCCATGCAACTTCCATCTACTAGGATTAGATCTCAACTCCTCCTTAGCAACAATAGACAAACTCGAAGAGGCAATATCACGATGAGTTATTATCTTCATATCCATGCCCCCTATAACGCACACCAGTGAGACCAAAGCCTCATAAGCAATAGTTATAGACTGCTGCACCATACCATTATCCAGACACCACGAAGCAGCCACCAATCCATTCATCAAGTTATCCCTACCCTGAAACTCATCCAACCTCACTCTAACCCTCTCGAGAAGAGGGTTCAAAGGTTTTATCAAGTGCTGCTCAAGAGACTCTATTAGTTTCGAGCTCTTCTCAACCAAGTCACCATCGATGATATCAAACCCACGACAAGTGCTCAGCATACCAGATACCTGTTTCAAATTAAGAGCCAAGCCCTTGAGTTGGTAAGCCTCCAGATCCTTACCCTTACTCTGCTTCAAAACCGGACGAATCGTCTCATCTATCAATGAAACCATCCTCTTTGCAGAGCCCATCTCAATAAACTCCCCAGCAGCCGTCGTCCAATCCTGCAAAACAGAGATAGCCGTTAGATCAATAATAGGAGCAACGTTATCACTATTCCTACTCTCATAATTACCATAAGAGATCATCTCAAGAGATACACCCTTAAGAAACTTAGCATAATGAGCCAAAGCCAATACCAACATCGGAAGATACCTAAAACCATGAGTGATATCAAAGTACAACCTATCACCACTCTCCAATCTATTGAAAAGCAATTCGAATATACTCCATATCTCACCCTCATCATTCCCCTCAGGTATCTCCATAGCCTCAATGGCAATGGGTAACCCCATTGCCATTAGACGCTTCTCAAGACCATCCTGACGTATTATCTCCTTCGTATCAAACCTACGCTGCCCATCACAGAGCCAGTTCATAGCCCTAGACTTTGGAGTGAGCATGATCAAAGCCAAGTCACTGCTATCCCACTTCTCACACCCAAGCGTCTCGAGCGTAGCCTCCTGTATGAAACGTACAGGCTCACTACAATACCCACTCTGAGCACTACTATATCTACAAGCAACATAGTTACCAGTACCTAAGAAAGAGACAAAAACTCTTCTTCCCATATCATCACTTTAATATTGATAAAACCTCATCATACCACACTCTCGAAAGATCCTCACCAACCCATTTGGTGATATTTCTCCAGTAGTTACCCTTATCAAAAGATTTAGCAAACTCACCCTTATCATCCTTATGAGGGTTATTCACACAACGCAAAACAAACGAGTGCAACTCATCGTGAAGCGAATCCTCCAAAGACTCCATCTTCTTATCCTTGAGATAACGCTTTATTACATCCACACCCTTTTTGAAAGATACAACATCCCCCAGAGCAGAAAGACCACTATTGAGCCTCGCCATCTTAGCTGCCTCTGCTGCCTCTGCTGCCTTAGCTGCCTTAGCCGCCTCTGCTGCCTGACTTTCAAGAAGCGCCTGCTCAAACATAGCCTCTTCGCGAGCCGCCTCCTCCATTTGTCTCTTATAATCCTCTTCCTTCATCTCAGCTTGAGTGAACAAAGGCTTAACCACCACTTTCCTATCTGGTATACGAGAAGTGATAGGTGTAAGAATCTCATTCGCTCCCTTAGACTTCGAGTACTCCTCAAGCGACATATAACACAACGTATCATCACTACCCGAAGGAATATGAGAAGCCAAGATATATTTAAAGCCAAGATCATTGACCAACTCCCTATTGAGCGACTTCAACACAAGAGCCTCAAAAGATCTAAGTGATGAGTTTAACATCTCCTGCGAAACACCATTCAGTGTGATATTCACTCTACCAAACCCATATCCCTTAGCCATACCCAAGGTATGACGACAAGCACTATGATTATGAAAAGTCAATGCCGAGAGCAACAGCCCCAACTCCTCAGGTCTAAGGTTATGATAACGCACCTTACCCCTAAATTTTGCACCAGAGGCAAGCGGATAAAACGAAGTCATCAACTTCTTATTCCCATTACCCTGCCCTACACTCTTTACCCCTTGGCTATGAACAGGATAAAACTTACGACCACTCAAATTCACAGTGTCACTGTAAGTATTATACTTACCACCCTGCGACTGCTCTATATAATTCGGATAGTAACTCGCCTTTGGCGAAGCCAACACACCCTCGACGAGAGCCATATCCTTAGGCTCACCCAATGCGAAAGCGTGCGAAAACTGCACCCTACCCCTAAGGTTCTCCTTATCTCGTGTATAACCAAAGATAGCCTCAGGCATATCCAATCTACTATCCTTATGTTTTTGAGGCACCATATCCTCTATACTATTCTTGTAAGATAAGCGATACATCATCGTCAGACCAAAATCCATGATCTCACGACTATTTTTAGGGTCCACCCTAAAGAACACAGGCACCCTCTCACCTTTGTTGAATCTCTCCTTCCAATATTTCCAATCCTCAGAGATAGAGTTCGGATCCTTATCCTTAGCTTGAAATAGGAAATCCTTCCATATCTGATCACTCAATTTGAAAACACCCTCACTCTTATTTGGGAAGATAAACTCATAGAACTTACCAGATAATTTACCATTCCTATCCTCCTTACGCACAGAAGCCTGACCCGTTACTACCAGAGTACCCTCCACATCTCCATATTGATTGAAGTGAGCCACATTCATCGTCTCCCTCTCCTCAATACTAAAGCGAGAGGACAAACTCCTTCCCTGAAGCTTATTATACTTAAAGCTACCCCACTTAGCATCATCATTGATCGTAGAGTTACCCTTGGTTGCTCTACCCCTGTCCTTAAAACACTCAACAAAGTCACTACCGTAATTGGCATCAATCTCATCATGCCCAATACGAAAGAACTTACCGTGATCATCTATCCTACAAACACCATCCTCACCCATTGTCAACCATCCACAACGAATCTTCTTCGCCTCAGCAGGAGTAAATAGAGGATAGTTCACCTGATCCTTCATATCCCTAAACGAGTATCTCCCCTTGTTGAGCTGTGTGAGTTTGCTGAACGATAGAGCCTCAACCAGAGAGCGCACCATACCCTTGAGCGAGGTGCCAGGTATGAAATACCTACGCTTACCACTCTCATCCAAATGGTGGTTAAAAAAGAGATTACTCTCCCCACTTATGCTATTCGAGTTACGAATATAAATAGGCGTCTCTGCCTCTATCTCATAAGCTATCTCACCCGAGAGGCCATCACTAAAAGGCATATCATGAGAGATTCTATCAGCCCAATCAGGAAATATTACATCCTCACTCAGAGGAATAAAAGTATATGGAGCATTCATATTCTATCTTGTTTTCTTTGAGCTAACAAACCCCACAAAGGCACGCCATGTAGGAGTCATAACCATCATATTTTCACACAAAGAGTCCTCCTTTGGCTCCCAAGCCTGAAGAAACCCCATTTTCTTATCACAAGCATGCATCAAGTATTCACTACGCTCAGTATGAACCCCTTCACCCACACTCCACTCAACCTTGCTGATAACATAGCTACCACCAATCCAGCGGATAGAGACACTCAAGGAACCATCCTTAGCATAAAGCTCACCCTCAACAATGAAAGGATTACAGCCCAGCTTCGAGAAGTCATACACACCGTCCACTATCGTACAACTCCTCTGATCAGACAACCACAAGTAACCACTATATTCAATCATGGGTATATCACCCAATCCATTCAATCTACCAAACTTTGCCATACGATATTAGATCTTTTGGTTATTCTTAAAAACCTCACCACACATCACACCATGCCCCCTCATCACACCACCACCAAGAGGCAGCGATCCATTGGCTATATCACACAGAGCAGACTCGAAAGCCTCCACCACGTAAGGAGAGTACTCCCCCCTCTCAAGATAGAGATTAACCTCCCAATCATCACTCCTGGAGACACGCTCATTAAAGAGAGCTCCATCGATTGCACCACCCGTAAAGCGGTCGATGGCAACATGCTGAAGAATAACCTCAGGCTTAGTGCTCTTAAATATATCAGAGCTGATCACGCGACCACGCTGACCGCCATCATCATACTTAAAGTTTGAAGCATAACCAAAAATCTCCCTCACTGCAAGCGAGTTCTCACCCACATGATCAGAGATAGACTCCACGCTGTCGGCAAACATACCCGTGAGCCTATTGTAGTGATACACCATGCGGTGCGATATAGCACCCTTGATTGAAGAAGCTGGAATAAGAGTCAACTCCTCACTTATCGTTGGAATATTTTGCCCATCCCACATCACTACACTCTCCCTCTTAGGAGTCATATCCACCAACTCATCCGCATCACCACTCGAGAAGAGGAAGAAATCATCTGGTCTCAAACAAAGACGATAATGCTCATGAGTACCATCTGGAGTAGAGTCAAAAGAGATCAACTCACCAAAGCTTTCATTAAATGACCCACTCAACTGACAATAATCACCCAGTTGTGATGCATCACTCAAGTCATAAATCCCCTGGCGAGACTCCACTACTCGAAGCTCACCAAAGCCCTTACGCGTCGAACCACCAATCCTAAAACTAGGATCAACCACCCTTTGGAGAATCCTGCTCCAAGCCTCACGATCAAATTCACTACCCTTAAGCTCAATTTGAAACACAAAACGAACACCCTTGAGCAGTACCTCCTCATCAAACTTACCACTATTCTCACAATCAGCACCCCCACGATGAGTCATCCTCACATGATCCCTCACCGGAAGGTTCTTCAACGCTGCATAATAGTCGTTCGACCAATCAAGGTCATAATCAATACCCTCGATTACACTCCCCTGAGCACCCACAAGGTGAGCATTCGAGATCAACAATCTCGAACCACCTGTCTTTTGACTACCCAAAAGTTCACTCCACTGCTCAATCTCACTCTGACTCTCCAAACCCCTCAACAAAGAGGATCTAAGCACCCCCATCAATGAAGTACCCTGAATCATTGGCAAACCATTAGCATCACACTGAACCAGCTGATCCACCAAGTGTGAGCTCTCTCCTGAGCCAACCCTTAGAGGCGTTGCAGCCTCCACCATAAAGCGAGCTATATATCTATGATCTAATAATATCCCCATAACCTATTTAATAAGATTTTTGCATTGTAGAAGCCAGAAGCTCTACGCAGTTAGCCACATACCTCTTGCCCAATGCACCCTTAGCTTGATCATCACGGCTTCTCTCCTCGATGAACTCCTTGAGTACATTAGCCCTTCTCTTCTCTCTCCACACTTGAGCAGTCACCCCATGCTCGAGATAACCACAAAGATGCTTCTGCTCCTCAGGAGCCTGGCGAAACAGTAGCTCCTCAAGTTCCTCCGTAGATTTCGAACGACTAGCTATAGATCTCACACCACCCCACTGACTAGGCGAAACATCTTTAGCAAAAATATTACGATACTTCTCAAGAAAAGAGGTAGCATGAGTCAAGAGAAGCTCCTGCATTCCATTGTTGCGGCTCTGAGCCTGCAACCATGCAAGCAGAGGAGTGTTAGCAACAAACTCCCCATGTGAAACCCTATCTACAACCTCCTCACAAAGAGAAAGCGTAAGTTTACCTCTATCATCACAATTCAAGAATGAAGGATCAATGATCAATGCCCCAAACCCCTCACTTCTGAATCCACCAACGCCAAGCTTCAATGCAGAGACATCAACCCTGCTCTTACATCTAAACTTAATCACCGAGCCCTTAGCCACTACTAATCTATCTGCATCCCTAGCTCCACGCTTAAAGTTATATGGAGCATAAATGCGCGATCTTATCTGCGAGCTATCCCAAAGCAACTCAACCTCAGAGCTCAAGCCCAATGAGGCGCAATCAGGCTGAAGAGTTGGCTCTCCATGATGATCTACAAACAAAGCATCCGACGAGAAATAGATGAAGTGATCACCTGGCTCGACAAACGATGGTTCAACTAAATCAATAACCTTGCGCTCAACAAGCTCTATACGACAACGACCATACTCAGCCGTTCTACTCCTACCAAGACGCTTCACTCCAGAGAGCGAATCCACAAGCTCACCCTCAAGAGCAGCTACACTCGAATCTATCTCCAGATCAAAAAGCCACTCACTACCACTAGCTAGCGACTCATAGCCATACATTGCACCCTCCTTCGAGCGACGAAGCACAGAGTCATGAGCCGACTTGATAGCATAGCTCCTTTTAGGCTTACACAACACACCCGATTCAGGCATAAAATAGCCCTCACGAACCTGCTTAAGCTGCTTTCCCCCGTTGATGAAATAACTCAACAAGAAATCCGAGGGCACCTCACTCTGAACATAGTTATTATTATCTGTTAGTCGCCCACCCTTTATATTAAACCATGCAGAAGGAACCTTGAGCGATCTCTCTCCATCTATCGATAGGTGAGCATCCCCAAAGCGAACCTCCCCAGAGTGGAAACGACTAAAATTCAATTCACTACTCTCCTTATACAACTTTGAAGCAGCTATACCCAAGAAGTTACTACCTGGTATATAGTCCAATGTCCTCTGCTCACCCTGTGTGGCAGTCTGTGCATTTAGAACCACATCACTGAGAAAAGTAACCCTAAAACTCAATCTTATCATAGCTGACCCTCCAAAAGATTAATCCTACATCTTCCAAAACCTCTGTTGCGGTTCACTCCCACACACTTAACCATAGCACAAGCCCTAGTCAACAGCTCAACATAAGGAGACAGATCTCCCTCTATCTCTCCCTCAAGAGTCAAAGGCACACAAACCTCATGCTTCCTCAAAGAGCCCTGCATTGCAGTGCCACGCTCACTATCTATGGCTGTCGAAGCTATCTTACGAAACAAAAAAGACTTTAATGCAGCTGGTGTATTAGATGGCAAATCCAACGAAGCACTCCCAAAAAATAGATCTCCCTGAGTATGCCCACCCTCATTACTGCTCCCAAAGCATGCATCAAGAGTAGACTGATCATAATGACCCAAATCAACTAACAACTGAGAAGCCTCACGAAGCACTCCCTTGAGTGTCTTGCCCGGCATATATGGTAATCCATTCAAATCCCTTATCACAGTAGCATCAACATCTGCCCCCGAGCTCAAACCCGATCCACAGTGCCAATCACTAAAGAATGTAATTGAATATCTCATAGTAATATTATTATTTTTCTAATGGTAAAACACCCAATGAGTGAGCAGACAAGAGTTGATATATATCACTCATACCATCCACTATTGGGCTCTTGAGGTTAAACTCCTTGACAAACTCACCCCTATTTTTCTGTTCCAATATTGCAACGCTCCTACGCATGAGCTGATCCGCCTGATCCTGGCTTTCATGCAATTCAGTGAGCCATCTTCGCATCTGCGAGACTGGAGCTCCTGCCCTATTGAGAATATTCACACGGCGCAAGAAATCACCCGAACGAGGCGACTCATCAATAAATAGAGGTCCCCTGGTGAGCTTCACACCCGAAGCAACTAACTCTCTCTGCTTGATCACTCCATAATCCTCAATATATGAAGCCTGCACCTTGTGGAAAAGATAAGAAGAGGCAGCAAGGTCAATTCCAGCTCTGGCAGCCCTAGACTTCGACTCAACCTTACTCTCCGCACAAAGAGCCTCTGCCAATTTTATCGCATAGTGAAACGGATAACTAGACTTGACAAAAGCCACACCCGCACAAGCTGTCAGATGAGTCTGCTTGAGATTAAACTCCGACAAGCTTCTCTCAAACTCCATGCGCGTATGCCTCTCAAACTCCGATAGGAAATGATGCGTAAAAGCAAGTGCATGCTTAGCATCACAAATAACCGTCAGGTCATCACCACCCAATATCACCGGGCGAAGCTTAACCCTATCCCTATCAACACCCACATACGTGAGCTCAAATGCCGACTTTGCCGCTTCAACGGTTGCCCTATCCAGAGCCAAGGAGAAACTCTTAAAAGCCTCCTTTACCTTGGTGGGATAACGCTTAGTAACCGAATCACCCAGCTGCTGAAGAATAGCCCCCAGCCCATTGCCATCGGCATGAATCACCGCTATATATGAATTATCCTCACCCTGATCTACCAGTTCATTTAAGTCTCTTGCATAATCCACACCCTGCTGTGTCAATATCTTACCCAGCAGTCTCATTGTAGAACTATCCGACTCATCCAACTTCTTGAGCGTAGGCAAGTCAATCACCTCACCCTTTCTATACTCCACACCAGCACCACCCGTACGACGAGAGCGCTCCATAGACATAGATGCCAAGTTCAATTGAGGCATAGGACGATTTCGCTGAATCTTCAGCCTACGCTCCAACTCCTGAATATCACTAGAGCGCAGATCAGACTCCAAAGCCACCACAGCCTGACTAACGGTTATCCCCGGAGCCAACTCCATGACCATCTTAGGAAAGCCCTCAACAACCCTCTCACACTCCTCTCTACTATCAAAAATATATTTGATATTACCAGCAGCACCAATGATAAGGTTATTATCAGAGAAATCCGCACCCACCATATCCCTAAACAAGGAGGTACAAATCTGCTCAACCAATTCACTAGCACCAACTATCTCTCTTAATCTGTTCGTCTGAAAAATGAAGCCCTGAATGCCCTGTACGGCAGCTCCATATAGATATTGAGTCATCTTGGTATCATTTATTAATTTTTATAAAATAATCATTACTTTAGCGGGCTCACAACCCCAAATCCATGGCTTACAGCCTTTCCCAATCCAATATAATTTGGCACTACCACATTAGTAGAGATAACCATATCGAACGAGATCAATCTCACACCCTTATGTATCACAAATTGTGGCTCATCGATCTCTAGAATAGAACACTCTATAC
>JBOFEN010000026.1:0-11293 GCA_051648105.1 Bacteroidales bacterium
AGGTGTAATACCTAATGATAGAGTAAACTGAGAACCATTACGTGTAAACACTGGATTGTCTGTAGAGTTTACACGTAATGGTTCTCAGTTTACTCTATCATTAGGTATTACACCTCCATATTCACTCCTTGGAGAAAGTAAAAAGCTGGACTACGAGAACATTCCTAATAACGACGCAAGGAAGTTTAGATGGATTGAGTATCATAAATGGAAATTCAAAGGGAGAACATTTACACCTCTTACTAAAGATGAGAAGTTAATTCTTGCAACGAGAGTAGAATATGGTTTTCTTGGTTCATTCAATAAAAACAAAAAATCTCCGTTTGAAACATTCTATATGGGAGGTGATGGTATGTCAGGTTACAGCAGTACATATCTAACAGAAACAGTTGCTCTACGTGGATATGAAAATGGTTCAATTACTGGAAATGGAGATGCATACGCTTACTCTCGTCTAGGAGTTGAGTTACGCTATCCACTAATGCTACAACCATCATCAACAATTTACGCATTAACATTCTTAGAAGCTGGTAATGCATGGATAGATACAAAGGACTTTAATCCATTTGATCTAAAGCGTTCAGCAGGTGTTGGCGTAAGAATATTACTACCAATGATTGGTATGCTTGGTATTGATTGGGCTTATGGATTTGACAAAGTGCATGGTTCTAGACAATACGGAGGAAGTAACTTCCACTTTGTTATTGGCCAAGAATTCTAACAAATAGTAAAACAAGAGGCAAATGAAAAAGCTATTAATTTCTATCTGTTTACTTTTAGTTGCAGTAGCTCCTAGCTTCAGTCAAAAGTTTGCACTGATAGATATGGAGTACATACTTAAAAATATGCCTAACTATGAGATGGCAAATGAACAACTAAATCAGATATCTAAGAGATATCAAACAGAAGTTGAGACACAATTCTCAGAAGCTAAAGAGATGTACAAAAAGTACCAAGCAGACCTAGTGTTCCTTTCAGAAGAGATGAAAGTCAAACGCGAAGAGGAGATTGTAGCTAAAGAGAAATCTGCAATGGAGCTTCAAAAGAAATATTTTGGAGCAGAGGGTGAGCTATTTAAAAAGAGAGAAAGTATTATCAGGCCTATTCAAGATGATATATACACTGCGGTTAAAGCAATTTCTGAGGAAAAAGGATACTCAATGATAATTGATCGAGCATCTTCCCAGAATATTATCTACGCAACTCCTAGAATAGACATCAGCAATGAAGTTCTAGCCAAATTAGGAATATCAAAATAATTACTTATTTTTGCGCTAAACTTCAGAAGTCAATAACTAATTAATTCAGAAATAACTATGCTTAAGAAACTGGCTTTTGCCATTATGTTCTGCGCTCTTTCTTTTGGAGCATCAGCAC
The DNA here is from genome assembly GCA_051648105.1 of Bacteroidales bacterium. Classification (GTDB taxonomy): domain Bacteria; phylum Bacteroidota; class Bacteroidia; order Bacteroidales; family UBA7332; genus UBA7332. The sequence continues at coordinate 1,378 of JBOFEN010000026.1, forward strand.
AAGGTGATCTAAAATTCGGACACATCAACACAGAAGAGCTCTTCAATGTAATGCCTGAGAAGATTGAAGCTGAGAAGAAACTAGATGGAATTTCAAAAAACTATGAGAGTGAGCTTGTAAAGATGCAAGAGGAGTTCAAAAAGAAATACACTGAATTCATGGCTGCAGCTGACACTCTTCCTGAAGGAATTAAAGTTCGTAGAATGCAGGAAGTACAAGAGCTTGAGCAGCGTATTCAGAACTTCCAACAGATCGCAATGCAGGATCTTCAGAAGCAACAGCAAGACCTTCTTGCTCCAATTATGGACAAGATCAGAAAAGCTATTCAATCAGTTGGTCAAGATAATGGATTTGTATATATCTTCGATCTAACTTCACAAACCATTCTTTTCCACTCTGACAAGAGCGTTGACGCTATGCCATTGGTTAAGACTAAACTAGGTTTGAGATAAAATATAGTTTAAAAAGAGAATGAAAAAGGGTGGTGCAAATCATCCTTTTTCTTTTTATATACCAATCTGATGAATAAACTATCTCAAAAACCAGGACCCATTGGAATATTTGATTCAGGATATGGAGGGTTAACTATTCTAGAACATATACGAAAACAACTTCCAGAGTACGACTATATATACTTAGGAGATAACGCTCGTGCTCCATATGGTAACAGATCATTTGAAGTTGTTTACCAATTTACATTGCAAGCAGTTGAAAAGCTTTTTGAGATGGGATGCCACCTAGTTATTCTTGCTTGTAACACTGCATCTGCAAAGGCCCTAAGAACTATTCAACAGAAAGATCTAGAACAAATTGATCCTAATAGAAGAGTTCTTGGTATAATTAGACCAACAGTAGAAGCTATTAGTCAAAAAACAAACACTAAACACATTGGCGTATTAGGGACCTCTGGTACTATACAGTCTAAGACTTATGATATTGAGATCTCTAAACTAGAGCCAGACATAAAGACTGTAGGTCAAGCCTGCCCACTTTGGGTACCTTTGATTGAGAATAATGAACATACAAATGAAGGTGCTAAATTCTTCATCAAGAAATATATTGATGAGTTAACTCAGAAAGACCCTCTAATAGATGCTATTATACTAGGATGTACCCACTATCCTCTTATGAAGAACGAGATTGAGAAATATCTCCCCAACCACATAGAACTTATTCCCCAAGGAGAGTATGTTGCATCAAGTCTTAAAGACTATCTTTACAGACACCCAGAGATGGAGAATAAGTGCACAAAAAATGGAGAGTGTAAATACTACACAACAGAATCCACCGAGAAGTTCTCTGAAGCTATAAAACTATTCTTAAACCAAGAGGTAGAGGTCAAACATATCATACTACAATGATGATGAAAAAATATGTAATAATAGTAGCAGGAGGCAAGGGACTAAGAATGGGTAGTGAACTACCAAAACAATTTATCCCAATAAATGGGAAACCTGTTCTTATGCACACAATAGATAAGTTCATCAGTTCGATAGAGGGGATTAATATCATTCTGGTCATACCTCAATCACATAATAGCTATTGGAAGGAACTTTGTATTAAGTATAACTTCAATATCGATCACACAGTAATCTTTGGTGGTGAGACAAGATTTCATTCTGTGCAAAATGGTCTAAAAGCTTGTGATGAAAAGGATGCTATTGTAGCAATACACGATGGTGTAAGACCTCTTGTTTCTAAGGACGTAATTGTTAGCATGTTCAAAAGAGCAGAAAAGGTAAGTGCTGTAATACCAACGATTACAGTACACGAAACAGTTAGACAACTTCATTCAGATGGTAATAGCACAACTGTTCCTCGCGAAGAGTACGTATTAGTACAAACACCACAGATTTTCACATCCGAACTCATACATAGAGCATATCTTCAACCATTCAATCTTCATTTCACTGATGATGCTTCAGTTGTTGAGTCACTTGGAGAAAGAGTAACCCTCATTGAAGGAAACAGAGAAAATATAAAGCTAACTACCCCTCTAGACCTAAAACTAGCAACACTACTTTTTTCAGAGCAACAGTAGCAAGAATAAATAAAGATGGAACTATCAGATAGAGACATAACATATCTTCCAGGAGTAGGACCCAAAAGAGCCGAGATCCTAAAAAAAGAGCTGAATATACATTCAGCCGAAGAGCTACTATGCTACTTCCCCTATCGATACATTGACCGTAGTCGTATTTTTAAGATACGAGAGATAGACGGCAACATGCCATTCATACAGCTTAAAGGACACATTGTAAGTTTCGACACTATAGGTGAGGGTGCTGCACGTCGCCTTGTTGCTAGATTTACAGATGGTACTGGATATATTGAACTTGTTTGGTTTAAAGCCGTCAAGTATATGCAAAACCTTTATAAGGTAAATACAGAATACATTGTCTTTGGTAAACCTACTCAGTTTGGAAGTAGGTTTAGTATTGCACACCCAGAAGTTGATTCAGCTAAGGATCAAGCCGAACTAGGAGCTGGATTGAGCGGATTCTATAATACATCTGAGAAGATGAAGAACAGCACTCTAAATTCAAAAGCAATCCAAAAGATCATACACAATATTATTTCCAGCAGTGCTGATACAATAAGGGAAACTCTAACGCCTGAGATAATCAACAAGACAAAAGTTATATCTAGGAAAGAGGCACTAGTAAGCATTCATCAGCCACAAACAGCTGAAATGATACGTCATGCAGAGTACAGACTAAAATTCGAAGAGCTATTCTACCTTCAACTCAACATTCAACGATATGCTCAGCAGAGAAAGATGCAACAAGGAGGTCATATCTTCAATACAATTGGTCAGCACTTCAATAGCTTCTATAATCAAAACTTACCATTTGAACTTACAGGTGCTCAAAAAAGAGTACTTAAAGAGATCAGATACGACCTCAAGTCAGGTCGGCAGATGAACCGACTACTCCAAGGTGATGTTGGTAGTGGCAAGACTCTCGTTGGACTTATGGCAATGCTAATGGCACTTGACAACGGCTTCCAAGCCTGTATGATGGCACCTACAGAAATACTTGCAACGCAACACTACGAAGGAATATCTAAGTTTCTCAAAGGACTACCTATCACTTGCGAGTTACTAACAGGTTCAACTCGTAAGAAAAATAGAGAACAGATACACGAGAAATTACAAAATGGCGAACTACATATACTTATAGGAACCCACGCAATAATAGAAGAGACCGTCCAATTCAAGAATCTTGGCTTAGCCGTCATTGACGAACAACATAGATTTGGTGTTGAGCAACGCTCTAAACTGTGGAAAAAGAACCACATCCCACCACATATATTAGTCATGACAGCCACACCAATACCACGTACTTTAGCGATGACCGTATATGGTGATTTAGATGTCTCAGTCATCGACGAACTACCACCAGGGCGAAAACCCATACAGACCATCCATCAATACGATAACAGACGAGCCTCACTATATGACTCAATGCGCAAGCAACTCAAAGAAGGTAGACAAGTTTATATTGTCTACCCACTAATACAAGAGAGCGAGAAGGTAGACCTAAAAAATGTAGAAGAGGGATTCAATCATATACAAGAGCTATTCCCAGAATATAGAGTATGCATGGTACATGGCAAAATGAAGCCTGCCGTCAAAGATGAAGCAATGCAGCGCTTCATAAAGAATGAAGCACAAATTATGGTTGCAACAACTGTGATCGAGGTTGGAGTAAACGTCCCAAATGCTACTGTTATGGTAATTGAGAATGCCGAGCGTTTTGGCTTATCACAACTTCACCAGCTTAGAGGAAGAGTTGGCCGAGGAGGAGACCAATCATACTGCATACTCGTCACTGGATTTAAACTCTCAGACGATACACGCAAAAGGATGGAGATCATGGTTGCAACTACAGATGGATTTGAAATATCTGAAGCAGACTTAAAGCTTAGAGGACCAGGTGACCTCGAAGGCACACAACAATCAGGTGTAGCATTCGACCTAAAGATTGCCAACCTTGCAAAAGACGGACAGATAGTTCAACTAGCGCGAGACCTAGCACTTGAAGTACTAGAGTCAGACCCTATGTTAACTCAAAACAATAACGATATACTACGTCGTCAATTGAACAAGCTATTCAACAAGAAGCTCAATTGGGGACTAATATCCTAAACAAAAAGAGGGCAGCCACTGATGTGGTTGCCCTCTTTTATATTATTCGATAATTATCTTATACGTTAAAGCGGAAGTGCATGATATCACCGTCATGAGCTACATACTCCTTACCCTCAACGCTCATCTTACCAGCCTCTTTACAAGCAGACTCAGATCCATAGTTACAGTAATCCTCGAACTTGATAACCTCTGCACGGATAAAGCCCTTCTCGAAGTCTGTGTGAATAACACCCGCACACTGAGGAGCCTTGCTACCACGAACGAAAGTCCAAGCACGAACCTCTTGAACACCAGCTGTGAAATAAGTTTGAAGATCAAGTAAATGATAAGCCGAACGAATCAAACGACCCACACCCGACTCCTCAAGACCAATCTCATTAAGGAACATCTGACGCTCCTCGTAAGTCTCAAACTCAGCAATCTCAGACTCAATCTTAACAGCCAGAACCAATACCTCAGCATCTTCGTCCTTAACTGCCTCTTTTACCATCTCTACATACTTGTTGCCATTCACTGCAGAATCCTCATCAACATTACATACATAAAGAACAGGCTTAGATGTAAGAAGGAAAAGCTCACGAGCAAACTTATTCTCATCCTTAGATTCAAACTGTACCGTACGAGCCGATTTACCCTGCAATAGAGCATCTCTAAACTGAACCAATACCTCGTAAGCTAATTTAGCTGATTTATCACCACCCGTTTGAGCCATCTTAGCAACCTTAGAGATACGACTCTCTACTGTTTCAAGATCCTTCAACTGAAGCTCAGCATCAATAATCTCCTTATCACGAACAGGATCCACAGAACCATCAACGTGAGTTACGTTCTCATCATCAAAACAACGCAAAACGTGGATAATAGCATCCGTCTCACGAATATTAGCCAAGAACTTATTACCAAGTCCCTCACCCTTTGAAGCACCCTTCACCAAACCAGCGATATCTACTATCTCTACAGTTGTAGGAACAATACGATTAGGTTTGATAAACTCCGCCAATTTATTTAGACGCTCGTCAGGCACTGTAATAACACCCACGTTAGGCTCAATTGTACAAAAAGGAAAGTTTGCTGCCTGAGCCTTAGCGTTTGACAAGCAATTGAAAAGCGTTGATTTACCAACGTTAGGTAGACCAACAATACCGCACTGTAATGCCATTGATATTTCGTTATTTAATTTGATTAGCCTTTAAGAGGCACAAAGGTAGTAATTTTCAATTGAAAATTACTACCCATCACTTAATCTACAAATAGTTATGCCTTATTGAGTGTAAAGAAAAACGTAGTTCCCTTATCCTCTTGTGATTCAAACCACAACTTACCACCATGATTATTTACAAACTCCTTACATAGAAGCAGACCAAGCCCAGAGCCCTTCTCCTGCCCCGTACCAAAAGTTGTAAAGTGAGTTAAATCATTAAGTAGTTCAGACTGTTTATCAGCAGGAATACCTTTACCTTGGTCAGAAACCGAAACGGTAACAACTCCACCCTCTTCAGATACATTAAGCTCAATCACTCCCTCTGGGAAACTAAACTTAATCGCATTAGATATTATATTTCTAACTATTGTTTTGAGCATCTCCTCATCCCCAAGAACAGTCAAGTTAGGATCAATAAAGCCCATCTTAAGAAGGACACCCTTACCCAAAGCAAGAGGAGTCAACATATCAACAACTGTATCAACAAGCTGTGATAACATTATCGACTCAGGATGATAAGCTATTCTACCAGTTTGCGAACGCGTCCAACTCAGCAAGTTATCAAGCAAATCATATACCTCATCAGCCGATTTGCCTAACATATTGACCAAAGGCAAAAGTCCCTCTCTATCATCCCCATCAGGGAGAGAACTATTAATAGCCTCGCTCAACATCTTAATCCCTGCAATAGGAGATCTCAAGTCATGAGAAATGATAGAGTAGAGTTTGTTCCTTGCGTAAATCAGACGTTCCAACTCCAGATTCTGACGTTGAATTGTACGTTTTGCATCAAGAAGCTTAAGGTGATAGTTGATCCTTGTCAACAACTCCTCACGTCTAAAAGGCTTCCCAATATAATCACTTGCCCCAAGAGAGAAGCCCTTTACAAGGTTCTCTGTATCATTTAGAGCAGTCAAAAACATTACCGGTATGTCTGCTGTCTCAGGGTTCTCCTTTAGCTTGGTGATCGTTTCATAGCCATTCATAACTGGCATCATCACGTCAAGCAGTATTAGATCAGGACGAAACGTCGCAACCTTCTCCAGAGCCTCAAGTCCATTACTTGCCGTATGCAACTGAAAACCGCTCTTTCTTAATATAGTCAACAACAACAGCACATTAGTTTCTGTATCATCAACAATTAAAATCTTAAACTCTTCGGATTGAATCATCTATGGTACTATATTATTTTAGCTTATTCACTAAAGCAAAATTACTCCATTTTTTCAATAATTCACCCATCCACCCTTCATATTCAACTAATATATATAACAAATAAGGTGCAAAAACTAAGCTTTTCTTGTCCATTGAAATACTATTTATAACTTTGCCAGCTCTCTATTAACACCAAACAATTATTATCTTAGCAGCAATTAACAGATAAGCTATGAGTAAAAAGAGTATACTTCTAATAATAGATATGCAAAACGACTTCGCTCTTCCAGAGGGGAAACTTTCAGTACCCAATGCCATGGATGACGTTAAGAGGCTTGCTACATTTATCAGACGAAAAGCAGAGAAGATTGATGAGATTATACTAACTCAAGATAGCCACCAACCATACAGCATTGCAAACCCTTCATTCTGGATTGATAGCAAAGGCAACCACCCTGCTCCATTCACTAATATTACACCAGATGATATTAGAACAGGCAAATACCGTGCTGCCAAAGAAGATATGCAATCATGGTCTACAATATATATTGAAGAACTAACAAAGCAAGGAGAGTATCCACATGTGATATGGCCAGAGCACTGCATAGCTGGTACAAAAGGAGAAGCTATCGTTGACACTCTGATAGATCAAATACAAGAGTGGAGCAGAGAGGGACGAAGCTACACTCTGCTGAGAAAAGGAGAATCACCACTTGTTGAACACTTCGGTGCAATACGTGCAAACATAGAGATTGAAGATGACAAAAGAACACAAACAAACAAACCATTAATAGATAGACTCAACCAAGCTGAGACAATCTATATTGCTGGAGAGGCTAAGAGCCACTGCGTAGCAAACACTATCAAACAGATTCTCCAATTCGAGCATTTAGCTAAAAAGCTTGTTATTCTCGATGATTGCATGAGCGATGTTAGCGGATTCGAAGGTTTTGGCAAACCAATATTCCAAGCAGCTCAACAAGCTGGAGCACTAGTTACACTTTCAACCGAAATATAATGATCATAAGAGCATTCACAGATAACGACCTCTACAAGTACACAACCATGAACGCCATTCAGCAGCTTTTCCCTACTGCCAACGTTCAGTACAAATTCATCAACAGAGCAAACACTATTTTCCCTGAGGGATTTGCCGATCAGTTGCGCAAAGAGGTCGACTCAATGGCTGATCTATACCTTACACAAGAAGAAGAGAGCTTCATTCGCAAACGCTGCTACTTCTTCACTCCCCTTTTCATTGACCTCCTAAAAGGATATAGATACAACCCAGAAGAGGTTAAGATCGTACAAAATGGCGGACAGCTAGACGTCACTATCGAAGGTCTATGGTACAGAACCGTACTATGGGAAGTGCCTCTTATGTCTATCATCTCTGAGCTCTACTACAAGATGAGCGGACTAAAGCCAGACAACCTTTGGCAACAACGCACCATCGACAAGGCAAACTACCTCGTAGATATAGATGCACGTTTCAGTGACTTTGGCACTCGTCGCCGCTTCTCTTTCGACATACACGACTCTGTGCTTGGTCTACTAAAAGAGCACGCAGGCAAACATATGATAGGCACATCGAATGTCTATCTTGGTATGAAACACGACACACTCATCATCGGTACACACCCTCATGAGTGGTTTATGTATCACGGAGCACACTACGGCTACCGTATGGCCAATCGTATGGCACTCGAAAACTGGACAAAAGTCTACAACGGAGCACTAGGAATAGCCCTATGCGACACCTTCACCTCCGACAACTTCTTCAGATTCTTCGATAGGATGTATGCTAAACTCTTCGACGGACTCAGATGGGATTCAGGCGATCCAATAGAGTTCACACAAAAAGCACTCGACAGATACAAGGAGCTAGGCATTGACGCACGTACAAAAACCATCATATACTCCGACGCGCTAAACGTTGAAAGAGTACAAAAGATTAAGGCTTTCACGCAAGGAAAGATTATGGATGCATACGGAATAGGTACAAACCTAACCAACGACGTTGGTGTAACACCACTAAACATGGTGATAAAACTAATGACCGTACAACCAGAATATTTCGACAAGCACGTGCCAGTAGTCAAACTTTCAGACTCTACAGGCAAATACTCAGGCGATCCAGAAGAGATCGACCTATGCCTACGAACAATTAGATAAGAGATAAAATTAGCCATTAAGTGCAGTTGGTGCTAAACCAACTGCACTTAATGGCTAATTGCTTTATATAATACCCTGAAGATAAAAGACCAATACACCAACCGCAAAGCCCAATAGAGCAATAGGTGTAATACGTTTCATATACCAAGCAAAGGCGATCTTATCCAATCCCATAGCCACAACCCCAGCCGCCGAACCAATTACAAAGATCGACCCACCTGTTCCAGCACAATAGTTAAGCAGCAACCAGAAATCTCCATTTTGCAAAAAGTTTGACATATAAACCGGATCATGCCCCATCTCCAAAAACCCCTGCGAAACAATAGGATACATACCAATCGCACCAGCCACCAACGAACTATTGTCGACAACAGAAGAGAGAAGCCCAATCAAAACATTCACACCATATACACTATGAAGCTCCCTATCCAGATAAGAGGAAATATCACCCAAAACACCCGACACACTCAAAGCACCCACTGAGAGCAGAATACCCAATAAAAAGAGTATTGTTCCAAAGTCAATCCTATGAATCAGATCACCCATCCTACGCTTTGCAGACTCCTTTAAATCAACCCTTCTATTATAATAAATCTCCGAAGCAATCCACATCAAAGAAAGAGACAACAATATGCCCATGAATGGCGGAAGAGTAGTCAACTCATTAAAAATAGGCACCATAATAATACCCATAATCCCCAATATAAGTATCAACACCTTAACCGCTGTAGGGATCTCCCCCTTCTCATTAGTAGAGATAGTTACCTCACCACTCCCAACCAAATTGCCATCCACATAACGAGATACAATAAACAAGGGAACTACCAACGACAAAAAGCTAGGCAAAAACAAGTTACCCATCATAGGCAAAGCCTCCAAATTACCATTTACCCAAAGCAAAATAGAGGTCACATCACCAATCGGAGTCCATGCCCCCCCAGCATTTGCAGCCACAACCACTACACCAACAAAGAGCCAACGCAATCTCTGCTCTTCAATCAACTTGCGAAGCAACATAACCATCACAATCGTCGTACTCATATTGTCCAACATAGAAGACAAAAAGAAGGTTGTAATACCCACCACCCAAAGCAACCTACGCTTACTGCTCACATCAATACGCGAAGTGATAAGCTCAAATCCACCATGCTGATCAATGAATTCTACGATCAACATCGCACCAACTAGAAAGAAAAGCACCTCCGAGGCCTGCCCCAAAGAGTTCAACAATT
>JBOFEN010000027.1:0-29004 GCA_051648105.1 Bacteroidales bacterium
ATTAACCTCAATGGCATATATGTGATAATACAATCTACTCGGTATAAATAACCTCAACTTATAAGGGGTTTAGATGTGATAGAGTGTAAGAAAAGAGAATCCCACTCTATAGTTATATACTATAAAGCGGGATCACTCTCAAACTGAAACGATTAATTTATTAAATTGAAAAGGTCTAGATTAGATTGGTATATAATATCTCTATATATTATCATTGATATATTACCTCTACTTAAGAGAGAGGCATTTCAGTATAAGTTGAGGAGAATCACTATAGTGAATACCTCACAAATGCCATTAAGCTTAGCCATGGCGAAGTGTCTCCTAAGGCTTTTCGTACTCCATACCCTGGGATAGTGTATGCTATGTGTCCATGAACATACCATCTGCGAGAGTGGAAGTATTTTGCTGTTAGGTTGACCTCATAGCCGTACTCTCTGTGTGGCATATATGATAGGGCTGGGTTTCCTGAGATATTATTCTTCTCGTCTGCATAGAAGTATAGTATTTGTGGAACGAGCTCTGTCTTACGGGTTGGCCTAAAGTTGAGTTGTAATCTATGTGCATTCATATTACTGTTTTGCACTATCTTGAAGTGGTTAGCTCCAAGTACCCACTCTTCGCCATTTCCACCACTCAATAGTGGATCCCATCTTTCGTAGGCCTCTGTGTCGGGGTCATCACCACTAAAGTGTGCATATCTATAGCTTAGCACTGGTGATGTTGGCACATTGGCAAAGCTCCAACCTATCTCACCGAATCCGGCATATGCTCTCATCTTATGGTTGCAGTTTGTTTGATATGCAAACTCTGCTTTGTAGAAGATTCCAGCTGTACCTGGTGCATTATTACCGTATAGTCTTGCATTGAATACTGATAATCCCTCTCTTTGTAGTACTCCTCCTGTGGGGGTATAGTACTTACCATTGGATTTAGGTATGTTAAGGTAGGTCAATCCAAGTAGTCTTGCATAGTTTCCACCCCACTCAAAGTTTGCTCCTCTTATTATAGTCTTTGAGTCTATGATAGGTAGCTCGTCTGGTTTGAGTTGGAATATTTGCAAAATAAGGTTGTTGTACTTAACTGTTCCTAATGCGAGGTAGTCGGCTGCCCATCGTGGGTTCAGCTGGAGTGCAGCTCTATTGTCACCGTTACTAGCCGTATTACGAATAATAAAGCCTGAACCGATTGAGAATTGTTGCCTACCGAATGAGAGGTTATATAGTATATTGTTGCCAACTTTTGTTGTTTTGGCACCAACAATACCTATGTAAGCATCCTCTACTCCACCAAATACTCTTGCTCTATTTGTGAATATCTCATTACCTGCAGATCCACTAATTATATAGCTTGCTCCCGCATATGTGTATATATTGTGCTTAGTAGATATGGGGGTAATACCATATATACCTGCCGATATCCATCCCTCAACCCATCCTTGCATGCCTTTTCCCGAAGGGTGAGTGGCAAGTGGATTACCATTTGTCATCAACTCAGGTCTGCCGTACCATGTATTATGGTTTGCATATAGCATCTCTGAGGCTGATATACGCATTGTCAAGAGTGATTTATTATCTAGGTAGAGCTGAGGGAAGTCTCTTTTCTCACCAGTAAAGACCCCACTCTTTGATCTGGCATCAGCAGGTTTGTCACTGAACTCAACAGAAATAAATAGGTCTATACCACCAGTTGCTGCTGGTCTGATCTCATATGAGGCGGCACCTACCTCTGGGAGAAGTTTTACTTTTCCTAAATAAGCATCAAGCATCAATATCCTCATCGTCATATGTGGATATACTTTGAACTCCTTGCGCACCTTTATTTGAAAGTTGTTTGACTCTTGTTTATTGGCTGGCAAATTCTTGAAGTCATAGTAGATGGCGTGAATGGGCTCTCCCTCATAGAAAGAGCCACTCTCTTGTGCATTAGCCATCGGCATTGAGATCAGAAAAAGAGTAATAACTACAAGCCAACTAGTTAGGATAGATCTCATGGCTCTTTATTATTTCTATGTTAGTCTCTTTTTAGTATGCAGTCCAACCTCCATCTGTAGCATATATTCCACCTGTGAAATTAGATGCTTCATCAGAGATTAGGAATAGTATCATCGAGGCTTGCTCCCAAGGTGTTGCCATGCGTTTATTGCTGTCGCTCATAGCTAATAGACTTAAGGTCTTAGCTCCACCCATTCCTGCTACACCATGCTTTTTGGATTCCATAACAAAAGCGAAAGCTCTGTCTGTCATCGGTGTGGCTGTTGCAGCCATATTTACAGAGTTAACTCTGATTCCATAAGGTGCATAATCAACCGCTGCATTGCGAGTTAATCCTGTTACAGCATGCTTACTAGCTACGTACGCTGGGTTACCTGCTAGTCCAGTCATTGCGGCAATTGATCCAACGTTTACAATGGCACCACCATTGCCCTGCTTCATCATTTGGTGAAGAACAGAACGAAGAGACTTGAATGTACCTGTAGCATTAACTGCCATTACATTATCCCAATATTCGTCTGTAGCTCTGTCAATTGCTATAGGTAGGATGTTCTGGTTGTTCATATAATCTAAAGTATCACCAGATTTTGCACCATCCATAATACCTGCATTTAGAACAGCAGCATCAACACGACCATACTTAGCTACAGCTTGCTCAACCATATTGTAACAGTCTGCAGTACTTCGTATATCTGTCTTTACAAAGATTGCATCACCACCCATACTACGGATTGTAGCGGCAGTATTCTCACCCTCTTTTGGTAACCAATCGGCAACAACAACCTTAGCTCCCTCTTTTGCAGCTCTAATGGCAGTAGCACGACCTATACCCCTTGCTGCGCCAGTAATTATTATTACTCTACCTTTGAATCTATCAGGTGCGTAATATATTGAGTCAACAGGTTTAATGTCATTTTTTTTGTTGTAATATTCAGCAGAAAGAGTCGGTAGTTTGTACTGCTCAACAGGAGCTACAACTTCTTTAGCAATTGCCTTAGCTTTTGATTTTTTCTGAGCTTGAAGATCAGCGCCCATAAAAATAAGTAACGACGAAGCTACAATTAGCCCACTACGAAAGATCGATAGTTTCATGATCGTAAAGTATTTTACTTGTTGATTAAATGTATGACACTATAACAAATCGTTCTAAATAAATGTTCTTTACTGACTATTGGTAAATTGAATTGAGTAATAATATGGTTTAATAAAAGAGACATATCTATATATAAAAAGAGAGAGGGTCTGCCATTGTGGCAAACCCTCTCTTAGTCTCTTTCTCTAATGATTATAGAGAAGCAATAACTTCGATCTCAACCAAAGCATTCTTTGGAAGTGTCTTTACAGCAAATGCTGAACGAGCTGGGAAAGTTCCGTTGAACTGAGCTGTGTAAACCTCGTTCATCGCAGCAAAGTCAGCCATATCAGAAAGAAGAACAAGTGTCTTCACGATATTGTCTGTTGTAGCTCCTGCTTCTGCAAGAATTGCTTTGATGTTGCGGAATGACTGTTCTGTCTGCTCCTTGATACCACCTTCTGGGAACTCTCCTGTTGCAGGATCAATTGGAAGTTGTCCTGAAATAAAAAGAAGGTTTCCTGTTTGGATAGCTTGGCTGTAAGGGCCGATAGCAGCTGGGGCATTTGCCGAAGAAATTACTTTCTTGTCCATTGTGTAATAGATTTTGTTTAGTTTATAATGTTTCGATAGGATCGATAGTATCCATGCTCTCTGTCTCTACCATCTCTGGGAGCTCAGTGAAGTCTGTACGTTGACGCACTGCTTCATATACTAATACACCTGCTGCAACAGATACGTTAAGTGAGCCTATCTCTCCGAACTGAGGGATAGTAACCATCTCATCGCACTGACGAAGTGAATCGGTAGAGATACCAAAGTCCTCACCACCCATCACAATAGCAACAGGACCTGAGTAGTCTGCTTGTGTATAGTTCTTTGTTCCTTTCTCCGTTGCAGCAACAACCATGTACCCCGATTGTTGAAGTAACAAGATAGCTTGCTTAATTGAACTCTCACGACAAACTGGGATACGCATAAGTGCTCCAGCAGAAGTCTTAATTGCATCTGCATTAATAGAGACACTGTTCTTCTGAGGAATAACAATAGCATCAACACCAGCACATTCGCAAGTTCTAGCTATGGCTCCGAAGTTTCTAACATCAGTTAGGCCATCAAGAAGAACAATCATTGGGTTTTTACCCTCTTCATAAAGGAAAGGTACAATCTGCTCTAATTTCTCATATGTTACAGGAGAGATGAAAGCGATAACACCTTGGTGATTCTTCATTGTGATACGGTTCAGACGCTCTTGAGGAACTCTCTGCACCAATATGTCTGTGCCTTTAATAGCATCAAAAAGCTCCTTAGCTATAGCACTCTCCATGTCACGTTTACATAGAATCTTATCTATCTCTTTACCTGCGTTGATAGCCTCTATCACGGCACGTATGCCGAATACTACATCATTTTTTTCCATAATCGGGTATTGGCGACAGTTGCCGCACTATATATTAATTGTTTTTACTCAACATCTCTCTTGCATGACTAAGGGCAGACTCTGTGATTGTTGCACCGCTAAGCATTCGTGCAATCTCCTCAACTCGCTCTTGCGTGGTTAGTTGTACAAGATTTGTTACTGTGGTCTCACCATCATCGATCTTATAGACCTTTAATTGTGTAGAACCTTTGGCTGCTACTTGTGGTAAGTGGGTTATTGACATAACCTGCATATGGTTAGACATCTCTACCATAATATCTCCCATCTTATCAGAGATCTCACCACTCACACCGGTGTCTATCTCATCAAATATTATTGTAGGTAAAGCCGTTACACTAGCTATTATTGCTTTTATACTAAGCATAACTCTAGAGATCTCACCCCCTGAAGCAACCTCTGCTATAGGTAAAAGAGGACTATTACTATTAGCTGTAAATAGAAACTCAACAGATTCTAATCCATTCTCATCAGGCTCTTCTTTAGATACAAAGTGTAGTTTAATCTGAGTATTTGGCATACCAAGAAGAGAAACTCTCTCCACAAGACTATTGGCTATACTCTCACCTGCTTGATTCCTCAATAGCGATAATTGAGCACCAATCGACATAAGACTGTCTCTCTTTTGTTCAACTCTCTTTTGGAGATCTTCTAATTGACTATCAGAGTTATCAATAGCTGCAATTCTTTGATCAAGTTCGCTATGAATAGCTATAAGCTCCTCAATACTCTTAACTTGATGCTTCTGCTCTAGAGTATATATAAGGTTTAGTCTCTCTTGCAGATATAACTGTCTTGAGGGATCAAACTCCATATCTTCTGCCTGAGTCTCTGCCTCAGCTGATATATCTTTAAGATCGATGAGGTTACTTTGCAGCCTCTCAGATAGCTCTTTTGCTTTTGGATATATTCTCTCTATACTTGTAGAGTTATTTAGAGCCTCTTTGAGCGGGGATAGTATCCCATACTCCTCAGTGGATAGTATTTGTGATATTTTATAAAGAGCTGATTTAAGCTCCTCTGCATGAGTAAGCATCTGTAGTTCATTCTCCACCTCCACTTGCTCACCCTCTTTAAGAGCAGCCTCCTCTAGTTGGTTAAACTGGAAGCGTAGATAATCCTCCTCTTGGCGACTCTTAGCTACACGCTCAGTTAACTGCTTTAGCTCTCTAACCATTTGACGATAACTCTTATACTCTTCTTTGTAAGATTTAAGAGTATCCCCACTAACTGCTAATGTATCAACAACTCTAAGCTGATACATAGGGTCTGAAAGTAGTAGATTTTGGTGTTGAGAGTGAATATCTATAAGAGTTGAGGCTAAAGTTCTCAGCTGAACTAAAGTGACTGGTGTGTCATTAATAAATGCTCTACTCTTTCCTGAAGGGTGTAATTCCCTTCTTAGGATAGATGATTTAGGGTCATACTCTATTTGGTTCTCCTGAAAGAACAACTCAACATCATATGCTGATAGGTCAAAACAGCCCTCTATGACTGTCTTGCTCTCATTGTTTTTTATATATTTTGACTCAGCTCTTTGACCTAGAATCAATGATAAAGCTCCTAGAATAATAGACTTTCCCGCTCCGGTCTCACCCGTTATTGATGTAAAACCAGATTCGAAGTTAATCTCGAGACTATCTATCAGAGCATAGTTGCGAATATATAGTGATTTGATCATCTTAAAATCAGAAGATAATATTAATTGAAATACTAGTTTCGAAGCGACTCATAGCGCGACGTATGTGTAGGATATAGATCTTGAAGTAGCTTATAAATGCTCTGCTTCTCAGCAGTAGCACTCTTTGAGAATATCTCGGCTATCTCATCAAGCTTTGCATCAGCAAAGAGAGTGATGATATAGCCCATTGGTCTAGCACTTCTCACCTCTTTTAGAGTTGGTAATATTGATGCAATCTTGAGTCTCCCCTTTTCAACAGATGTTGACATCTCATCTAAACCATGCCGGTGGTATGTATACCATAAGTCACGATATGGTTTTGAAGCCTCATCAATAAAGTCATTTAGTATATTTGTTCGTGCTCTTCGTCCATCATTAGTACTCCAACCAGGCAAGTTTGAAGCCATTGAGGTAACTGAAATTGATTGCGCTTGTTGATAGAATGGTGTTCCTCCATAAGGTGAAAAGCTATCAAAGTCAATACCTAAGAGCAGATATACATAAAACGCTATTGTGGCAGTTAAGTTGTTATCAATATTGTTTGGGTTGAACTGAAGAGGCTCAAACTCCCTATAAGGAAACTCTACTAGCTGATCTCTAAAGTTAAACATCGTTGATGTATAACTAGCATTATAAACAGGTCTCTTCGACTGAACTTGTAGTTCTCCTTTGTAGTTCTCATTATCAACCTCCTTTATTATCAAAACAAAGGAGCACTCTATCTTCTCCACATTAGTTAGCTTCGCATCACTCCATTTCCTATCATTAATAAACTCATTGAGAGCACTCTCAAGAGATTGAAAGATCTGCTTGTTTGTACCTTGAATCTGATCACTATTCACAGTGAAACGACAGTTGAGCTCTTGAGAGAAACTCAAAAGTACATTAAGTGATAGGATAAGTGATAGGATAAAGTGCTTTAGCATATGTGAGAATGTTAGTTACCTAAAGATTTAACAACCTTATCTACTATGTCGCGAGCCACCAACTCTTTACTCTTAAGAGGGTACTCAACTCTCTCTCCGCATTTATCTAATATTGTTATCTTATTCGTAGATGTGCCAAAACCTGCCCCCTCCTCTTTTAAGGAGTTAAGCACAATGAAGTCTAGGTTCTTACGTTTAAGCTTATCTTGAGCATTATTAAACTCATTGTCTGTCTCAAGAGCAAAACCTACGACAAGCTGTCCTGATTTTTTTGCAGCACCTACTGCAGCTGCAATATCTTTTGTTGGCTTCAAACGAATAATAAGCTCCTCACCCTCTCTCTTTATTTTACTTTCTGAAAGATATTCAGGTGTGAAGTCTGCTACCGCAGCACATAGGATAACTACATCTGCACTAGAGGAAACATCTAGTGTCGCATCATACATCTCTGAGGCACTAACAACATCAACGCGTTTAATCGCTGAGTTTTCTAGTTTCATGTCCACAGGACCAGCAATAAGAGTCACCTCTGCACCAAGAGAAGCACAACTCTCAGCCAAAGCAAAGCCCATCTTACCTGATGAATGATTACCGATGAAACGTACTGGGTCAATAGACTCCTGAGTAGGACCCGCTGTAATCACAACCTTTTTGCCACTCAGAATCTCTTTCTCTTCAAAGAATCTCTCAAGATAATCAACGATCACCTCTGGCTCTTCCATGCGTCCCTTTCCAATAAGCCCACTAGCAAGTTCACCAGAAGCAGGCTCCACGATGTGGTTCCCATAGCTACGAAGCAGGTCTAAGTTCTTTGCTGTTGATGGATGCGCATACATATCTAAGTCCATTGCAGGAGCAACAAACACTGTAGATTTGCATGACATATATGTAGTTACTAGAAGATTATCAGCAATTCCATGGGCCATCTTACCTATTGTACTAGCTGTTGCAGGTGCAATCAGCATAGCATCTGCCCATAACCCCATACTTACATGGCTGTGCCAGTATCCATCCTTCTCAGCAAAGAAGTCGCTATATACAGGACGACCCGTCAATGTTGACAGAGTAACTGGAGTTATGAACTCTTTTCCAGCAGGAGTCATTATGACTTGAACTGTCGCACCCTTTTTAGCCAATAGACGTACAATCTGAGCCGTCTTATAAGCTGCAATACTGCCGGTAATACCGACTAGGATATTTTTACCTTTTAGCATAACCTATATCTATCTATAAAAAGAAATACAAGTCAAAAACAGAAGATCTATCAGTGATAAAGCGCCACTCTTATATCTGTTGTCCTTAACTTGTAGTTCGAAATATCTTATTTACTTAGCTCTCTCAACTTAATGTTGGTGAGTACCTTCTTTGTATGTAGTGCAAAATCACCCTGCATCATCCAACCATAATAACCAGGTTCGCTCTTTAGTACATCCGAAACAGGAACACCCTTAAACTTACCAAAGTTGAACACCTCAACATCATCCTCATTATAAATGATTCTGCCAGCGAAGTCAACATTACGAGTCTGACGAGAGAATTCTGCAAGCTCAGCCACATCATTAACCAATTCAGGATATCTATCAAGCTGTGCTTTCATTATCTCGTAAGTAGCCATTGTGTCTGCTTCTGCGCTATGAGCATCCACAAGCTCCTTACCACAATAGAACTTATAAGCAGCCGAAAGAGTCCTTTGCTCCATCTTGTGGAAAATTGTCTGAACATCAATCATCTTTCTCTTTGATAGATCAATATCAACACCAGCTCTCAAGAACTCCTCAGCAAGCATAGGTACATCAAAACGATTCGAGTTGTACCCAGCTAGATCACACCCCTCCAACTGTTGAGCCAAGCTTTTAGCAATAGACTTAAATGTTGGAGAATCCTTCACATCCTCATCTGAGATACCATGTATTTCAGTTGCCTGTGCAGGGATAGGCATTTCAGGGTTAAGACGTCTTGTCTTAATCTCGTGCTCTCCATTAGGAAACACTTTAATATAACAAATCTCAACTATACGATCAGTAGTTATATTAATTCCCGTAGCCTCTATATCAAAGAAGATCAACGGATTCTTCAGGTTCAATTGCATAAAATAGTTTGTTAGATCAGTAATGAATTAGTCGTTAAGCATCATCGGCATAAGAAGAGTCAAGTGATCTTCACCACTATTCTGCTCTAGAGGAGTTATTACCCCAGCACGCGAAGCATCAGTAAGCTCAAAACTAACCTCACTAGAGATCAAGTTACTCAATGTATCGATCAGTAGAGAAGATTTAAATCCAATACTTATACTCTCAGAGTCATACTGACAAGTCAATCTCTCCTCTGCAGCTGTAGAGAAGTCAAGGTCTCTAGCCGAGATAGTGATCTGATTAGTGTCAATCTGCAACTTAACCAATCCTGTAGCAGAGTTAGCAAAGTGAGATACACGTCTTAGCGCTGAGATAAACATCTGTCTGTCTACTATCAACTTGAATGGGCTAGATTGAGGAATCACCCCATTATAGTTTGGATATCTTCCCTCGATAAGTCTACAAACCATCTTGTAGTTTGAGAATACGAAGTAAGCATTACGATCATCAAACTGAATCATCACCTCACCATCCTCTTTAGGGAGAATATTTTTCAACATTGCTGCTGGCTTCTTAGGCAAGATAAATGAAGTTTTAGCCCCACTAGTAATGTTTAGATTACGAAAGCGAACTAACTTATGACTATCCGTAGTTACAAAGGTCAAGCTATCTGGATTGATATCAAAGAAGATACCATTCATTACTGGACGAAGATCGTCAGCACCCGTAGCAAAAAGCGTCTTCACAACACCTGTGAATAGCTCCTCCACCTTCATCTTTATTGTCAAATTATTATCCTTGATCTCTTGAAGCTGCGGATAAGTCTCACCACTTTGCCCAATAAGATTATATCGTCCACTTTGGAATACGATGAATACCTCAAGGTTGTTATCATTTACCTCGATCGAGAGAGGTTGTTCTGGTAGTTCGCGTATAGGATCGATAAGCATCTTAGCTGGAATAGCAAAGACACCAGAACCCTCAGCATCGGCAACACGCATCGATGTGATAAGTGTAGTTTCACTATCAGAAGCCTTAATAGTCAATACATCTTCGTCAAGCGTAAATAGGAAACTATCTAATATTGGAATTGTATTTTTGCTATTAATTACTCTACCTATTGTTTGCAGGTGTGCCAGAAACTCAGAACTCGATACAACAAATTTCATAGATATTTCTCTTTAGTTTGTTTATTTATACTATTGTGCAAACTTATAAAAAAAAGAGCAGGCAAAGGCTCTTTGTAGCTATAAAATTAGTTGCAACAGAGAGGATAATCGCTTTAGAGAGATAGAAACAAACATTTGACTATACTCTTGTGTTATACTTTCATATTTACAAACAAAAGCAATTAACACAACAGACAATATGGAAAAGTTTCAAGTTATTATCAAAGATGATAAACCCACATTGGTTGACTTCTTCGCAACATGGTGTGGACCCTGCAAAACTATGGCACCAATACTCGAAACTCTAAAAGAGAAGGTTGGAGATAGTGCCACAATCATCAAGATTGATGTAGACAAGAATGAGGAGATTGCCCTTCACTACAAGATACAATCAATCCCAACACTGATACTATTCAAGAAAGGAGAGATACTTTGGCGACACTCTGGAGTTGTTGCTGCAGATCAGCTAAAAGCTATTATTGACAGACATCTATAAAACAAAAAGAGGGAGGCTACACATAGTGCAGCTTCCCTCTAATATTATTAGTCGTTTACAACCTCTGCATAAAGGTCAAAAACCTGTGCATCTGTTATCTTAACCATATAGAAAGAGCCTTTTGAGAGCTCTAGACCATCTACTTTACGAATCAAAACCTCTGGATCAACCTCTGGAGTATCAAACTCTGTACGGCCAATAAACCACTCACCCTCTTCACGGTCGATAATAACCCTCATGGTTTGACCAACCTTAGCTTGACTCATCTCACCAGCTATACGCTCCTGTATTGCCATGATCTCACTCATTCTATCCTGCTTAACATCATCCTCCACATCATCTTCATAATGCTTATATGAGTAAGTATCCTCTTCTGGAGAGTAAGGGAACGCACCTAGACGATCAAAACGCATATCCTTAACGAACTGCTTTAGCTCCTCAAAATCTTCGTCTGTCTCACCTGGGAAACCAACAAGAAGAGTTGTTCTAAGGTGAATACCCGGAACCTCTTCTCTGATCTTATTCATCAGATCGTAAGTCTGCTGCTTAGTTACGTGACGACGCATACGAGTAAGAACATTATCACTAATATGCTGAAGAGCTATATCGAGGTACTTACAAACATTATCCCTCTCCCTCATCACACGCAAGAGATCCATTGGGAATTGTGCAGGATAAGCATAGTGAAGTCTTATCCATTCCACTCCAGGTATATCAGAGATTCTCTCCACTAGCTCTGGCAACTTAAACTCCCTATATATATCCCAACCATAGAATGTCAAGTCTTGCGCAATGATCTGAAACTCCTTCACACCCTTAGCCACAAGCTTACGAACCTCATCCTCTATATCCTCAATGGTTCTTGATTTATACTTACCAGTGATGATAGGTATTGCACAATATGCACAAGTCCTATTACACCCCTCACCAATCTTCACATAGGCATAGTGAGATGGAGTCGTAAGCACACGCTCATTGTGTAAAGACTCATCATAGTCAGTACCAAGATCGTGCAAAAGACCCTTCCAATCAAACTTACCATAAAACTTATCAACCTCAGGGATCTCAGCAGGTAGTTCGTTGATATATCTACCAGACAAACAGCCCATCACATAAAGCTTTTTGATCTTCTTTGCTCTTTTGGCCTCACAAAACTGAAGAATCATATCTATTGATTCCTCTTTTGCATCACCAATGAATCCACAAGTGTTAATAACTACTATCTCACCATCTACATTCTCAGAGTCATGCTCCACACTATAGCCACTAGCTTGAAGCTGACGAAGCAATTGTTCAGAATCTACAAGATTCTTTGAGCATCCTAATGTTATTATATCTACTTTATTCTTAACCATAATCTATTGCAAACCAAACGGGACATAACAAACATTGAACACTCGATTCAATGTTAGGTATATCCCGTTATTTATATTATATCTTAAATTACTAAATAGTAAAGATTAGATCTTATCATTACCAAATAGTGAGTCTACAAACTCACGACGGTTAAAGACCTGCAAGTCCTCCATCTGCTCACCAAGTCCGATGTACTTAACTGGAGTCTTAAACTGATCAGAAATACCGATCACCACCCCACCCTTAGCTGTTCCATCAAGCTTTGTTATAGCCAATGCATTCACATCAGTTGCCGCAGTAAATTGCTTTGCCTGCTCAAAAGCATTCTGACCAGTAGAGCCATCCAACACTAGCAAGACCTCATGAGGAGCATCTGGCACTACTTTTTGCATAACACTTTTGATCTTAGAAAGTTCATTCATCAGACCAATTTTATTATGCAATCTACCTGCTGTATCAATGATAACCACATCTGCTTGGTTATTTACAGCTGAGCTGAGTGTATCAAAAGCCACAGCAGCAGGGTCCGAACCCATTTTTTGCTTAACCACAGGCACATCAACCCTCTCACCCCAGATACACAGCTGCTCCACAGCTGCAGCTCTAAAAGTGTCGGCAGCACCTAGATAGACCTTATTTCCACGTTTTTTGAATTGATAAGCCAACTTACCAATTGTCGTAGTCTTACCAACCCCATTCACCCCAACAACCATAATCACATATGGCTTCTTGTTACTAGGCACAATAAAGTCTGCAACGTCATCAGAGTTATTTTCCATCAAAAGAGCAGCGATCTCCTCCCTCAACAAGTTGTTGAGTTCATCCTGCCCCATATATTTATCACGCGATGCGCGAGCCTCAATACGTTCTATGATCTTCAGTGTAGTCTCAACACCAACATCAGAGGTTATCAACACCTCCTCAAGACGATCCAACACCTCATCATCAACCTTAGTCTTGCCTACAAATACACGAGAGAGTTTCGAGAAGACACTCTCTTTAGTCTTTGACAAACCTTTATCTAACGTCTCTTTTTTATCTTTTGAAAAAAAGCTAAATATGCCCATAGTGACCTGTTGTGTGAGTAAATTATATTGTGACAAAAGTAATAAATCTCCTCAAATAAAAAAAACTTCCTACCACACTTGTAAGTGTAGTAGGAAGTCATTTATCTATTTTCTTCACAAATTACTTAGCGAAGAAATCTTTTACTTTATCGTTAGGAATCATTTCTTCTTGAAAAGTGTATGCTCCTGTCTTAGGTGACTTAACCATTTTGATTACCTTTGAGTAGGTACGGCCTTCACCTGTTTGAAGTGATGCTACGGTTTTCTTTGCCATGAGTTATCTTATTTAATCTCTTTGTGAACAGTTACTTTTTTCAGAATAGGGTTGTACTTTTTAAGCTCAATACGCTCAGTAGTGTTTTTTCTATTCTTTGTAGTGATATAACGAGACATACCTGGCATACCACTTGTTTTGTGCTCAGTACACTCTAGGATCACCTGAATTCTATTGCCTTTCGCCTTTTTTGCCATTGCTTAATCTCCTTAGCCGATTATACGTATTTCCTTTAAAAAACCTTTCTCGATTGCTCCTTTCAAAGCAGCATCAAGACCCAATTTATTTACAGTACGCAAACCTGCGGCTGAAATATTAAGGTCGATCCATGTTCCTTCTTCTACCCAGTAGAATTTCTTTCTAAAAAGGTTGACATCGAACTTTCTTTTAGTTCGTCTCTTTGAGTGAGATACGTTGTTGCCAACCATCGCTTTTTTTCCGGTAATTTGACAAATCTTAGACATTGCTATCTGTATTTATATTTTGATTATATTCCTGCACTGCTGTCTTCACAAACAGAGTGCAAAGTAAGTCATTCTTTATCACATATACAAGCTTTGAGAGAAAAAAAGCAGCAATAACTACTCATTCCTCAATCAGTTGGGTGACAAGAAGCAAAGCTTCGTTGGCCGCACACATTATATTATGCTCTCGGTCGCCATTGAAGCGATACAGCTTCACAACCACCTTACCCCCAAAAGAGGCAGCAATCCATACAGTGCCCACCGGCTTCTCGTCTCGCCCGCCATCTGGCCCAGCTATTCCTGTCACTGCTACGGAAGCATCAACCCGCAGCAAATCTTGAACGCCTACGACCATCTCATATGCAACTTGACGACTTACGGCACCAAAGGTAGACAAACTTTCTGACTTTACACACAGTAGCTGCCGCTTTACTTCATTTGAATATGAAACTACCGACCCCTTAAAATAGGCCGAACTGCCCGCCAACAGCGTGATACAGTGAGAAATAAAGCCCCCCGTACAACTTTCGGCCGTAGCAAAAGTTAACGTTTTTTGTTTTAGTAGCTCTGCCAATCTACCTCCCTGAGCCACAACCAACTCCCTTGTTATCGCATCATCGAGCGCCATAAGCTATCATATTATAAAGTATACCTACTACCACTTATACGTAAACCCAAAACTCAAGAACTCCTTAAATTGAAAGAAAGAGTCGTCCGGTTTCTTAGACACCCTATCGTCATAACGAACAATAAAGAACACACGAGTAGAGAAGTATCTATTTATGGACAAGTTAAATGAGTTCTCCCACTCAGCCTCCACGTTGGAGTAGTTAGAGAAGTAGTACACGCGAGTGTCCCAAGTGATATTCTTAATTATCTCATACTTCATCGCACCCCTAAACATCGAACCTATCACGCTCAAGCTACTCTTACCCTCATCAATACCATAACGAGTCACATCCACCACCTTACTACGAGCTGCATACTTGAAGCTATATGTAATAGGTGCAAAGAATAGAGAAAGCTCCTCGATGCGTGGTTTCTCAAACTTGGTCTTGAAGTCCAAACCCAGAGAGAAGTAACCCTCTACAGGAGTCAAGAATGTCGACTGCATGGTGGTTGTATTCGGACTATACGAGTTGAAGAGCTTCGTCTTGATCTCCATAGAGGCAGTATAGTACCACTTTTGGAAGGCCTTATAACCAAACTTAGAGGTCAAGCGCAGCTGGTCATCATTCACCCTAAAGGTCCTTAGTGTGTCACTCGGAGCAGAGAAGAAGCCCGCACGCCAATCCAATTCATTGTCAAACTGTATGTTTTTATCATCGCGATAGGTAAACTTCCAGTTAAAACTCGACAATAGCGAGATATTACTCTCCCCTCCTTGGTGCCAGTTGTCAGAGATATAGTTCTGCGTAAACTGAAGATTAGCCACCGAGTTAGACTGCCACATAGATAGCTTCTTAGCCTTCACACCCTTCATATCGGCCACAGTAGGAGGAAGACGTAGCTCCTCCGACTGAAACAGCGAAGGTATTTTCTTCTGTGCTACAGCCTCTCGCTCCATACGCTCCTCAATAGCCTTCTTATCGGCTATTCTATTGAGTAGATATCGAACGGTGTATGGATTATTAACAGCAGAGTAAACCTGAGCTCTAGCTCTCAAGGAGTCGCGCGACTCTATGCGTGAGAACCACTCCATAGTCTGATCTGCACCCTCTAGCCTAAGCAGACAAGAGTCCTTAAAAAGCCCATCTCCCAACGACGGAGCCTTAGGCATAGAGGATAGCACCTCGGACTTAAAGGCAAAAGGCATAAATAGGGAGTTGACAGGGACCCCCTTAGATGTCAACATATCATTAGGGATCTGACCCGTCATACCATCATAAGAGATCTCCTGTGGTTGCGCTTTCGCACCAGCTCCAAACCCCATCAATAGGAGCATGAAAACGAGAGTAGAGTACCTTAGTTTCATAGTTGTTATTTACCTTCTTTTTAGTTATTCAGAGCGCAAAAGTAATGAATCGTAAACAAATACTCACAAATATGGTTCATATATAAAACAAAAAAAGAGAGGCGATAGCCCAGTTAAATAAGATATACCCGAACATTCCACGAGGTTTAAGCGTTAAATAAAAACAAGCTATCTTTTACTAATCTAAATTCAAATTCTAATGAGAAATTCCATCCTCAAGCTTATGCTTTCTATTCCACTAGTATGCATAACATGTTCTTGTAGCAATGAGAAAGCAGAAACACTTACAAATGAAACCACAGCAACTCAGGGGCTGAACACGACTGAAGCTACATTGTCCTATCACACAGACAAGACATTCCTTTCTCTTACTAATGAAGAGAAGAAAATATTCGAAAACAGCTTTATGTTCGACGAGAACGGCGATGTCATATCAGTCATACTTGACTACAAAAGCAAAGGTATACTTGAAGAGGATTTCCTAGAGCTTATGACAAAAGTACTAAACGCCCCCAAACTCTCATATAGAACTAAGGATGGGAATATAGAATACGAAACAAAGAGCCCAACAACATTCAATACGACTCCTGAGGATGCAGGAAATCAGCAAAATCCGCCGATTCTTATCCCTGATTCAAGAAACAACAACGTTGGAGGGTGCGATCCATTAAAAGGAGGCACTTGCGTTATTAGATGGTAATATTGCTTACATATACAAAGAAAGAGAGACACCCCCATAAAGGAGTGTCTCTCTTTCTTTATCTAAAATGGTCTAATTACAGAACACCGATCTCAGTAAGAACTGCGTTAGTACCACGAACTGCTGCTGCACTCTTCTCGAATAGAGCTTTCTCTTCGTCGTTCAATTTCAATTCGATTACTTTTTCTACACCGTTGCGACCAATAACCGCTGGTACACCGATACAGATATCGCTCTGACCGTACTCACCATCCAAAGCTACGCAAGAAACGATAACTTTTTTCTGGTCGCGAAGGATAGACTCAACAACGTATGCAGAAGCTGCACCTGGAGCCATCCAAGCTGAAGTACCCAAAAGGCCAGTCAAAGTAGCACCACCAACCATAGTTTTAGCTGCAACATCTTTCAATGTATCTGCATCTGCAAACTCTGATACTGGAACACCTTTGTAAGTAGCCAAACGAGTCAAAGGAATCATAGTAGTATCACCGTGTCCACCAATAACCATACCTTCTACTTCGTTTGAGTTTACGTTAAGCGCTTTGCTCAAATAACACTTGAAACGTGAGCTATCCAAAGCACCACCCATACCAAACACTTGGTTTTTAGGCAAACCTGTAGTTTTCAATGCTAGGTAAGTCATTGGGTCCATTGGGTTAGAAACGATCAAGATGATAGCTTTAGGAGAGAATTTCAAGATGTTCTCTACAACCGACTTAACGATGTTAGCGTTAGTACCGATCAACTCTTCACGAGTCATACCTGGTTTACGTGGAAGACCAGAAGTAACAACAACAACATCTGAATCAGCAGTAGCTGCATAGTCGTTTGTTACGCCAGTGATCTTTGTATCGAAATC
The DNA here is from genome assembly GCA_051648105.1 of Bacteroidales bacterium. Taxonomy (GTDB): domain Bacteria; phylum Bacteroidota; class Bacteroidia; order Bacteroidales; family UBA7332; genus UBA7332. Next base: position 17,544 of record JBOFEN010000027.1, read on the forward strand.
TAACAAAGTAGCAGTTTGGAAAATATCCAAAACTTTACCTTCTGCAAATCCTTCTTTAATGTCAAGCAATACAACTTCGCTTGCGATCTCTCTTACTGCCAATACGTTTGCACAGGTTGCACCTACGTTACCTGCACCAACAACGGTTACTTTTGCCATAGTGTAATTTAGAATTGTGAGTTAAAAGTTAATCTTTTATTCGTTTACAAAAGTAATAAAAAAGGCGAATTATCAAAGCTTTAAAGCATCTTTTTAAGAGCTACTATTTCCTAAAGCTGCATGTCGTGATTAAGCAATCTCTTCTTGGCAAACTCAACATACTCAGTACCAGGTTTGCCGTAGTTTGCGTATGGATAAATGCTTATACCACCGCGCGGTGTGAAGATACCTGTCACCTCAATATACTTAGGCTCCATGAGCTTTATGAGGTCTTTCATAATAAGGTTCACGCAATCTTCGTGAAAGCCCCCATGGTTACGAAAACTAAAAAGATATAGTTTTAAACTCTTACTCTCGACCATCTTCACCTCAGGGATGTAGCTGATATGTATTGTTGCAAAATCTGGTTGCCCTGTGATAGGACATAGTGAGGTAAACTCTGGGCAGTTGAATCTCACCCAATAGTCGTTATCTAGGTGTCTGTTTGTGAAAGACTCCAACACCTCTGGTGCGTAGTCCTGCTTATACTCTGTGCTCTTGCCCAGTAGGGTCAATTCTGCTTCTGGATTGATCATAGTTGTATCTGGTCTATATGTATATATTATTGAAAAGGTGCAATTACTGCTTTGTGGCTAGGTATTGATCCATACCTGCTTTGCGAAGTTTGCATGAAGGACACTCTCCACATCCGTCAGCCATCACCCCGTTGTAGCAAGTAAGGGTTTGGTATCTCACAAGATCAAACACTCCTAGCTGATCTGCTAGCTCCCATGTCTGTGCTTTATCTATCCACATAAGTGGTGTATGGATGATAAATTGCTCCTCGAGTGCAAGGTTAAGGGTCACGTTTAGTGAGCGGATGAATGTGTCGCGACAATCTGGATATCCGCTAAAGTCAGTCTGCGAAACTCCTGTAACGATATGTCTGATTCCGAATACCTGAGCTCGAATGGCCGCCATACTAAGGAATATGTGGTTACGCCCAGGAACAAAGGTGTTTGGAAGCGCATCAGATGGTTTCTCCTTGTCCATGTCGATGGAGCTATCGGTTAGTGAATTTGGTGCTAGCTGCCCCATCAAAGAGAAGTCAATGACTTCGAATGGAACACCTGCTTTCTCTGCAATTTCTCTCGCCACCTCTACCTCTTGCGAGTGTCGCTGACCGTAGGTAAAGCATAGTGTGCGCACTGACTCGAACTGGTTCATAGCCCAGTAGAGGCAAGTTGTTGAATCTTGTCCACCTGAGAAGAGGACTAGCGCTGATTCTTTTTGTTTGATCATAATGTTAATTTCTTGTTTTTTTTCACGTGGTTACCAAGTACACGAATACCTCATCTCTCTTTGGGGCATGAATAGTGCCTCTCTCCAGATCAAGGATGGTGGTATCTCCTTATTTGGGGTGCAAAGATAGTGAATTAATATCTCTCAATCTAATTTGCTTTGTATCATGTGTGTTAGAGTTGTACTAATTTGTAACAAGAGTAGTTGTAATGTCAAAATGTTTGCAAAAGGTGGGATTATTGTATCAGAATGACAGTTTAATTTTGGTCGTCAAGCTAAGCTTTTTCTTAAAGAATATGAGGGTTTTAACTGCTTTGATTTGGCTCTTTAGGGTTTAGGCTAAGGTGTTTGTGATTTTCGCTAAGGGTTTTAGGTAGTTTGGCACTGCCTAAGTGGTGGTTTGGCTGTGAGTTTTGGGATTTTCTCACATCGTTTTTAGTGCTATTGCAGTGAGTTTTGGGCAAAAAAATAGCTTCTAACGTAGAGTTGTGCACTCTATATTAGAAGCTATACATGCTATCACTCTATTATCCAACCGTTTAGGTCAAACCTCTTAGATGGGGCTTATTTCGTATTGTGTTGCAGTTGGTGGTCTAGAGTGCCCTTGTGGGGCTTTTGGGGTTTGACACTTTGTCGCCCAAAATGTGGTAATTGGTTACTTGCGTAGTGAGAAGCCTTGCGAACCAATGAGATATCCATCGGCAAAGATATCAACTCTATAGTCGCCTGGATAGAGGAATTCGTCTATGTTCCAATATAGAGTTGTTGTTAGCTCATCACCTGTAAACTCAATCTGCTTGCGTGCCGAGAAGTTGATCTCCTTGTTTTCGTACTTGAAGAGATCTGCGCTATTTTTCACTAGCACATCACCATCTGGTTTTTGAATGCGTATGTAGATAAACTTATCACCTACTTCTGCTGTGACATTGCGAGCCAAAGTGAAGCTAAACTGAAGCTGTGTTGAACGTGATAATCTATCTGTGCTCTTGCTTCTCTTGTCTATAGCTCCTGCTCTGATGTTTACGGCTTGGAGTTGGGAGGCTAGGTTTACCTTTTGTGATAGTTTTTCCTTCTCTTTGTTTAGCGAGGATACGGTCTGCGTTGCCGCTTGATATCTAGCTTTAACTTGAGTGTTCTCCTCACGAAGTCGGGCGTTGGCTTGATTTAGTGAATCAATCTGCATGATATAGCTCTTCATCACGTTTCGAAGAGTTGAGAGCTCCTTCTTGAGTTCATTGATACGACGTGAGTTAGTAGACTTGACTGTCTTTAGCTCCTCAAGTAGTCGTTGTACTTTCATCTTCTCATTGTCTAGTAGCTCAATGAGTGAGTCGTTTTGAACGCTGATGTTGTTGTAGCCTTCATACTGCACTGCTAGCTGTTCGTACTCTGTCTCTAGCTCTTCCTTTTGGATGTCGAACTCCTCGGACATGTCACTGATGGTACGATGCTGCATTGAGATGTAGATGACACCTGCAAGTAGTAGCCCAACAAGTGCGGCGATTACGTAGATTAGCTTCTTGTTACTATTCATAGTTGTTTATTATAATCATATTTTTAGCTGGACAAAAATAGTAAAATTGGTCTGTTAGTCCAATTATTAATACTATTTATGGATTGCTACTCGCCCTGTTTTGTAGCTAGGTATTGTATTATATTGACATCCTCATACTCATTGCCTATGCGTATCCATCGCTTTAGAGTGCCGCTGATGGTGAATCCTGCATTGAGGAATAGCTTTGTGGAGTGGTTATTCTTGACCGAGATGTATCCATGAAGGTTCTCTATGCTGAGGAATTGTGTGGCATAGATCTTAAGCTCTTCTAGAGCTACTTTGCCATAGCCTTGCTGCTGAAACTGGGGATCTATTAGTATTCCAATGGTTGCACGGCGGTGGTGGTGGTCTATATCATATAGGTCGGCCGAGCCTATCACCTGCTTGTCGGAGATTCGCTCAATGACAAGTCGCAGGTCGTGTGAGGTGTATAGGTCTGCTGAAAGTGTGCTCTCTATATATTGGCGTAGTGCAAATCGTGAGATTGGTGCTACGTTTGTGCCTGTACTCCAGAGTGTGGTGTCGTTTTCCCATCTGTAGAAGTGCTCTAGGTCTTCGGGCTCTATGGCACGAAGTCGTATCTGATTGCTGTTTAGTAGTTGTGATAGCATGGCTTATATTTTAGTTTGTTATCTCAATTTGGTATTTAGGTCCTGGTGTGATCTGCATCTTGCGGAACTGTAGCTCAATTGAGTCTTGTGTAGTTATTAGGCAATTGATTTTTGCCTCTTTGCTCTGGTGGGCTCCTTGCCTATTTGTATCGAGGAATAGTCTCTTTATGCTTGAGAGGAGTGCTCTGAAGATTATGGCTATCCGAATGATGAGTGTGAATAGTATATTGTAGTGTGGATAGTGTTTGCGAAAGAATATTAGCATTGCTCCGTAGAATATCTTGACGTAGCGCATGGAGTTTTTCTTTGTACTCTCTCCCTTGTAGTGTAGTATGGTTGTTGGATGATAGTAGTTTTTGTAGCCGGCAAGCTCGATTCGATAGCTTAGGTCTATATCTTCGCCATACATAAAGAATGCTTCGTCTAGGAGTCCGCACTTTTGGAGTGCTTCGTCGCGTAGCATCATGAAGGCTCCGGATAGTACATCTACTTGGTGTATCTGATCATTGTCGAGATAGCGCAGATGGTATCGTGCGAAGACTCTGGAGTTTGGCAGCAGCTTGGAGATACCGAACATCTTGCAAAGTGAGTTCCAGGGTGTGGGGAATGATCTCTTTGATTCGGGGTGAAACCTTCCGTGTGTGTCTATCATCTTAACGCCAACGGCTCCTGCCTCGGGGTTGGCATCCATGAACTCTATTACTTGGATAAGCGTCTCCTCACTAACTAGTGTGTCTGGATTTAGGAGTAGCTTGTATTGTGCATCGGATAGTCTTAGTGCTTGGTTGTTTGCTTTAGCAAATCCGAGGTTCTCTTTGTTGGCGATGAATGTGACTTGGTTGAATAGAGGTTTAAGGTATTCTATTGATCCATCTTGTGAGTTGTTGTCTACAACGATCACTTGGCAGCTTCCTTGTGGGAGTCTCTGCATTGATCGCTCGAGCGAGTAGAGACACTGCTCGAGCATTAGTTTCACGTTGTAGTTTACAATGATTATGGATAGTTTCATTGGTCTCTGTTTTGTTTGGTATTCAAAGCTTGAATGTCTCTTGGAATGGCATTCTGTTAATTATTGATCGGCCTAGTGTGATCTCGTCTGTGTATTCGATTTCGTCACCGATGGATACACCTCGAGCGATGGTGCTTACCTTTACATCGTATTGTGCAAGCTTGCGATAGATGTAGAAGTTTGTTGTGTCGCCCTCCATGGTTGTGCTTAGAGCTAGAATTATCTCGCGAACATTGCCGGTTTTGACTCTCTCGATGAGTGATTCGATCTGCAGATTGGCTGGTCCGATACCGTCCATGGGTGAGATAATACCTCCGAGCACGTGGTAGTATCCTCTGAATTGTCTAGTATTTTCGATGGCCATCACCTCTTTTATGTTTTCGACAACGCATATTACTCCGCTTTCGCGGTTTCTGTCGGAACATATTGGGCAGAGCTCCGAGTCTGAGATGTTGTGACACTCGCGGCAGTAAAGTACCTCTTGTCTGAGCCTATTGATGGTGTTTGCAAAGTTTGCAACCATCTCGGAGTCTTGGCGCAGCAGGAATAGTACAAGCCTCAAAGCTGTCTTTCGCCCTATGCCGGGAAGTTTTGAGAATTCGTTTACGGCTTTCTCAAGTAGTTGTGATGGGTAGCTCTGCATATTGTTGTGTGGTTCTCTGTGTTGTAATAATACAAATGTACGAAGTTTAGTTCAGAATAAAAAAAAGCGGAAGCCTGTGATTGGCTTCCGCTTTGATGCATTGTGCGTGCTGTGGTCTACTTCTCGCGAATGTAGATGTTGATTGGAGTTCCTTCGAAGTTCCAAGTAGCACGTATTTTGTTCTCAAGGAATCGCTTGTATGGATCTTTAACCCACTGAGGAAGGTTGCAGAAGAATACGAAGCTAGGCACGAATGTGTCTTTGAGCTGTGTAACGTATTTGATCTTAACGTATTTTCCTTTGTGTGCAGGAGGTGGGTAGTTGTCGATCAAAGGCAAGAAGAACTCATTAAGCTTGCTTGTAGAGATGTGGTTCTTGCGGTTTTGATATACTTCTACTGCTGTCTCTAGCACTTTGAAGATACGTTGCTTGGTTGTAGCCGATGTGAAGATGATAGGGAAATCGACGAATGGAGCAAAGCGTTCGCGTATTGCGTTCTCGAACTCTTTGATTGATTTCGTTGACTTATCCTCCACAAGGTCCCACTTGTTTATACAAACAACTAGTCCTTTGCGGTTTTTCTGGATTAGCGAGAAGATGTTCATATCTTGACTCTCTACTCCGCGTGTAGCATCAATCATCAGGATACAGATGTCTGAGTTCTCAATAGCTCTGATCGAGCGAATCACTGAGTAGTACTCTAGGTCTTCGTGTACTTTACCTTTCTTACGTATACCTGCTGTGTCAACTAGATAGAAATCGAAGTTGAACTTGCTGTATCTTGTGTAGATTGAGTCGCGAGTTGTACCTGCTATGTCTGTAACGATGTTACGTTCTTCACCAATGAATGAGTTAAGGATTGATGATTTACCTGCGTTTGGACGTCCAACGATTGCGAACTTAGGTAGATCGTCTTGTGGTTCCTCTTCAGTTGGCTTTTGGAATTTTGAGATTACAAGGTCAAGGAAGTCTCCTGTTCCAGATCCGTTAACGGCTGAAAGTGGGAATGGCTCACCTAGTCCTAGGTTCCAAAACTCTGATGCTTGGTACTGAAGGTCGTAGTTGTCGCACTTATTTGCAACTAGAACTACCTCTTTGTTTGATTGACGCAGTGTGCGAGCAACCATTTGGTCAAGGTCTGTTGTCCCGTTCATCGTATCAACAACGAAAAGAATCACGTCAGCCTCTTCCATAGCGATGGAAACTTGTTTGTTGATCTCCTCTTCGAATACGTCATCCGAGTTAACAACCCATCCACCTGTGTCGATGATCGAGAATTCTCGACCGCACCATTCCGCCTTACCATAGTGGCGGTCACGCGTCGTCCCAGCCTGTTCATTGACAATTGCTTGACGAGTCTTTGTCAAGCGATTAAACAGGGTCGACTTACCCACATTGGGACGACCGACAATTGCAACAATATTACCCATATTCTTTTCAATTATTTCCTGGAGTACCTCTAGTGTAATAGAGCCCCAGCGCGTTTGTTATTTTTCTAAGAGCCTGCAAAGATAGTAATTAATTGGATATCTAAAGATTAAAATCTAGTTAATCCTGATTGTATCCAAAGCTCTTGAGTGCTCTATCGCGGCTTCTCCAATCTTTTTCTACCTTTACGTATAGCTGAAGGAATACTTTCTTATCGAAGAATTTCTCCATATCTTTTCTGGCTTCGGTGCCTACCCACTTTAGTGAGCTCCCTCCTTTACCGATGATAATTCCTTTTTGGCTATCGCGCTCAACGTATATCACAACCATAATGTCTATGCGTGCGTCGTGCTCCTTGAACTGCTCAACGCCTACTTCAACTGCATATGGTATCTCTTTCTCATAGTGAAGAAGGATTTTTTCACGTACAATCTCAGTAACAAAGAAGCGTGCTGGGCGATCTGTCATTGCCTCTTTGTCGAAGAATGGGGGTGACTCAGGGAGTAGATCTTGAATACGTCTTAGGATATACTCGAGATTGAATCGCTCTTTGGCTGATACTGGAATGATCTCAGCCTTTGGAAGGACTTCTTTCCATTGTGCAACTAGTGCCTCAAGCTTTGGTTGGTCTGTCATGTCGATCTTGTTGATGATCAACAGAACAGGCATCTCTTGCTTTTGTACACGGGCTAGGAAGTCTGCGTGTTTGTCGAACTGCTCATATACGTCTGTAACATATAGTAGGACATCGGCATCAACAAGTGCTCCTTGTGAGAAGTTGAGCATTGACTCCTGTAGCTTGTAGTTGGGCTTAAGCACGCCTGGTGTGTCAGAGTAGACGATCTGCATGTCTTCTGTGTTGACAATACCCATAATGCGGTGGCGTGTTGTCTGTGCTTTTGATGTGATGATCGATATACGCTCACCTACAAGTGCATTCATAAGTGTGGATTTGCCCACATTGGGGTTCCCCACGATATTTACAAAACCTGCTTTGTGCATATTATATTGTAGTCTGTTGGTTTAAAATAGAAAGACACATAGATTCAGCTCCAGTTGTGGATCTGAATCTTTGTGTCCTCGTATTTATTGTGTTTTCTTATATGTTTTGTGTCGATTACTTTGGATCGTATCCCCACTTAAGGTATGTTGCACCCCAAGTGAATCCTGCTCCAAAGGCCGCAAGAATGATATTGTCTCCTTTGCGAAGTCTCGACTCGTACTCTGCAAGGCATATCGGTAGTGTAGCTGCACTGGTATTACCATACTTCTCAATGTTTACCATAACTTTCTCGCGAGGTAGGCCCATTCTTTTCTGAGCCGCTTCGATGATTCTCATGTTTGCTTGGTGTGGCACAAACCAAGAAACATCTTCTTGAGTAAGGTTATTGCGTTGCAATATCTCGGCCGAGGCTTCTGCCATCTTAGATACTGCATACTTAAATACAACTTGTCCCTCTTGATAGACATAGTGAAGACGTTGATCAACGGTCTCATGTGAGGCTGGTCTAACAGATCCTCCTGCTTTCATCTGTAGGTGTGGATATCCAACACCATCAGTGTAAAGGGCAGAATCCATAACACCAAACGCCTCCTCTGTAGGCTCAAGAAGCACTGCTCCTGCTCCATCTCCGAAGATTGGACATGTTGCTCTGTCGGTATAGTCAACCATAGAAGACATCTTCTCCGCTCCCACTAGTAGAATCTTTTTGTATCTTCCTGTAGAGATTAGTCCAGATGCTACATCAAGACCATATATGAATCCGCTACAAGCTGCTGATAGATCGAACGAGAAAGCGTTTTTTATGCCGCACTTCTCTGCAGCAATAGAGGCTGTTGAAGGAAAACGATGATCTGGTGTAGAGGTTGCACAGATGACACAGTCTATCTCTTGTGGAGAAACACCGCTCTTAGCCAATAGATTCTTTATAGATTCAGCTGCTAAGTATGATGTGCCTGCTCCCTCTTCTTTAAGTATTCTTCGCTCTTTTACGCCAATACGAGTCATAATCCACTCGTCTGTCGTATCTACCATAGTGGTAAGTTCTTGGTTTGTCAAGACATAGTCTGGAACATAGAAGCCTACCCCTGTAATTACAGCATTGTATTTCTTCATATCTCTATAAGGTTTGAGGAGTCACTTCCTCTCAATTATATTATTACTAGCTAAAAAAAACGCCCTAAAAGTATAACTTTTTAGGGCATATTTCTAACATTAGCTGTTAAAACTTGTAGCTCAGTTACAAATTAAACAGCAGCTTCTTTTTCAATAGCTAGTTTACCGCGGTAGTGACCACACTCTCCACACACTGTGTGGTATAGGTGCCATGCACCACAGTTAGGACATACAGCCATAGTTGGAGCTGTTGCTTTGTAGTGAGTTCTTCTTTTCGCAGTTCTTTGTTTAGACTGTTTGCGTTTTGGATGTGCCATTTTCTTATTACTTTAGTTTAATTATTCTATTAATTTCTTTAACTCATTCCATCGAGGATCAATCTCAACCGTATCGCCATCTGAAGTAATATCATCTTCGATATCAAATGAGTCATCATCTTCTTCGTTATCATCATCACTAGCTACTTTAGCTATGTGTTTGCGCAGCTTAGCCGACATCATCTTATTGCACTTCCCAGCAGGATGTACATGCTTAATCGGAATTGCTAATGCTACGAATTCGTATAGAAACCACGCAACATTAATTGCGCCCTCTTCTTCTGGTACAATAACAACGTTATCATCTTCTTCAGCATACTCCTTGCCAAACTTAACAAAGAAATGCTCTTTAACTGCTACATCCAAGGCCATATCATCTAAACAACGATTACATGGAACCTGAATGACCCCCTGAATATCAAAACGCAACTCAAAATCTGTAGCGTTTCTCTGTACAGTAACAACAACATCTACATCTCCTTTTTGAAGCACTTCACTGTCTATATTCCTGAAGAACTGATTATCCAGCTTCAAATTGAATGTATGCTCCCCTATTGAAAGAGTGTTTAATTGGATATTATATGCCTGAAACTTTCCCAAAGCTCTATGTCTTAATGTTCGCGCAAAGGTAATAAATTAATAGTAACGCGCCTAAGATTTCATCCTTTTTTTGTTTTATTGCTATCAATCAATTAACTGCTGGAAGCTCAATACGAAATGTAGTTCCTTTATTCAACTCAGAACTCTTTACATATACTCTCCCATTGTGATACTCCTCCACAATTCGCTTAGTTAATGTAAGCCCCAAGCCCCAACCTCTCCTCTTGGTTGTGTAGCCTGGTCTGAAGATTTGATCAAAACTGCCCTTGCTAATACCCTTACCTGTGTCTGTGATATCTAATATAGCTTTCCCATCACTCAAAAAGAGATCTATAATGATCTTACCTTCCCTCTCTATTGCATCTACTGCATTTCTGCAAAGATTCTCTATCACCCACTCAAATAAGGAAGTAGATAATAATACTTCAACTCTCTCTGATGGTATATTACAGGTAAACTCAATCTTACTAGATGTGCGCGTTGACATATAATTGATAGTCGATTGCACCACAGATGCTAGATCCTCACTCTTTAACTCTGGAGAGGATCCTATCTTTGAAAATCTATCAGCGACACGCTCAAGCCTATTAACATCCTTATCAATCTCAAGCAATATTTTATGGTCAACCTCCTTTAATCGCAACACTTCTACCCAAGCCATTAGTGAGGAAATTGGTGTCCCTAATTGATGTGCAGTCTCTTTGGTTAATCCTACCCATACTTGATTCTGCTCCGCTCTGTTATAACTTATTATAGCCATATAGACAATAATAAGAAAAACAATCATCACTCCCAATTGAATATATGGATAGTAGGATAATTTCTTTAGTAATACAGAGTCATCATAGTACAAATACTGGCGATCTTTGTCATCAAGATAAATCTCAATTGGTGAGTTCTTCTTCATCTTCTCTATCATAGCTCTTGAAACTACACCAAGATCTGTCTTAATACCGTCAATATTTGCTTGCAATAATAACTCTCCATTACTATCTAATACGATTACAGGTATTGTCTTATTACTCTGCAGGACTGAAAATATAAGATCTACTGTAGAAGAAGACAAATCCTCTCCCGAGGATATGAGACTCGTAGCATTAGCCCATATCTGAGCTTTACTCCTCTCCTCTTCTGATAATTCCTTAACTAGGTTATTCGAAACGTATAGAAAGCTAATGACCAATATCACAGAGAATAAAACGAGAGATATACTAACTTGACGACTAAATCTATAAAAAAAGGTCCTCATTGCATTAATTGATTATCAATAATGATCAAATATAGTCAGAAATATAAAGTAACCGTATGGACTGTTTAGCATATTAAATAAAAATATATCACTTAATAAATAAAAGCTAGTTGGTTCATTGTGATATTTATTATCAATGTATGTATATAATAAAATCTATCATGTAATTATAAGTATCATTCATATTACATACCAACGTATAAAATACAGTTCCAACATATCTTAAGGGAATACATTACAAAGTCTAATTATCGGTATGATAGAATATAGGTATACTTGAATAATTTATTACAAAGGAAATATATAGACCTAATCTAATGATTATTGTAAGAACTACTTTGTAAATTATTATCCAAATTATTGCTGTCCGGTAAAAACTTAAAAGCACAATAATGCGTCTCGAATCGTCGATTAATAGGCGATTCGAGATTTATTTTTAAAAAGTAAGCCCCCTTTAGTCGAATAGAGTTGTTCCAGGTGGAGCTAAACTTTG
>JBOFEN010000028.1:0-1747 GCA_051648105.1 Bacteroidales bacterium
ATAAACACAAGACAGTAAAAGGATACCTCTGGCTTGTGCGAGACCCTATGTCTGGAAACCAATACTTCTATTGGGACAAAGGCTCTAGGAGTGGTGAGGTAGTACTTAAACTTTTTAATGGATATCAGGGTGCATTGCAAACTGACGGTTATGAACGATATGAACTGCTCGAAGGAAAGAAGGGGGTAATTCTTCTATCTTGTTGGGCACATGCAAGAAGAAAATTTACCGAAGCCATTAAGAATGATAAAGAGCGTTCTGAAAATGCATTGGAACAGATCCAACTACTCTATGAGGTAGAACGGCAGATTAAAGATCAAGCACTCTCATTTGAAGAGGCTGCTGAACTGAGAAAGCGGTTAGCTTATCCTATAATGGTTCGATTTGAAAAATGGCTAGTGGCTGAACATGCAAAAGTTCTCAAAGGAAGTCCTATAGAGAAAGCAATACTTTATACCTATAAGCGCTTCAATAAGCTATCTCGTTATCACTTAGACGGCAGATACGCTATCGATAATAATGGCATTGAGAATGCAGTGAGACCCGTAGCCATAGGACGCAAGAATTATCTATTTTGTCAGACGGATGATAGTGCAGAAAGCACAGCAATCATTTACAGTCTAATGGGGTGTTGTAAAGCCGCTGGAGTAGACTTCCGAAGCTGGATGATTTACTTCTTAGATCATGTACATGATTATGATGTGGACTACACAAAAGATCTAGCTGAATTACTGCCTAATAACTTGAAGGCAGCAGGGATTCTCTGAAATCCATCACATCCATGAAATCATGGAAATCCACGACATCCTTTAAAACATTGAAATCCTTGAGATGGAAAACAAGTACATCTCAAGGATTTATTGTATACCACAATACGGAGTTTGCCGAGGGCTTACGAATATAGCACCCTATGCTTTAAATAAAGCACAGTTTGAATTCTCGGGAATCTATAATGCAAATTCATCTGGAACAATAATCAATACTTCTCAGAATAAATCAACAATCATTGAGGGAATTATTTCAGGAAGTGGTGAAGCTGGAAAAAACTGGATTAAAGATCAAATAGGTGATAATAAACCTATTAAATATGCTAGTTCAGTTATTCAAGAGGTAGCCAGTAGAGGAATTGCAGGAATAGTAAGTAATGGTTTATATAGAGTCTTTGGCTCTGTACTTGGAAAAACTAGAACGACTACAGATATACAGTTTCAAACCAATGGGAAAATCAAACTAGAGGGAGAGATGGTTTCTGCTGGCTCTGGAATCATCTCACCTTTGAGTGGTATTCCCTTAAATCAGCTTGGGTATGACTTAGGTGTATGGAATTTAGAAGAGACTCCTATATATGAATCAACCTCTGCTGCACCTCTAGTTAAAATTGTTGATACAAATAATGGGAGTAACTACTATTATACTTTAAATTTCACACCCAAATACAACTTAATAACAAATCCAACAATTAGCTCGCGTATATCTAAGTGGTCATCAATCGTGAGATATGACAAACATAATGGTACGATACCACGATTTTATGATAATTATATAAGCCAAGGCTATTCTACCGAAGCTTTTCGAATAAACAGTTTGCCAGAATTATATAATGATTCACTTCAGAATATAAAACATGTGTACAACTATTACTATTATGATGTGTGTGCTAGAAATGTATTACCCAATAAAACTGATACATCAAATAGACCCAGTTTAGCTTTTGCTGACTCTAAAGTTAATATACCGAGAAAATGTA
>JBOFEN010000029.1:0-9348 GCA_051648105.1 Bacteroidales bacterium
GAGCTCCACTCTATTAAGTCATCAATTGCAAGCAATAAAGTAGCTTTACTACACTGATTGCCAAATGCCCCATCTTTCCAGTGTCGTATAGGGCTAACTGTAAAGATAACCCTTATAGGCACTCCAGAACGGAACTCCTCAATCTCTATCAACAGATCGCGCCAATCACTCACTACATCCTCTACCCTTAAGCGCTCTCTAATAAACTTATTAGCTGGCAACTTATGACAGTTACCAACAACAGCCCTCTTACTATCTCCATCAGCAAGCTTAAACACCCAAGAAGTACCAAATGTAACGATAAGAACCTTCGCTTTTCTGAGTGATTCTCTTGCTTCCTCAATTGAACCATTCATTCTCAGCAATGCCTCCTCGGGAGTAGTAGCTGAATAGTTAGAGTGAAAATCAAAGGAGTGCCACATACCGTCAGCTCCGCAAAAAAGGTCTTCCTTCTTTATTTCTCTCTCTAGTGAAATTATCTGTCGTAAAGCCGCTGATATAGATGATGGGTTATATAATATGCCAAAAGGGTTAGCCAAGGTGCTAAAACGCCCCTCGACTAACCTCTTTCCTATGTTCTCAGCAAAACAAGAACCCATCAAGAGAATCTGTTCTTGATGACATATCTTGTTTTTTACTGGTGGTATGTGTACAATTTTTCTAAAATCCATTCTTAAAGAGTCTCTGCTAGATAAAACAATTAACAGCGGATATTTAACTCATGCAGCACATGTCGTATCTTCTCAAACGTAGTTATTCTAGTAGGCACTAGTGGTAGCCTCAATCTGTTCTCAATATAACCCATTGCATGAAGAATACTCTTCACCCCAGCTGGATTACCATCAACAAACAACAGCTCTATTAGCTCTGTAAATCGGTGGTGAATAACTAGTGCATTCTGATAGTCCCCATGAAGAGCTAAACGCACCATTCTGCTAAACTCTCTTGGGAAAGCATTACCTATCACAGAGATAACTCCAACGGCACCCAATGTAATTAGAGGGAATGTTATTCCATCATCTCCAGAAATAACCATAAAGTCTCTTGGCTTATTCTTGATAATATCATCCATTTGAGTAATATTACCAGAAGCCTCTTTAATGGCAACTATATTCTTAAAGTCTCGAGCCAACCTCAATGTTGTCTCTGCTGTCATGTTAACTCCCGTACGACCAGGAACGTTATACAATACTATTGGCAAGTCAGTAGCTCTCGAGATAGCTGCATAATGCTGATATATACCCTCTTGAGATGGCTTATTATAGTAAGGCACCACAGAGAGGATAGCGTCAACGCCCCTAAACTCCTCTCGCTTCAATCGATCAACTACCGCTTTGGTATTGTTTCCTCCAACACCCAATACTATAGGTATCCGCCCCTGCACGCGTTCAATAACGAACTCCGTTATTGAACACTTCTCGTCTTCGTCCAATGATGGTGTCTCAGCAGTTGTTCCAAGAACAACTAGGTAGTCAGTGCCATTCTGCAATTGCAAATCCACTAATCTCCCCAAAGCACCATAATCAACGGAATCATCTTCTTTAAAGGGAGTAATCAAGGCCACTCCCACTCCCTTAAGATTTATCGGATACATAGTAAGTCGGTTTCAATATATAGTAAATACAGCGCAAATATAACCTTTTTTTTCATTGGCACAACCTCACCTACCCCTAAATAAGCAGAGGATACACCTCGCTATGTTAATATTCACAGTAATATCCACGCACATATTTTGCATAAAAAGATTGATTTAATATACCATATTGTTAACTAAATTCACTACTATTGCATACAATTACCTACTATTTGGACTCTTATTAAATCAATCTGAAATGAAAGTATTAAAATTCGGAGGCTCATCCATTGGAACTATTGAGGGCATCCTTAATATAAAGAAGATTATTCTCCAAAGAGACGAGCCCACAGTGGTTGTTCTTTCGGCACTCGAGGGTGTAACTGACCAACTTAGTGAGATAGCCAACCTTGCGCTTAATAATAAAGATCAATATAAGACAATCTTCATAGAACTGCAAGAGAGACACACTTCGATAATTGAAGCACTTGTACCTGAATACTCAATACGTGAGACTCTGGAGAGTGTGAGAGTTCTTTTTGACGAACTAAACAACATATATAGAGGGATATACCTAATACGTGAGCTCTCAGACCGCACTCTTGACATTGTTGTAAGCTACGGTGAGAGAGTAGCTGCAATGATAATATCAAAAATCCTGGTAGGCTCTAAACTATACGACTCACGCGAGTTTATAAAAACAACCATCAAGGAGAGAAAGACAATCTGTGACTTCAAGAGCAGCAACACTGCAATACGCCAAGCTCTAGCAAATATAGACCAGATATCAATCGTTCCAGGATTCATCTCTACAGACTCAAAGACAGGTGACATTACAAACCTTGGACGAGGAGGTGCAGATTATACTGCCTCAATCATCGCCTCTGCCATTGATGCAGAAGAACTTGAGATATGGACAGATGTTGACGGATTTATGACTGCCGACCCCTCTATCATACCAAATAGCTACCTCATCGAGAAACTATCCTATCTCGAGGCTATGGAGTTGTGCAACTTTGGAGCCAAGGTGATCTACCCTCCAACTATCTACCCTGCCTACAAAAAGAATATCCCAATAACGGTTCGCAACACCTTCAAGCCACAATCCAAAGGAAGCTACATAAGTCACATAGGAGACAACTCCGAGAAACCGATCATAGGTATATCCTCTATCAACGATACAGCCATCATAACCATTCACGGACTTGGCATGGTCGGCATAGTAGGCATAAACCAAAGAATCTTCAAGACACTTGCAGACTCTGGCATCAGCGTTTTCTTAGTATCACAAGCATCCTCAGAGAATACCACATCTATTGGTGTTAGGCGTGTTGATGCTCAACTTGCAGCAGATGTTCTCGAACAAGAGTTTGAGACTGAGATAGCTATGGGCAAGATAGAGAAGATAGGATTCATGACTAACCTAGCCACTCTAGCCATAGTTGGTCGCAATATGAAAGGCAACAGCAGTGTAGCTGGAAAACTATTCGACACCCTTGGGCGAAATGGGATAAATGTGATAACCTTTGCACAAGGAGCATACGAGACAAACATCTCACTTGTCATAAACAGTGAGTCTCTTAACAAAGCACTCAACGTAATACACGAAGCATTCTTTCTATCAGAATATCAAGTAGTAAACCTATTCCTCGTTGGCGTAGGAGCCATAGGCCACAACCTACTTCAGCAAATCGAAAAGCAACAACAACAACTACTTGAGCAAAATGCACTACAGATACGAGTTGTAGGGATTGCCAACTCAAAAAGAGCAATATTTGACACCAATGGGATTGACCTATCAGACTACCAGGCACTACTTAGAGACTCAAGCTTCATATCCAATCCAGAGATACTATCTAAGGAAATAGTTGAGATGAACATCTTCAACTCTATCTTCGTGGACTGTACGGCTAGTGATGAGATATCCAAACTCTACAACACAATGCTAAACAATAACATATCAGTTGTGACGGCCAACAAAATAGCCGCCTCATCAGACTATGCAAACTACTCCCAACTCAAGCAAGCAGCTCGACATAGAGGCGTAAAATTCCTTTTCGAAACAAACGTTGGAGCAGGTCTACCCATCATAAACACCATCAACTCGATGATAAATAGTGGTGATAAGATAGTCAAGATTGAGGCAGTACTCTCCGGCACACTTAACTTCATACTCAATACCATCTCAAAAGAGATACCATTGAGCCAGGCTATTAAGATGTCACAAGAAGCTGGATATGCTGAGCCCGATCCACGAATAGACCTCTCTGGCATTGATGTCACACGTAAACTTGTTATCCTAGCTCGCGAGGCAGGGTATCCAATTGAGCAGTCGCAGGTTGAGAAATCACTCTTCATACCCGAGGAATACTTTACCGGATCACTAGATAGCTTCTGGAGCAGAATTAACCTTCTCGACGATGAGTTTGAACATCTCCGTTCCTGCTGCGAGGCAAATAAGCAAAGACTACGCTTTGTGGCAAAACTAGAGCAAGGAGAAGCCAGCATTAAGCTCCAACAAGTAGAAAGCACATCTCCGCTATACAACCTCGAGGAGAGCAACAATATCATACTCATAACCACAGAGAGATACAAAGACCACCCTCTGATTATCAAAGGCTACGGTGCTGGTGCAAGCGTAACTGCAGCCGGACTATTTGCTGACATTATCAGCATTGTAAACATAAGATAACCCCAATTAATGATAGCGAAAAAGATTCTAAACAAAACAGTCACAACCATACTCCTGCTCCTCCTGAATAGCTCAATACATTCCGCCAACTACGACATTATTGTCGCACTAGACGGCACAGGCGACTTCAGCTCTATTCAAGAGGCGATACTCTCAGTTAGAAGTTACACACCCGAGCCCAAAACTATCTTTGTGAAGAGAGGCACCTACTGCGAAAAAGTAGAAATACCACCCGATAAGTGCGACATAACCATCATTGGAGAGTCCGCCCAATCAACTATAATAAGCTGGGATGACCATGCCAAAAAAGATAATATGGGCACCTTCAAAAGCTACACCCTTATTGTATTTGGAGACCGCATCACACTAAAAGATATAACAATAGAGAACTCCTCCCCCGCAGTAGCACAAGCCGTTGCTCTACACATAGAAGGCACTCTATTTGCAGCCATCAGGTGTAGACTTCTTGGCAATCAAGACACACTCTTCACCGGTAGCGAGTATAGCCAACAATACTATCACCAATGCTATATAGAAGGCACAACAGACTTCATCTTCGGGCCAGCTACAGCATGGTTCCAAGAGTGTCAAATACACAGCAAGCGAAACTCCTATATAACAGCAGCCTCCACCAGCCAAAAGCAACCATACGGTTACATATTCAACCAATGCAATCTAACAGCAGACAAAGAGATTGACAGAGTATACCTCGGTAGGCCATGGAGAAAACATGCAGCCACACTATTCCTTTCTTGCCATATGGATGCACACATCACACACCCCGGATGGGACAATTGGCGCAATACAGAGAATGAGAAGAGTGCACGATATGGCGAATACAACTCCTACGGGGAGGGAGCAAACCCAAAGCAAAGAGTAGCTTGGAGTAATCAGCTAACAAAAAAGCAAGCCAAACAACTAACACTCGATAAGGTATTCCCAAATTGGACTACAATATCCAATAACATTAAGCCGTAACTATCTATCAACAACAACGGAGGAGAGCCCACAAAAGCTCTCCTCCGTTGTTGTTGATAGACCAGTCAATGATCTCACTCCCTATATATATTCCCATTAATGCGCGACCAAAGCTTATCACGTAGATTATCCTCATACATCCTAACATTTCCCCTCGTTGGATGAACCCTATTGGTAAGCAACACAAGATATAGACCCGTATCTCCATCAATCCAGAAATAGGTACCCGTAAAGCCAGTATGTCCAAATGAGTTAACAGAGTAGACACCCTTACTAGGATCCCTCTTGTCAAATCCTATACCCCTATATACACCACGATCCAGATAAGGAGACGAAGTAAACAGATCAATAGCCCCCTGACTAATGATACGCCTACCCCTATAAACACCCCCACTTAGAACCATCTCACAAAATCTCCCTACATCCCTCGCAGTAGAGAACAGACCCGCATGACCCGCAACACCACCCAATAGAGCCGCAAACTCATCATGTACATAGCCACGAATCAACCCCTTCCTAAATACACTATCCACCTCAGTTGGGATAATCCTTTGCATCCTAGCCAACCTCAATGGCATATAACCAGTGTGCTTCATACCCATCTCCTCAAAAATCTCATCCGTCAACACATCAAGAGCCCTACCACTCACCCGCTCTATCATACACTGAGCTAAATAAAGGTTCAGATCACTATATCTATATTTCCCAACAAAATCCCTCTGCTGCGACTCTGATATCTGCCTATCAATCTCATTATAGTAAGTAGGATTTATCCACATCGAACCACACACCTGCCTATACCCATCTCTAGGCTCACCACTAACATAAGCAGAGTCGCCCATACACTCCCTATAGAAAGGAATAAAAGGCCTCAATCCACTCACGTGAGTCATCAGATTCAAGAATGAGAGTGAATCAATATCCGTACCCCTGAATTGATCAAGAAGCTCACCCACACGACTATCCAACCCTATCAACCCATCATCATAAAGCCTCATTGCAGCAAGCGTAGTACCTATCACCTTCGAACACGAAGCCATATCATACATATCCCTAGAGGATACCCTCACACCATGCTCATAATCCTGAAAACCATAATTCTCATAATACAACACCCTATCCCCTTGGCCCACCATCAGCTGAGCCCCAGGAAAGAAACCCTCCTTGAGTGAATGATCCATTACCGAATCAATATAATTCTCAATATGCTTATCAAGCTTTCTTGCATAAGACCAAGAAGGCAGTAAAAGCAAAAACATAAATGGCACAAATAATCTTTTCATCTACATATACATTTTGGAACTATGGACAATCCACAGCCCTTGCAGTCCCAAATTTAATCAAAAGAGATCAATTAAAACAACAATCCCCCTCTTTGCTGTTAATAAAAGGATTACCCAACACAAATTAAGCCCCACAAGTTTGAAGTTAACCAAAGATTAGACTATTATTGTGGTACAACATAAATGAACACTCAATATATGAAAAGAATAAGAGTCTCACTTCTTGGCAAAGTTGCATTAGCCATATTACTCGGAATAACTTTGGGATACATACTTCCAATTCCAATTGCACGAATATTTACAACCATCAACTCCCTATTCGGAAACTTCCTTTCCTTTACCATACCACTTATTATTGTTGGTCTTGTAACCCCAGCCATTGGCGAACTAGGCAAAGGAGCAGGACGACTTCTTGCCATTACAGCAATCATTGCATACGGCTCTACTCTATTCTCTGGATTCTTCACCTACGGAATATGCCAAGCAATATTCCCACAAATCATTGCTGAAGGATCATCAATGCAACTACTCTCTGACACAAGCTTCAAACTACTACCATACTTTCAGGTAAATATGCCACCTATAATGGAAGTTATGACAGCACTGATACTCTCCTTCACCATAGGACTAGGGCTAACATACACAAGATCAGAGGCACTAAAGAGATCATTCATAGAGTTTAGATCCATTATCACACTTGTAATTGACAAAGTGATCATCCCATTCCTCCCAATATACATATTCGGAATATTCATGGATATGACCATCTCAGGACAAGTAGGTACTATAATTGTCACCTTCATCAAAGTAATTGCAGTCATCTTCATTATTCACATCGCATTACTACTACTTCAATATACCATAGCAGGAGCATTAAGTAACAAAAACCCTTTGAAACTACTGCGCAATATGATCCCTGCTTACGCAACCGCCCTAGGAACACAATCCAGCGCAGCTACAATTCCAGTGACACTGGCACAAACCATCAAGAACGGTGTGCGCGAGAGCATTGCCGTATTCACCGTTCCTTTGTGCGCCACCATACACATCTCCGGCAGCACCATGAAGATAGTTGCCTGTGCAATGGCTATAATGATAATGTCGGCACACACAATGACATTCGAGATGATGGCAGGATTTATCTTCATGCTTGGAATCACTATGGTAGCTGCTCCTGGAGTACCAGGTGGTGCCATCATGGCAGCACTCGGAATACTACAATCTATGCTTGGATTTGACGAAACAGCCCAAGCACTAATGATAGCTCTATACATAGCTATGGACAGCTTTGGAACTGCATGCAATGTGACTGGCGACGGTGCTATATCAATCATTGTTGATCGAATTGCAGACAAGTTAGAGCAAAGAAAAAGCAAGACACAAACAACATAAACCACAATATCCACATTGCCAATCCAGCAGATTATCAACACTTATTATCAACCAAGCTACACCACTCCCCAAATCTAACTACAGCTTCACGATAGAGTTCGGAGTAATTATCTTATATTTGCAGAATAAGATAAAAAAAGATAATACAATATATGAGCAATGAATGGAAATACTTAACACCTGGCAGTGACCTACTCGGCAACACTGAGAGCATGGCTCACGACCTAGGTATCAGTCCTGTGCTCTGCAAGCTGCTTCAACAGCGAGCAATCACAACCACAGATCAAGCTAAACGATTCTTCCGCCCTCAACTTCAAGATCTACACGACCCCTTCCTGATGCAAGACATGGACAAGGCTGTCGAAAGACTAAATCTTGCCATGGGACGAAAAGAGAAGATTCTAATCTACGGTGACTACGACGTTGACGGAACAACCTCCGTGGCACTAGTATATAAATTCCTTCGTAGCTACTACTCCAACCTAGACTACTACATCCCAGACCGTACGGACGAGGGATATGGTGTCTCTTACAAAGGCATAGACTTTGCATACGAGAGCGACGTAAAACTTATTATCGTACTCGACTGCGGAATCAAAGCAAATGAAAAGATCTCCTATGCCAAACGAAAAGGTATTGATTTCATCATATGCGACCACCACAAGCCAGACCCAGAACTACCCGAAGCTGTGGCTATACTCGACCCCAAGCGAGACGACGCTAGCTACCCCTTCAACCACCTCTCGGCCTGCGGTGTGGGATTCAAGTTCATGCAAGCGTTTGCTATAGACAACAACATAGAGTTCTCAGCCCTATACCCCCTGCTTGAGCTCGTTGCCGTCAGTATTGCTGCAGACCTCGTGCCAATAGTTGGCGAAAACAGAATATTAGCATACTACGGACTAAAACAACTAAACACAAACGCTAGCATTGGACTTAGAGCTATCATTGAGAGCTGTGGCATCAACGATCGCGAATTAGCCCTTAGCGATGTGATCTTCAAGATCGGACCTAGGCTAAACGCCTCTGGGAGGATGCAGTGTGGAAAAGAGGCCGTAGACCTACTCATATCAAAGGATATGAACCAAGCAAGAGAGATCTGTGAGACTCTCAACGGATATAATGAGATGCGCCGCGAGCTAGACAAAAACGTTACTGAGGAGGCTAACGCCATTCTCGAGAAGTGTCAAAACCTACACTCCAGAAAAGCTATTGTAATCTACAACGAGCGCTGGCACAAAGGAGTCATAGGCATTGTTGCCTCTCGCCTCACGGAGCTATACTACAAACCAGCTGTTGTACTAACTCTATCCAATGGACTAGCCACTGGATCTGCCAGATCTATTCAAGGCATAGACATATACAAAGGATTAGAGGCCTGCCGAGACCTACTCGAAAACTTCGGCGGACACCCCTTCGCAGCAGGACTA
>JBOFEN010000030.1:0-5531 GCA_051648105.1 Bacteroidales bacterium
TCATTTGATACTGACGAACACTTCTGGAAGGTTTCTGCAAGTAATATCCCATGGGTAGCAGTTAGAGATTCTAGATCTAGTTACTCTCCGTATGTCTCAATGTACAATATTGAGCAACTACCTAGCATGTTTGTAGTAAACCGTAAAGGGGAGATAGTTAGCCGTGTAGAGAAGTCGACAGACCTAGAAAATATTGTCAAGAAGTATCTGTAAATATTGGCACAACATAAAATTAGTACTATATTTGCAATAACAATAGACAAAAAGGGTCTCGACTTAAATGTCGAGATTCTTTTTTGTTTTTAATCAATTCAGAGGAAATATAAATCAATTTAGAAAAAATCAGAACTATGGCTGTAAATTATATGACAGAAGAGGGCTACAAAAAGCTCAGCGAAGAAATAGCTCACTTAGAATCGGTTAAGAGACCTGAGATCTCTCGACAAATAGCAGAAGCAAGAGATAAGGGTGACCTTTCTGAAAATGCGGAGTATGATGCTGCAAAAGAGGCTCAGGGTCTTCTTGAGATGAAAATTGCTCAACTAAAAGACATCATCTCTAAAGCTAGAATCTTAGATGAGTCAAACCTAAAGACTGACATCATTCAGATCCTTAATAAGGTTAAGATCAAAAACATGAATAATAATGCTGTAATGGAGTACACTTTGGTTTCTGAGACTGAGGCTAATCTTCGTGAAGGTAAGATTGCTGTTAACACTCCTATTGGCCAGGGACTTCTTGGCAAAAAGAAGGGCGATACCGTTGAGATTAAAGTTCCATCTGGCATTCAACGATTCGAGATAATCGAGATTGGTATCTAATAATACATAAACTACCATGGCAACAATTTTTAGTCGAATAATAGCTGGTGAGATACCTTGCTACAAGATCTTGGAGGATGAGAAGTTCATTGCTTTCCTTGACATCAACCCTCTGAAAAAAGGTCACACTCTTATTGTACCTAAAATTGAGGTAGACTACATATTTGATCTGGATAATAGTATCCTTTCAGATATGCTATTATTCTCTAAAAAGGTGGCTAAGGCAATAGAGAAAACAGTCGTGTGCAAGAGAGTTGGCCTGGCAGTTATTGGGCTTGAGGTTCCTCATGCACACATACACTTAATACCGATAGATTCGGAAGGAGATATGCTATTCTCTAACCCTAAGCTAAAGCTTAGCTCGCAAGAGATGGAGCAACTTCAAGAGAATATATCTCGTAATTTATGAAAATAATAGATATTGGTAACCACCATAAGTAGAGATTCTTCTTATGGTGGTTTTCAATTAATCACTATTAATTAAACACTTATAAATATGAAGAAGCGCTTATGTCCTGCTTGTAAAGTCTCTACTCTTTATATTATGAATAGCAAGGGGGATAGGCTATCTATATATGTGGATGAGAATTACACTATTATCCCTAAGGATAATAGTGCATCGATGGATGGATTTGATACTGATACTATTTACTGTTATGGCTGCTCATGGAGTGGGAGTGTCAAGAGATTGATATAGATTTGATATGCTACACAGATATAACACAACAATAGAAGATATCGCAAAACCCGAACTATTTACCTTTCCATTCAATTACACTCCTCACGCTCTTACTACATTAGCTGCAGATGAACTTAAGCTGTTCATAGAGAGCAAGCAAGAGTGGCTGGATGAGATAACTCTTGGAAAGATGTTTGGAGTGCTTGTTGTAGAGGATAGTGATGGGACACTTGGGTACTTGGCCGCATTCTCAGGAAACCTAGCCGCATCGAACTCCCACCCTCACTTTGTACCTGCTGTATTTGACATTCTACAACCTCACGATTTCTACCTTACTGAGGTGGAGAATATATCTGCAATAAATAGAGAAGTCTCTATATTAGAGAACTCGAATGAGTACCTCGAAATAAAGGAGAGACTAAAATCTGAGGTCTCATATGCTCAAGAAGCTATAGCTCTATCAATGGAGGAGCTGAAGAGAAATAAGAATAGACGTAAAGAGATAAGAAAAGAGGGCTGTTCTGAGGAGATGATCACTGCTCTTGCTAGAGAGAGCGTTGAGCAAAAGAATAGGCACAAACAAGTCGAGAAGATTTGGGAGTCGAGAGTTAATGTAATAAAGGATCAACTTTCTGCTTTAGATACTCATATTGATAGGCTGCGTGAAGAGAGAAAGAGTAGATCGGCTGCTCTTCAAATGGAGATTTTCAGACACTTTGAACTTCTAAATGGAAATGGTGATATTATGACTATCCCTGAGATATTCGGCTTCTCACCTAATAAGATGCCTCCTGCGGGTGCTGGCGAATGTGCTGCACCTAAACTACTTCAATACGCATTTGCTAATGGGCTTAAACCAGTAGCAATGGGCGAGTTTTGGTGGGGTAAATCACCAAAGCAAGAGATTCGTCATCATGGGCACTTCTACCCTGCTTGCAATGGAAAGTGCCTCCCTATACTTGGACATATGCTCAAGGGGATTGATGTGGAGCCAGATCCTCTACTTACGTCAAGACATGATGACTCAGATCTTGAAATAGTATTTGAGGATGATTGGGTTGTTGTTGTAAATAAGCCTGAGGGCATGCTCTCTGTACCAGGGAAGTCTGAAAATCGTTCTGTTTGGGACATTATGAGTGAGAGATACCCTAATGCTACGGGACCACTAATAGTGCATCGTTTAGATATGGCAACCTCTGGTTTACTAATAATAGCCAAAGATAAGGATACTCATCACAACATTCAAGCTCAGTTTGAAGATCGATCTATAAAAAAGAGGTATGTGGCTCTATTGAGTGGCATCGTTGAGAGCCCCAAAGGAACAATAAAGTTACCTCTCTGTCTTGATCCTTTGGATAGACCTAGGCAGATGGTTAACTTTGAGCTTGGTAAGATTGCTATTACGAGATATGAAGTGATGGGTATGGAGGATGGAAAAACACGGATATCACTATATCCTCACACTGGTCGGACTCACCAACTTAGAGTTCATGCTTCTCATCCTGATGGATTAAACTCTCCAATAGTGGGAGACAATCTTTATGGTACTAATTCAGACAGATTATACCTACATGCTGAATACATTAAGTTTAGGCATCCTGTAACTAACAAGGCTATATCTATTGAGAAGAGAGCTCCATTCTAAATAAAAAAAAGGTAGATACTGAGACAATAATCTCAACATCTACCTTTTTTGTTTCTCTTTACGAATCTATCAAATAGAATGATTAGAGTTGCTCAACAATTCGAGCAATAGTTCTCTTATATCCCTCTTCAGTATAATAGGTCTTCTTAGGATTCATCTCAAATACACCACCAAATCCAAACCCATCTTGATATTTAGGTACAACGTGCATATGGATATGAGTTAATGTATCTGCATAGGCTCCATAATTAACCTTTGTAGGATTAAATGCTGCTTGCAATGCTTTACCTACTTTTGCTACATCTCTCATAAAAGCGTTACGCTGCTCTTCGTCTAGCTCATGAAATTCTACTCCATGATCTTTGTAAACAACATTACATCTTCCCTGATATGATTGCTCTTTAAACAGAAATAACTGAGATACCTCTAGATCACATATTTTAATCATCAAATCACTAAGGATCGGAAGATTCTGACAATATAGACACTCTGAAGCCGGTGAAGCCATAATCTATTAATATTAAGTTTGTAGTAATTTTGCTATCTAAAGGAAACAAATTTAATCAATAATACTGAAACCGCAACTTGAGTGCTTACGATTTACAGAAGAATTTGTTTCATTTGATAAGCTTAATGTAACATCAAGCTTATTAACTATAAGTAAAACGAAGTAATATCTAAAAAGGTAGTAGCACAATATCAAGTGTACTACTACCTTTTTTATATGAGTATACGAATCAATCTACTGATCAATACTCGTTGAATATTCTACGGATCTCGTTAAGATCTTTAGTCTTTGTTAGAGCTAACATAAGTAGAACTCTTGATTTTGGTGCACTGTGGAATCCTGAAGCAACAAAACCATGTTCAGTATCGTTTACCTCTCCATTCATCGGCACAATACCTGTTTGAATTCTTGATCCTCTAACTACATGAATACCTTGCTTAACCGCACGATCCATCTCTGCTAATACAGTTGGGTAGAAGTTACCATTACCTACTCCAGCCATTACGATACCATCAACTTTAGCATCTACAAGAGCTTTTGCTGGGATAGCTGAAGCATTTGCATAACCCATAAGGATGTCTACAGTTGGAAGTTTATCTAATCCCTCAACTGAAAACTCAGATGTTGTTGTGTGGCGTACTAGTTGATTACGAGTAAAATGAACATCTGAACCAATAACAGCACCAAGAGGGCCGAAGTTAGGACATGCAAAAGCAGCCACATTTACAGAGTTTACTTTTGTTGCATCGTCTGCACCTAGGATCATGTCATTCATCATACACATAACACCTTTGCCTACAGACTTAGGTGAGGTAGCAACTACAACAGCCTTATAAAGGTTCATAGGACCATCTGCACTCAAAGAAGATGAAGAGCGCATAGAACCAACTAATACAACTGGCTTGTCACTCTTTACAACTAGGTTCAAGAAGTAAGATGTCTCCTCCATAGTGTCAGTACCGTGAGTGATAACCACAGCGTCTGTCTCGTTGTTAGCAAATAGTGAGTTAATCTTCTTTGCCAAACTTAGCCAAACCTGATCGTTCATCTCTTGACTACCAATATTAGAGATCTGCACACCTTTGATTTCAGCCAAGTCCATAATCTCTGGCACAGCATTAATAAGTTGGTCAACAGTTGCCACACCAGCCGTATAACTAGCCTGAGTAGCCGAAGCTGCTTGTCCCGCAATAGTACCTCCTGTTGCAATAATTGTCACACGTGGTTTTGCTTCTAAGACTGAAATTGAAGCGATTAGCACTAGAAGTACAAAGAAAAATCTACTTACTCTGTTCATAAATTTATGTTATTAATATAGGTTTAGAATTCAAAAATACACAATTAGAACAACTATATCTATGCAAAGGTTGCCAAACAATCAAAAAACAATGAAAAATAACTACCTTTGTTGTTCAACATTATGAGAATTTAGATGATAGTTTGTATTGCCGAAAAGCCAAGTGTTGCGCGTGATATAGCTCAAGTATTGGGTGCAAAGGAGAGGAAAAATGGATATATGGAGGGTAACGGATACCAAGTAACATGGGTATTCGGGCATCTATGTACCCTAAAAGAGCCACACGACTATAATGAGGGATGGAAGAGATGGTCCATTCTTGACCTGCCTCTTATACCGGAGCGATTTGGGATCAAACTACAGAACAACGAAGGTGTAAAGAGACAGTTTGATATAATTTCTCAATTAGTATCTAATGCTACTGAGGTAATAAACTGTGGTGATGCCGGTCAAGAGGGTGAGTTGATACAGCGATGGGTTCTTCAAATGGCTAAATGTAAATGTCCAGTAAGAAGACTCTGGATCTCTTCGCTTACAGAAGAGGCAATACGTGAGGGGTTCAAGAACCTAAAACCCGAGAG
>JBOFEN010000031.1:0-52146 GCA_051648105.1 Bacteroidales bacterium
CAACCAAACTTCGGGATAATAAACTTAAAGTCAACTAATATCAGGAATATATATAACCAAGTCAACTTGTCGAAGGTATAAGACATACAAGTAGTCAACCTAAATCAGGATACTACAAATAGAGTCTCCATATTTAACAAATCACTATTAATGAAATGGTGAAATTCCCTCACAGAGTCTTAGTTTTGACTGGTTTCTATCGCCACATCGCCACACCCTATAATAATCAGATTGTTAAGTGTGGCGATAGGGTGTGGTGATAGGTGGCAATAGAATTCTATCGCCACAATAATTTTTATCTTAAATAAGGAGGTACTATTAGGAAATAAATCTAAGTTTTCAGTGAACAATTGCGTTATATAGTGATAGTAAAGTAAAATAGAGGTCTCTAATTTGTTAACACGTTCTGATGTAGATAGAAAAAACAGATTTTTTTCTCACAGAGTTTGAAATTTGATGGTGGTAAGTGGATTTTACAAAATGAGTAACACTCAGTGTTTTATTTGACTTTGTGCAAATCTGACTCTAGAAGGATGGGGGACATTTAATAGTCGATAGTATTCAAATATATGTTTGCAATAATCGTATGAACATATATAGTTAAAATATTGTTGTATGGTTGACAAGATTGCTGTTTTTAGTATTTTTGTAAACCCAATAACCTAATTACAATATGGAACAGATACTAGCACAACGATTAAAATCAGCCAGACTTATGAACTGCCTTTCGATGGACGCCTTATGCGAGCGTATAGGGAATGTTGTATCAAAACAGGCTATTTCTAAATATGAAAATGGCAGAATGATTCCTGATAGTACTGTCTTAATTGCTTTATCAAACGCATTAGGTGTTACTATGGATTATCTCTTTAGACCCTACAAGCTTGAGTTTCCTGAAGTAGAATTCAGAAAGAGAAGCAAGTTAGGTTCTTTAAATATCCAAAGTATCAAGGAACATGTAAGAGATCATATTGAGCGATATTTTGAAATTGAAAATATGCTTGAACTTAATAATGATTTCAATATTGATTTCTCTAATATAATCATTCAATCTGCAGAAGATGTGAAATGTCAAGCTAAGCGCTTGAGAGATTTATGGAATCTAGGGGAGGATGGTATAAGCAGTATAGTCTCTATCTTGGAGGAGAATAACATCAAAGTTATTGAATTAGATAGTTCTGAGAGTTTTGATGCTCTAAGTGGTTTTATCAATAAAAAGAGCCCTATAATAGTTCTAAACAAAAACTTCTCAGCCGAAAGATTACGCTTTACTGCTCTTCATGAATTAGGACATCTACTTTTGAGCTTTGATGATATATTTTCTAATAAAGAGGTAGAATCCTTTTGTAATCTTTTTGCAAATGAAATGCTTATTCCTAGTAGGCAGTTTATAAAATTAATCGGCGCTTCACGCAGGGAGATATCATTACAGGAGCTAATACCTATTCAAAAACAATTTGGAATATCTATCGATGCATTGATGTATAAGGCTATGGAGCTTAATATTATTACCAACAATAGATATAAGGGGTATTGTATTAAGAAAAATCAATATCCAGAATTAAAAGCTCAGGTTCTTGAGAGTCGCTTTCCTAAAGAATCTTCTGATCGATTTATTGCATTGGTATTTCGTGCTATCTCAGATGATATTATATCAATATCGAAGGCCGCTTCACTACTAGGTATATCTATACAAGAGGTAAGGTCTACATTAAACTATATCTGATATGGAAACAGTTGTAGTTAATGACACTAATATCTTTATTGATCTATTATCAATCAATCTATTAGATGAATTCTTCCATCTCCCATTAGATATTCATACCAATGATTTTATAATTAACGAATTAACTGAATCTAACCAACGGGACAAGATCTTATCTTATAGCCCTGGTAAATTATTTATAAAAAGATATTCAGCAATAGAAGTTGCTGATATTGTTGCATTTCATTCTACTTGTGAGAATAATGTTTCTTTTGCAGATTGTTCAGTATGGCTATATGCAAAACAAAACAAATTTCGATTATTAACTGGCGATGGAAAGCTACGAAAATCTGCAACTGCTTCTGGGACTACAGTCAGTGGGATACTATTTATTTTCGATTTAATGGTTGATTTATCTATAATATCCCCAGAAATGGGATGTGAAAAACTAAACGAGTTATTTAAAGTCAATAAGCGCCTCCCTTCTGAAGAGGTAAAGAAGCGATTAATCAAATGGAGAAAAGATTAATCGCGGAATATGGGATTAATGGGAGTCACCGGAGTTGGTGATATCTAAACACTTTTGTATAGAACATTGTACTCATGTATGAGGTGGTCTACCTCTACAAATATTCCTTATGCAATGTATTAAGTGCTGGCTCACTTTGTAGGTTATGTAATTGAGTATAGCCGGCACTATTGTTGGTTATCAGTAGAACTTGACATCCAATTTAAGAAGATATTTAAACCGAACTATTTCTCACTGTAGGTTTTATAGGTTGAGTGTGTAACCAATAATCCCATATACAATACTTAAAATACTAATATTAATAGCTAGATTTGCAAAGGTTACGATAGTATCTGCTCTCAGTTTGATAGAGGGTTGAGGTGATATCAAGACCGATATAGGTGGGATAGTCTTTAGATGCTACTTTATATAAAAACCCTTTTGTTTATTCATAGCCATAATACCAGTTGAAAAATGAAACATTTACTCTTTGTACTCTTATTCTCATTTACTTTGTTGTTGTCCGCTAAAGATGTGACTTTCAGTATGTCTGACTTTGGGGTTAGACCGAATAGCTCTGAGAACTCTTCTCCTTTGGTTGAGAGGGCCCTTTGGGAAATAAGTAATAGGATTGGAGTGGGGGATAATATTGTAATTGAGTTTGAAAAGGGTACATATAACTTCTATCCTGATGGTTCGGCTCAGAAAGAGTACTATGTATCTAATCATGATCAGGTAAACCCCAAGTTTGTTGGTATAGCAATTGAGAATTTGAATAATGTGACTCTCGATGGCAAAGGTTCGGACTTCTTATTTCATGGAAGGATGTTGCCGGTTTCTGTTGTTGGCGATTCTACTATTACTCTTAAGAACTTTAATATTGATTTCCCTAATCCACATATCGCTCAAGTAGAGGTATTATTCAATAACCCTCAAACAGGGGAGGTGGTTTATGAGATCGCTCCTTGGGTAAACTATAGGATAGAGGGTGGTAATCTGACTGTTTTTGGGGATGGGTGGAGCCATACGCCATCATGGGGTATTGCTTTTGAGCAGAAGACAAAGCATCTTGTTTACAACTCTAGTGATATAGCTTTAGGCGTGAAGGGTGTAGAGGAGATTGCCCCACGAAGAATACGTTCTAAGAGTTGGAAGAATGAGAAACTTATTCCTGGTACTGTTATCGCAATGAGGAGCTATAACAGGCCTACTCCTGGTGTATTTATTACTCACTCAAAGGATGTTGTTCTCGAGGGTATAAATATTCACTATGCTGAAGGTATGGGGTTGTTGGCTCAAATGAGTGAGAATATCACTTTGGATCGTTTTAATGTCTCTCTACGAGGTGAAAATGACCCTCGGTATTTCACAACTCAGGCTGATGCAACTCACTTCTCGGCTTGTAAAGGGTATATCCGATCTGTGAATGGGGTATATGAAAATATGATGGATGATGCAATCAATGTACATGGTACATATTTGAATATCAAGCGTATGGTGAATGCAACAACTGTTGAGGCTGCTTATATGCATCCTCAAGCTTGGGGATTTCAATGGGGGACTATTGGTGATGAAGTTCAGTTTGTATCATCCAAAACTATGGAGCTGTTTGATGGGGTAAATAGGATTGTTTCGATAAAAGCAGTAGATAAACCTACGGAGCATGGGGCTAAGGTTTTTGAGATAGAATTTGAAGATAATCTTCCTTTTAGCTTTGATGAGAGCTCTCCTGTGGGTATAGAAAACCTAACTTGGACTCCAGAGGTTTACTTTGCTAACAATGTGATTCGTAATAACCGTGCACGAGGAACTCTCTTTAGTACACCTAAAAGGACTATCGTCGAAAATAATATCTTTGATCACACTTCGGGAACAGCGATTTTGCTTTGTGGGGATTGTAATGGATGGTATGAGACTGGCGCTTGCAGGGAGGTGATAATACGCAATAATAGTTTTAAGAATTCACTGACTAGCCAGTTCCAATTCACAAATGCTGTTATCTCGATCTATCCGGAGATACCAAATCTGAAAGATCAGAAGAGGTACTTTCATGGTGGCAGTGGTAAGGGTGTTACTATAGAGAATAATTTGTTTGAAGTATTCGATGCTCCGCTCGTTTATGCCAAATCGATAGATGGGCTCAGCTTCCGCAATAATAGTATCATTCGTAATAGTGATTATCCTGCTTTTCACTGGAATAATAAGCCTTTTTTCTTTGAACGAGCAACGAATGTTATTGTAGAGAAGAACAGTATTAAGTTTGATATGGATGTTGATGTAAGAGTGTCTGATTCTGAATTAAATAGGATAACAATTAAATAGTTTCACTTGATTGTGATATCTCTATAGCGGGTGTGTATAAAAAGATTTGGATCTGATTAATACTCAGACCTAATAGCTTGTTTGTTACTATTGATGAATATAATTTGTTGATAATGAAGAGGAAATTGATCGTGTTTATTCAGGTGGCCATAGTTCTTTGGGGTTTTGCTGTAGTTGCTTTCCTGCTTTGGGTTCCAACTACAGAGGGAAGAGCTACAGGTATGGATTTGGTAGGTATATATCTTGATCCATTTATTTTGTATATGTATTCTGCCTCATTAGCCTTTTTTATTGCATTATATAAGGTATTCAAACTACTAGGCTATGTAGGAGAAGATAAACTCTATACTTCAAATTCTGTTAAGGCTTTGAAGTGCATAAAGTATTGTTCTATAGTAGAGGCTGCTCTTTTTATTGCGGCAGGGATTTACATAAGATTCTCACACAATAGTGGTGATGACCCAGTGGGTTTTCTTGCCATCTGTGCCGTTGTTACTTTGATATCAATTGTTGTTGCCTTTGTTGCGTCTAAATTGGAGAGTATTATTGGCTGTGGGAAAACTATTCACTGAGGTGATTCCAACCTCAGTGAACTTATATTACACTACTTAATCTTACTGTACCTAGTTTTAGTCTTGTCGCCCTCCTTTTGGAATAGTCCAAGCTCTATACCTTTCTTTAAGTCTCTACTTGCAGTTGCAGATGATATCTCTTTGAATAGCATCATATACTCTTTGCGAGTAAACTGCTCACTCCCATTTAACATAAAGTATTCTATTCGGTCTATATCCTTTATTATTCTGGCTTTATAGTCTAATAGTTTCTCTAGAGAGTCATCAATTATTCTAAGCATATACTCTATGAAGTGTGTAGATTCACCCTCCTTGTCACTTATTGCTAATGCATTATAGTATGTCTCTTGATTCTTACTTATCAACGTCTCAAAAGGGATATATTCAAAGAGTGGATATCTATCCATAAGTATAACACTTTGCCAAAGGCGCCCCATTCTTCCATTGCCATCAATAAAAGGGTGTATGAACTCCATTTCATAGTGAAAGACACAGCTCTTTATTAATGCAATCTCATCCTCACTCTTTAAATAATCAAAGAGCTCTTTCATCAAGAATGGCACATTCTCATGTGGAGGTGCAACGTGTGCAATAACATCACCTTTTGCTATCCCAACAGCTCTTCTTCTATATGATCCTGCACTCTCAATTAGCCCTCCAACAAACAGCTTATGAGCATGCAAGAAGTTATCTTCGGAGTAGTATTTTAGATTAGATATATTGTCGTAAACCTCTATTGCATTCTTAACCTCGATAATGTCTTTCTGAGGACCAATCACATGTTTATTCTCAATGATAGAGGTTATTTGATCCTCAGATAAACTATTACCTTCTATATTTAAAGAAGAGTGTATTGTTTTAATCCTATTCTGTTTCCTCAATTGAGGGTTCTGCTTATCTAAGTACTTTGCATTTATTTCTCCTATCTTTTCAGAGATAGATGTAATCAATCTGAGAATCTCTGACGTTATTTTGTATGGTGGGTTCATAAGCGTGATAGTATCATTTGATAGTATCAAAGATAGTACATCTTTATTAATCATGAACAATAGATGGAGAATTATAGTCGAATAGATGTATGCCACCACTATTACTATATGTTAGAAATCAAGCTGGTAGGCCAACCTTAGAGCTCCATCTTCAAGAGTGATAATGCCACAATAGGTGAATCCAAATTTTGATACAACACGTTGCATTGCTAAGTTCTGGTGGTGAGTATCTATTCGTATACTATTTATACCTCTGGCACTAGCCATCTCTTTTGTATATGACAAAATCTGCCCAGCTATATTACGGCCTTTCATATCACTCCTCACAGCGATACGATGTATAACAACATATGCATTATCTGATAACCATTTAC
Source organism: Bacteroidales bacterium (assembly GCA_051648105.1). GTDB lineage: Bacteria > Bacteroidota > Bacteroidia > Bacteroidales > UBA7332 > UBA7332. The sequence continues at coordinate 6,471 of JBOFEN010000031.1, forward strand.
CATCAATATTGTTATACGTTTTCTCTCCATCAAAAGAGATCATAGCAGTTGCAACGATCACCCCATCCAAAGTGAAAACATAACTATTATTGGACTCCATGTCATCAATAAACACCGACTCATCAGGATAACCATTCTGCCACTGATCAATACCCCGAGCTTTGAAATCCTCTTGAGCCAGCCTCACAATAACCATAATTGCTTTTATATCCTCTGGTGTAGTTCTTCTAGCTTGTATCATATTAATTGACCTATTGATTTGTTGAGATACTAATATGTATATATTTTTTGAATAACAGACATTAATGTCGTATTATTGAGCTAAATTTCAGCTTTCAACTATTCAACAACAAATAGTAGCAGAGTGTTGTGAGTAGTTTGAGTATTATTTATGGATACACTAAATCTAAGAACTATGTATACAGACCTATGTAAAGTGAGTTATGGTTACGTTATTGATAAGGAGTACAAAGTGGCAATACTTCCTTGGGGTGCTACAGAACCGCATAACTACCATCTGCCCTACACCACCGATGCTATACTATCGCATGCTATATCTGTGGATGCAGCCAATGCTGCATTTGAGAAGGATAAGAGTTTGGCTATGGTGTTGCCTCCTGTTTATTATGGATCACAAAATCCAGGGCAACGCCAACTTCCATTCTGCATTCACGGTAGATATGAGACTCAGTATGCAATACTTTTGGATATTGTAGAGTCGCTACGCTATCAGGGTATCAATAAACTTATAATAGTGAATGGTCATGGTGGCAACTCGTTTAAGAATATGATTCGCGATTTGGCTGTTCTACATCCCGACTTTCTAGCTTGTAGTTGTGAATGGTATACGCTTGCCAAAGAGTGTGACTTCTTTGAGGAGTTGGGTGAGCACGCTAATGAGTTAGAGACCTCTGTGATGCTTTATTATCATCCAGACTTAGTTGATATGACTCAAGCGGGAATGGGTAAGAGTCGTTCTCCGAAACTAAAACCTCTTGCTAATGGAACTGTTTGGATGCCTAGAAACTGGAGTGAGGTATCTGAGGATACAGGTATTGGTAATCCATATAAGTCAACAGCCGAGAAGGGGGAGCGTTTTGTCGAGGCTGTCATCAAGCGTTTGGCAAATGCAATCTGCGATATAGCAAACTACTAGTAGTACTAGTATTGCTGTCTGATAAAAGTCTCTAATAGTCAATAGTAAAGGCAAAGATAAAAAGAGTTGAATATTTTGCTCCCTAGTTATATATATAGGATGTAGGTAGTCAATAAATTGGAAATAGGAGTTTTTGGTGAATGTATTATCAATTCACCAAAAACTCCTTCTAGTCACCTCAATACAGAGGTTGCTTAGAAGGAGAGTTTTTGTTTTATGTCGTTACTTTAGATATAAATCTTTGTGCTTCTTACTGTGTTAGTAATAAGAGATGTAAGTGTTTGCATGGACTAATTATTGAGGTGGTAAATTCTACGGATGTGGTAAAGCAAAGCTTTTTTTATATATGTTAAACTCTACTATTCATTTATATATTTACCAGATATTGTACTGTGTCCCTTTTTGATGGCAATAGTCCCAAAAGTCACATCTGTATGGATGGCTACAATGTTCACCTGTGCTAATGTTAGGTTCGTAGCGCAATGCGACCACATTCTTTAGTTCATTAATCTTCTCCTTCACAAATTCCTGAAGTTGCATCACTTCATCTAGAATAGATTGAGTTATGAATAGTTTGTTGATATCACAATTATTTAGAGTAACTTCTTGTGCTGTAATCCCAAGTTCATTTAGATATTCACCATTAAGGTAAACAATAAATATATCTTGAATAGGCTGTTTTGAACCCTTGATTACGTAGTATTGAAAAGCAGCATCCAATATATAGGTGTCACTAATCTGCTGAGAGCTTTTTACTTCATAGGCATACCACTTGCCTTCTTTTTTTACTAAAATATCAAGTGCGATGTACATATTTGAGTATCCAAAGGCTGCCTCATATATTACATCCTTACCACTTTCAATAAAATCCTGTGTAATTGCAGCACCTTTACTAAGCTGCCAAGCTTTATCTTGTTGAGCATTGGCTCCATCAGGGAATAGCTTCTGGGCTAAGTCTCCAATTACATGACCTATATCAAATTTTGCTTGAGTCTCAGGAGTTACTTTACGCAAAGAGTATTTATACTTATATAGCCATAGTGATTTCTGGCATTGACACCCACGAATAAATGTGGTTTTGGATAATGAGTTTTTCTTCATCTTATTTTTTTCTCCTCTTTTAATGCTGCTTCGCGTTTGTCTGCAGTAACTGTATGTTTAGGTTTCAACTGGTTAAATAGTGCAAGAGCTTCATAGCTGTCTGCTCTTTCAATGGTTTTAAGGATTATGCGCTCTTCAAGTAATAATTTCTTAAAACATTTCTTATACTGAATGTATGGTTCATCAGGAAGCTCACTGTAACCCCAAGGGTCTCCATGATCACAAATTAATTGAGCAGCTAGAAAACAACAAGCCGCTTGATAGTACTCCTTCTTGGCCATATATTCTCTACCTCCCTCTATTGCGAAATGGAGTCGTGAAGTATCTCCCATATTATTACAATCTCCTTAGTTTAAGTGCTCTAATATAGATGTTAAGTTTTTATTAGCCAAGGTAAATATGAGTTAATTTATATGTTAGCTCATATTCATTGATATATTGTCACTAAACCTTATTAGGTAAATAATAGGTGTAGTTAATTCTTTCGATGGTATTATATAAAAAGGAACCCTTTCAAAGCATCTCAATAGAAAGGTTGCTTAGAAGGATGGTTTTTGTTTTTTACTATTTCTGTTGTTGTTAATTAAGAGTCTGTGGTGTAGTGTCAGATGTTACTGCTGTTGGGAATATATAAAAATAGTTGCTTTTTTATTGTTTGAATGCTAGTTGGGGGTTGATTAAGATGGTTTTTAGTTTACTCTAGGTAATATATTTACTTTTGAACATAGTTTTAGATATTGTGGTTTGATTTCCATATTGGTTCACAATCCCAATTATTTATGAATCCTATTTTATATATTCCTATATTAGGATATATATTGAATAGCTCAATTAGCCTACTTTTTAATTTGTTATTTGGGTTAATAGCATTACACAGGTATAGTATTGTAGTAATTAAATAGAATGCTTTCTTTGTTTGAACCTCTTCAAGAGGGTTTTCAATCCAATTAAATGGCAATTTAGTAGCTGGAATAATAGGAGTTTTGCTCATACTCCTTCTCCATATACGGGAATGATGGGCAATAATATTTCGTAGATACGAAATAGCTTCTAACCAACTAGATAGTTCACTGTGTAAGTTTAATCCCATTTCTTTTGCGATAATCGTCTTCTCAGGTAATTGGTGTTTGAGGTTCTTATAAATTTTTGATAGAGTACCCAAAGAAGATACTTCAAAAATTATCCATGCATCAGGCTTTTCATTGCTTTCCCAAGTTTTTCTCGTAGGATTTGTTGAGGGGTGTTTTTTCTTGTATTCATTGGCGAATACTTCTTTACTACGAGAGAATTCAGCCTCCAAATTAGAGATGTTATCTTCATGCCGTTTTTTATTGTCAAAGATTTTATTATCTAAATACCACAAACCGCCATGTGCTTGTGATATATGATATATCATCTTTGTACGCAATGCAATTTCTATTGTTTCAATAGCATCAAATAAAATAATACGTAACTCTTTGTCAAAATTATATCTTCTAATAATATCATCAAACGAAGCATTATCTCTAAATATATGTTTTTTGTAATCATCTTGCATATCCCACCAATAACCCTTCAAGCGGTAGTAGCTTATGTGATTAAGATAGAATGCAGCTTCTTGCTCATTGTTAACAAACATACCTCGCTCTTTAAGAAGATCAATTTGTTCTTTAATGGTTCTAGATTGCTTGTTTTGCATAGAATATATAAAAAAAATGACCCGCCTGCAGTTCTTATGGTATGCAAAACGGGTTCTGTTATCATTGGAACGGAGTATATCCGTATCACGTCTTATTTATGTTGCAAATATAATTATTATTCGTTTATCGTGCAAACATTTGCACGATAAACGAATAATAATAATTCTAGCTTAGTTGTATTTGATCAAATACCCTATAAACCATAGATTCCCACTCCTAGATATAGAAGTGGGAATCTATTTAGTTTATTCTATTACCTTACCATACTCATTGTACATCATAAGTAGGTGAGAGGCACTCCAGCTGAAATGTGGAGCTTTGAGGAGTTCTCCGTTGTGAGTTCCGTAGTTCTCATGTATTGGAGCATCAGTTGTAAGCCCTTGTAGACGGTCAAACACCTGTTTTGTGTATTTGTCAGCGAGCTCGTGGTAGCCATAGTTGCGTAGCCCACGAATAGCGAAGTATGTTTGATCCAACCAAATTGGGCCTCTCCAGTACCCTTTAGGGTTATACTTAGGATTGCTAGCATCCACAGTTGGGAATGGGATATAGGTTGAGAATCTATCCTTATCTTGTAGTGTTGGTAGCATCTGAGCCACTTGCTCACTGCTAGCCACCTTAGTCCAAAGAGGCGTATAGGCTTCGCACCCAAAATCTTTTACAAATGAGCCATCTGAGAGTCTACGATCGAAGAAGAATTTGCTTTCACTGTCGAAGAAATACTCAGCTACACGAGCAGAGTGGTCAGGTTCGTCGAATGATGTACCTACGATAGAGGCAAACTTTCTTAGAAGTCTATTCTCAAGAACAAGGTATGCATTTAAGTCAACACTCTCTTGATCGAAGCTCCAGGCATCATCATATCCGCTGTTTTTTACCATCTTAGCATCATCAAATCGTATAGCATTGTCCATTCCACTCTCCCAAGCAGCAGCTTCAGCAGTACCATCAGTTGATCCAAATTCACACATCCCGTTACTATTGTGGTCTCTCTTTTCATACCACCATTTGTAGTACTCTACAAGTTGAGGATATATCTCTTTGACAAAAGCAGTGTCTTTTGTGTGAGTGAATATCTCATCAACAGCCCACGAGATAAGAGGGGGTTTGCTGTCGCGGGCATTATTCTCTGCAGGATCAGTATAAATGCAGTCAATAATCATACCATCCTCTTGTTGATAGTCAAACATAGCACGTATGTTATCCTTTGCTAGTTCTGGCTTAAAGCGAGCTAGAGCAGCGGAGAATCTCCAGCTATCCCATGCCCAGAATCCAACGAAGTATCCAACGGCGTGGCTAGGAACAATGCCATCGTGAAGTAGACCGCCACGGCTAACTCTCCAATTTGATATCAGAGTTACAACAGCTTTAGCTGCTATCCTATCATATTCGTGACTCATATCATTGCGGAGAGTTTGAGCTAGATACTCCTCCCACCTATTATGATTTGATTCAAGTTCACTCTTGTGATTTATGATAGATGACGCAGCTCTCTGTTGTATCGTTTGAAGCTCTTTTTCAGATGTGATGAATGATATCGCTACATAGGTTTCAAGTTCATCATCACTAGTTGTGGCAATATAGTTATTCCCATCTTGAATGATAGTTATGTCTGGAGCAAAGGTTAGTAAAATGATCTCTCCAGAAGGGTGTCTAGCTATTACCCCAGAGTCATCTGTAGTAACATTAATATCATCTGCCCACCCTTGTGCAGTGAAATATAGTTTTTTTGCATTGCTGGAGCTTACTTTAACTAGTGCCGTTGATGAGTTGATGAAGTTCATCTTTTGACTTATTGATCCATAGGTGGATTTAGCAGAGATGTATAGTTCACCTGGAATATAGTTGGTCGAGTCAGGGTTGAATTGTGCATCAAGGTGATCTGCATACCCAACCTTCAAGGCAGAGGTTGCCATCCACTCTCGACGATTCATATCTAAACTGAATGGTCCGCAGAACCCATTTATCCAGCTGTTTTTTTCAGGAGAGGTGAAGCCCATCCATGAGCCTGCATCAGTAAACCAGCCACGACACTTCTTACCTTGTTCAGGGGTGAATGAGATATCTACTATTTGATTAAACTCATACCTCCTGCCAATATTATCCTCCTTTACCGTTGAAGTACAAGAGGAAAGCATAGAAGCAAAGGCCGTGAATAGTATAGGTTTTATTATCTTTCTTATTTTCATATATTCTGTTGTTAGTACTTTTTTAAGAGTGCTAGATATATTGCTATACCTAGCAGCTCATAATTATTAAGTTACAATGATACTATATTTTGATAATTAATACTTTGTATCTTCTATTAGAACCATCTTTTGTTAGCCTTTTCAGCTGCATCCTCTCCCATTTTTATAGGCTCCAGAGTAAAGCTGTAATTCCACTCTTTTGGAGTGATGGTATATTCAGGATGAGTCTGTGCTCCCCAGCTATTATCTCCACCAACACCCATCTGCATAAGGTCTATGTTTACCCAAACTAGATCCTTAGGAGTAAGGCTGCCCCCGTGACGACGTTCAGTATTGAAAGGAACATAGTCAATATCCTCAAGAAGGAAGTTCCAAGCAGATATGTTAAGAGGATTTGAACCAGTGATAAGGATACCATCTCCTGTACTATTTTGAAGTGAAAACCATCTCACATCACACTTATTACCACTCTCTTGAGATCTTACATATGGGTGATATTGATCCCAAACGGAAGAGTTATAGAGACCTATTGGAGCACTCGTTTTTCTATCTTCATAGTTTTCATGAGGGCCTCTACCAAGCCAACTCATCACTTCATACTCTTTAGGGATTATCATTCTCATACCAAAACGAGGCATCTCAGGAAGTGCTTTACTACCAGTTGTGAACCTCATTTCTACCTTGATTGTACCATTTGGACGGATCGAGTAGTTGATCTCAAGATTTGACTCCTGCTCTATCATGGTATATCTTGATTTGACTATTGCAAGCTTGCCATCATCTGATATTTCCATATCTATACTATTAAGCTCTGCGTCACGTCCACCATTTTTCCAAGTGGCACAACGAGTAAGGTGTCTATTAGCAATGTCATTATCCGTTAGCGCTCTCCAAAAATTAGGTTGTAACCCCTCAAGAATTAGATTCTTACCATTGTATATTAAATCGCTAATCTCACCATTGGAGTTATAGAATGAGATTGAGAACCTCTCACCTTTAATGGTTACTTTCTCAGAGTTGATCTCACTATCTAATTTGCCAGTAATACTCTCTAATACTCTCTCTTGAGTCTCAGGAGTTGGTAGTTGCCACTGCTCCATAGCCACAATATGACCAGCAGTAAGTAACTCATCACCATCTTTTTTTCTAGCCTCAAGTAAAAGGAAGTGCTCTCTATTGTTGTGGTTGAAATTGGTAAAAGGAAGTGTTATGATTCCACTATTTCTAGCTGAAATATCAGGGAAGTCCATTACCCCTTGCTGTATCTTTTTGCCATCCACCTCAATACTCCAATGTAAATTGAACTTATCTAGATTAATGAAGTCGTGCCAATTGCTCACCTTGATTTGATTAGTAGTGAATGCTAATGGCTCGAAATGAATATATTGATACACTTTTTTCACCTCCCAAATGTGAGGATGAAGAGTTCTGTCAGCTGCAACTAGTCCATTGGCACAGAAGTTTGAGTCATTAGCTACACCCACATAACCCATATCTCCACCATATGCCCATATTGGTCTATTGTTAGGGTCTTTGATAGCAAATGTTTGGTCTACCCAATCCCAAATAAATCCACCCTGAAGTTGATCATACTTGTATATTAGATCCCAATAATCCTGAAGGTTACCTACACTATTACCCATAGCGTGAGCATATTCACAAAGTATCATTGGTCTAGCGTCGCGTTGGTTTACATGTCGACGAAGAGCCCAGATGCGAGCATACATAGGACAAAAGATATCAGATTTACCTTCATAACCACCACCCTCATACTGAACAGGTCGGGTAGGGTCGAAAGCTTTAGTCCAGTCATAGATTGTCTCAAAGTGCTTGCCGTATCCAGATTCATTACCCAAGCTCCAGGTAACTATTGATGTGAAGTTGCGGTCGCGAAGTACCATACGACTCATTCGTTCTCTGAACGCTTGCTCCCATTCGGGGTAGTTCGCTAATGTTTTATCCTTGTGATGTGACATACCGTGGCTCTCGATGTTGGCCTCATCAACAAGATATAATCCAAAGTAGTCGCATAGAGCATACCACTCGGGATAGTTAGGGTAGTGGCAAGTACGAACGGAATTGATATTGAATTGCTTCATAAGTTCAATATCCTTTATCATACTCTCGAGGGATAATGTTCGACCAGTGTGTTGATCATGCTCATGTCTATTAACCCCTTTAAATAGAACAGCTACCCCATTGATGAGCTGCATTCCATTCTTTAATTCAATAGTTCTGAAGCCAAATGGGTGAACGAAAGACTCTAGTGATTTGCCTTCTTTTTTGTAGGTGTTAACTACAAGTTGGTATAGATTGGGTGACTCGGCACTCCAAGCATCAACCCCAACAAACTCTCTCTGGATTGAGAAAAGAGTGTCATTAGTAGAACCTATTACTCGACTATTCTCAAAGAGGTTAATACCAGATTTAATAACCTTAACCTCAATCTTGTCACCTAGATTAGGGTTGTTAAGTTTAATGTCTAGCTTTAGGTCACCATCAAGGTAGGAGTTTACTAAATCAGCAGTAAGCTTGAAGTCTTTTACTCGAGACTTTGGGCGGGCATATAGAAAGACATCTCTTTCAATACCACTGTACTTCCAATAATCTTGAGCCTCAAGATATGACCCATCACTATATCTAAAAACTTGAAGAGCTAATTTATTCTTCCCTTTCTTAATAAGAGAAGATATGTTGAAGTGAGCAGGTAGACGACTATCTTCGCTATAACCTGCAAACTCTCCATTGACCCAGCAGTAGAAGGCAGACTCTACACCCTCAAAGTTGAGGAATATATCCATTTCATTCCAGTTATCTGGAACTGTAAACTCTCTAATGTAGCATCCAACGGGATTGTAATCTGTTGGTACGTGTGGAGGATTAGCAGGGAAAGTGTAAGGTACGTCGGTGTATATTGGAGCGTCAAAACCTTGAAGTTCCCAACTTCCTGGAACAGTAATGTTGCTCCATTTGCGAGTGTTGAATCCCTCTTTGTAAAAGGTTGAAGGAACTTGTTCAACGTTCTTGGAATATAAGAATTTCCATGTTCCATTTAGTGATACTCTTCTCTCAATGGAGTGGTTAACCTCGAATCGCTTACTAATAGGTAGTTTGCTTTGTGATAAAGCTGAAGACTCATTTATATAGGGAATAAAGTGAGCGCCCATAGGCTCACGATTAATTGAGTTAACAAGAGGGTCTTGCCATGGAGTTTTCTCAGAGTGGAGTGTTATGCACCCAAATAAGAACAGTAGTAAAAGGCTTATATGTTTTGTCATGTTTTGTTTTGTTTATATGGAACAGAAAAGAGTTACAAGAAAGGGGACAGTGAAGTCTACTGTTATGCCATGAAATATGGCTAGAGTAACAAACTCTTGTCCAGAACTACGCATAATTATTGGTAGGGTAGTGTCCATAGTTGTTGCTCCACCTGCTGAGATTGGAGATAGTTTTCCGAAGTATATAACCATGAGTGGAGCTGCGAGAAGAGTAATAATCTCTCTTGTGATGTTTGATAGTAGTGCAATAGTTCCAAGTTCAGCTCCCTTATATTGGGTGATGAATATACTAGATAGGGAGTAGTAACCAAAACCAGAGCCTACGGCAAGGCAATCGCTCAGTGATCTATCAGCAAGAAATATGCTTGCAAAACCACTACCACATAGTGTACCTATGATAGTCATCAAAGGAAGCAGTATTAGCATTGGATTGAGAGATCTAAACTTTTCAATACTCTTGGAGTCGTGTCCAACGCTTATACCAACACTAAACATCAGTGCGCAAAGAGCATAATAGTCTAACTTACTCTCGGAAATCTCCTGAGGTATTATATTGAAGTAGGAGAGTATTGAACCTAAGATGAAGAAACCAACTATAATAAGACTAGATATCATACTCTTCTCCTCCTACTTTTGGATATATATGACCATAATGCCCAAGCAGCAAGTATACTACCAATTATTGCTCCAATTGTGATTGTTAGAGCCTCTATCCCAATAGTGAATAGTCCAGATATTATCTCTTGATTACCCCCAACTTGTACCCCCAAAAGAAATAGGAGTATCCATATTAGTAACATGATACACTTGTGTATCCAAGCCATCTTATAGTTTCTGAGTAAATGTCCGATAATGATTCCAGAGATCATTATACCAATAATAACAAACATATTCAATAGGTTTAGTGGTGTTATGTATTAAGAGGGAAGATTACGAAGAGTAACCTCCCCCCTTAATTAGTCTATCAATTACAACTTATCATTTGTGTTTATCTCTGTAAGAGGAGTTGGATAGAAGCTATTTTTATCTTGGTCAAAGGTGCGTCCTACGCTTTCAAGTGCTGTCTTTAGTTTACCCCAGCGGCGAAGATCATACCATCTCCAATTCTCAAGAGGGAACTCAAGTATACGCTCGTGTTCTATTTGCTTGCGGACATCTTCTTGAGATGACCCTTCCATAGGTGGCATATCACCATGCACTGCTCTTACTTCATTAATAAGTGGAATAGCTAGGGCTGATTGTCCTTGTTCATTGAGAACTTCAGCCTTCATGAGTAGTACATTGGAGTAGCGCATTAGTGGAATGTTGATAGCACAGTTGCTGGTTACTAGTCCAACGTAGTCTGTTGGCATGAATTTTCTAAAGGCTGGACGGTTGTAGGCTACACCATCTGTATTGAACCAATAGTCATAATTCTGACCATATACTTTTCCCGTACCGTCATTGTAGTACTCGCACTGGTGGAAAATAGTCTCGTAGTAACGAGAGTCATATCTGCCAGTTGTGGCTGTTTGCCCCTCTGATTCGTACTCATTTACAAGCATCTTACTTGGAAGTATCTCATCCCACCCTCTTAATTCACCAACACCAATCCAACGGTGGAGTTGTGACCGATAGTTAGCACCATTAGCAGTACTCATTGATGTTTGGAGTTCGAAGATTGACTCTTTGGAGTTTTTATTACTTCCATCGAACATAGAAGAGTAGTTTTTTACTAGCTCATATCCTTGAACGTTATTAAGAGCATTAAGAGCCTCAGATAGATATTCACTCTTTTTACTATTCTCTTCGTAGGCTCTAGTTAGGTTTACGAATCCTAGATAGGCATAAGCAGCACCACGAGTAGCACGTCCAAGGTCATCTGCTCCATAAGAAATAGGCAGAGAGGTAGCTCTCTTTAGATCCTCTGTAATAAAATTCCAGGCCTCTTCTCTAGTAGATAGAGCCTTGCTAAGGTCAGCTTGATTGGTTATATATTTGTCACGAACGATTATCTTCTCCCAGTTTAGAAGAAGTTTTAGATGGTAGTATGCACGAAGAAAGTAGGCCTCGTTAACAATCTGCTCCTTTATGTTACTATCAATTTTATCAGCAGGAATGTTTTGAACCTTCTCAATAACTTGATTAGAGTAGCTTATTCCCCGATAGTTACTTTGCCAGTAGCTGCTGAATTGTGAGTTGCCATTCGTGTATGTTAGATTAAAGAGTTCAACCCAGTTGGGGTAATTATTGGCATCATTACCCATCTCTATAATATCTTCTCTGTAGGCTTCCACAGGCCACTTAACTTCAGCAAATTCCCAAGTGTCAATATAGTGTTCTAATTGTGAGTATGCTGCAGCGACACCAGCTTGTGCATCACTCTCGTTTCTCCAGAAACTACCCGATGTTAGTTGGTCTGGAGACTCTACTGTTAGGAAGTCATTGCATGATGTCGTTGTAAGTAACGAGGCTATGCATAGTGAAAATATGGTGATTTGTTTTTTCATTTTCGTATGGTATTATTAGTTAGAAGGTAAGCTGAGCACCAATAGTGAATGAGCGAGAGAATGGATATATTAGTTTATCAACCCCAGTATTTAGTACATTAGCTCTTGAGAACTCAGGGTCGATCCCATCATAACCTGTTATAGTTAGAAGGTTCTCACCACTCACATAGAAGCGAAGTCGTTCTATATGTATCTGTGAAAGAAGGGACTTTGGTAAGCTGTACCCTAACTGTAACTGACGAAGTCTAACGAAATTACCACTCTCAAGGAATCTGTCAGACTCCTTCATGTTGCCATTCGGGTCGTTATAGATCGCTCGTGGAACTGAAGAGCTTTTATTCTCAGGAGTCCAAGCCGATAGAGATGACTTGAGAAAGTTAGATGATGAGTTCATTCCTTCATAAAAGTACTTATTACCATTGTATAGTTTATTGCCCCATCCACTACCAATGACCATTGAGAAGTCTATACCTTTGAAGCTAGCAGAGAAGTTAATGTTTGCCTCTAGTTTAGGTATACCAGACCCACAATAAACTTTGTCGTCATCGTTAATAATACCGTCACCATTAACATCCACAAATTTTATATCACCAGCATCTGCAAATGGCTGAAGTTCCTTACCATCTTTACTTTTGTGATTGCGAGCCTCTTCATTGCTTTGGAATATACCATCAGTTTTATATAGATAGAAAGCACCTATAGGTTTCCCAACTTTAGTCTGAGTGGGGAAGTGTTCAGTACCATATTTTAGTCCTTCGCCATAAAGTACCTGATGTGAATCAGAGAGTTCGACAACTTTATTCTTTGTTGTGGTAAGATTGAACCCTACGTTGTAGTCAAAGGCTCCTTTGCGATTGCCGTAGTTGATCTCGAATTCAATTCCACTGTTGCGTATCTTACCAACATTAAGAATTGGGTTGATAATACCCGCTGAAGGAGGAAGAACCTTTGTGATTAGAAGGTCTTCGGTTTGATTGTGATAGTAGTTGAATGCCCCAACAAGTTTGTTGTTAAAGAGTGCGAAGTCAAGACCTACGTTTTTTGTGTCTGTGGTTTCCCATTTAAGTGATCTATTCTCTAATCCACGAGCTATACTGCCTACCCATGCATTATCTCCATTGCCTTTTACGTAGCCTTGATACTTATTATTGTAGGTGCTAATAAGAGCCTGAAAGTCATAGTAGCCAAGAGCATTCTCATTACCTAGTCGCCCCCAACTAGCACGTAGTTTAAGGTTGCTTACTAAAGCCTCTTTAGGGAAGAACTCTTCTTCGCTTATTCTCCAAGCTACAGCTACAGAAGGGAAGCTACCCCAACGATTGTCAGCGCCAAACTTAGATGAACCATCGTATCTCAATGTGGCTTGTACCAGGTATCTGTTATCATAGTTGTAGTTAAAACGCCCGAAGAATGATGCTCGGTTGTATTGCCACTTGCTACCATCACCCTCAAATGTGCCACCAACACCAGCACCAATTGTAGGGAAGCTTGGGTCTAAGAATCCACCAGGGAGTTGACTTGTAACTAATTTTCCATCTTCAACTTTATAAACAACTGTTTTTCCCTCAACGGCAACAGAGTTCCATGTGTAGCTACGAGTATTTATGGAGCTACCAGCAACAGCATTTACTCTGTGTTTGCCAAAATCTTTGTTGAAATTAAGCACATTGTCTATAACATTGTCCTCCCAATAAGAGGATGTCTCGCTGTGATATGTGAATTCTCGTGGAGACTTATCGTCAGCTACATATGGAGGTGTGTGGTATGTCTGTCTACCGTGTGATCCTCTATAAGCATAGCTAGTTCTAAAGTTTAGGTAATCAGTGAAGTTCATAGTAATGGATACGTTACCCATTGTGTGGTATCTCTTATTTGTAGACTTTTCATAATGGTGGTCAGCCATTGAGTTGCGATTTGAGGGTAGTCCATCAAAGTTTGAGAGGCCAAATCCATACTCTTGTGATTCGTCATATATAGGAACTAGAGGAGATATCATATACATCTCTTTTAGTTGATACTCAGGTTGCTTGCTATCTGTGTATCTAAATGATAGGTTGGCATCTATATCGAAAATATATTTGCTAGCTCGAACTTTCATTCTAGCATTGTCTTGAATGAAGTTGTTTCCAAGGAATATACCCTGCTCATCTGAGTGGTTGTATGAGATAGAATATTGTGCATTATCACCACCTCCCCTTATGCTAAACATATAGTTTTGTGATACCCCAGAGCGAGTCATAGCATCTTGCCAATCACTATCTATCCCTGTGTCTTTGGTTACATAAGCAGGTAGAGAGATTAATCTATCTCTCCAAACTCCAGTACCATTAGGGTCATATTGCGTTTGGTGGTTAGCTACGTGGCCATTCCAATTCTCATACATCTGTTGGTGTACCTGCTTATACTCGTCAGCATTAAGCATCTCCATCTTCTTAGCTATTTTAGTTAGGCTTAGGTATGTACTAAAATCAATTTTTGTATCTCCCTTTTTACCATTTTTTGTTGTGATGATGATAACACCATTGGCTGCAACAGAACCATATATTGCAGCAGCAGCACCATCTTTTAGTACCTCCATAGATTGTATATCTTGGGGGTTTACACTCTCAATGTCACCAGGGAATCCATCAATGATATAAAGAGGTTGGTTATCTCCAAAACTCTTTACACCACGTATCTTAACCTGTACCCCAGCACCAGCATTTCCTCCAGCCTTGAGGATATTTACCCCTGCGATTTGTCCTTGAAGAGCTTCCGCAGGGTTTGTAGTAGTTCTTTTTGATAAATCCTCAACATCAACAGAGGATATTGCTCCTGTCATATCGCTCTTTCTGAGGGTACCGTATCCCACTACAACTACTTCATCAATAAGTTCGCTGTTCTCCTTTAGTTGAATCTTGATAGATTTTTTACCTTGTAGCTCTATCTCTTGTGAGCTATATCCAACATAGGATACAATAAGTGTAGCATTTGGGGATAGTGACAGAGTGAAGTTTCCATCATAGTCTGTTATGCTACCATTTGTGGTTCCCTTTTCAAGAATAGTAGCACCAATAACTGGCTCACCCATTGGGTCGACTACACTGCCTATCACTTGGATAGTTTGTGCCCATAATGTAATAGGCATGATAAAGAGCAGTGCAATAGAAAGAAGCATGCTCTTTAAGTTTTCTCTTTGGTTGTTCATTAGATTTGATTTAAAAGGTTCTTTTCTTTAGCTTTACCTGTGGCAAACCTAATTGGATAAGAGCCTATAACCTAATTATAATGTGCTACAAAGAGACTACAATCCTACTTTTATCTTATTTATTTTACCTACAGTCGCATTTGTAAGTTACAGGTTTATAATGCCTTATGTTTTATGTGGTATCTACAATCCACTTTTTATATGTTTTGTAGGTACTTACAAAGATCCTCCTCAGTAGGAATCTCAAGAGCCTTTCTCAACCTATAACGATTCATATTAATACTCTTAGGAGTAGTTCCAGTGATTATAGCAATATCCTTACTTGAGAGATTTACTCTTAAGAAAGTTGCTAGAGTTTTCTCTCCTTGTGTGAGGTTCTGATGCTTGTGTGTAAGTCGTTTTAGAAACTCTTGGTTCTTCTCCTCTATGTTAAGCAAGAAAGTCTTATTACTCTTTTCACAGTTTTGATGTTGAGTTATGAATGAGTTAACCTTTTTGAGATGAGGCACCACTTGCGAAGAGTCCATTTTGTACCCCTCCTTTATCTGTTCACGTATTTTATCCAATACCTCATTTCTACTCTGAAGAAAAATTGCAAAGCTTGTAGCCTCTTGTCGGCTATTCTCCAGTGCAACTTGTGTTGATTGCAGCTCAATGCTCTGTTGTTCAACCTTTAATTCAGCCAACTTTCTCTCAGTCTGCTCCAAATCATATCTCGCACTAATAAGTTCAAGGTTCTTCTTGCGTTTGTTCCATCTTGAAATAAACAAAATGACAAAAGTTATGAGAATAAATAAAACGATAAGTATATATATGTTTCGGCGGAGAAGTTCAATCTTATATCCCTGTTCTCTGAGTTCAGCCTCTTGTCTCTCCTTCAGTTGTTTCTTGTGTAATATATCCTGCTCTATTGTACGAAGTTTGTGACTGCTCTGCAACTCCTTGTTTAGAACATGTAGTTTTAATAGGTACTTATATGCCTTATCATAACTCCCCATTGCGTGATATAGCCAAGAGGAGTACTCGTAGTTATCACATATAAGCTCTTTTGCTCCCACTTTGTACGCAATATTGTATGCCTCCTTTAGTGCCATCTCAGCTAGTTTAAACTCCTTTGCATAGAAGTAAAGTCTTCCAAGATTATTATAATTCTCACCTAAAGACCATTTAGAATCAAGATTCTTATTGATCACAATGGCCTCCTTTATATACTCTATCTGTTCGGGCAAATTACCTTCATAAAGACAAAGGTTATTTAGGTTGGCTGCAACTCTTTTGATACTCCTCTTATCTCGGTTAATTGCTAGTGACTGTTTTAGGAATTGTTCTGCTATTGAGAACTCCTCTAGGTAGCAGTGTATAATACCGCGGTCGTTATAACACATAGCTAATGAGAGAGAATCACTTTCACTTTTAAATATAGAGGCTGCTCTATCATTAAATTCTATGGCTTTTCTAAAGTCAGATAAACTGCAATATAGCATACCTATCATAGAGTATATTCTACCAGCAAGTATCTTGTTACTAGGTGTGACAAAATCCAAAGCATCATATAGATAATTTATACTTGTGTCGAAGTTACCTAGAAGTTTTTCAGACTGACTTAGACTATATAGTGCCTCAGCCCTCAAATCGCATTTCTCATTTTCACAAGTCATATCAATAACCTTTTGAGCATAGAATATAGCCATCTTGGGAGCACTATATTGAACCTTGAATGATTTCTCTAGCCATTTCTCAATCTCACTACTTTTGTTTGTAGGGTATAGATTGAGAGGTAACATGGTTATTGCTAATAGAAGGAGTGGGTAGATTGTTTTCATTAGGTATTAAAATCTGTTTTTACAAAAATAGGCAAAAAATACAAATATACACAAATGTAAATAGTTCTCTTTTATTTTGGATTGAACAAGTTATAATAGCAATTATTGCTGTAAGCTATAAACTTAAAAGCAAAATATTGGCTCCCGAATTGTCGATTGATGATATTTATTTAAAAATAATCCACCTTTAGTCGAATAAAGTTATTTGAGGTGGTGGTAGCCATTGTTTAGATATTATTGCTAGATCCATTGCAATATACTCTTAATCAGCAAATATAAAACCGACAGTTTTCTGGCAAAGTAAAAGAGACATTCCTACTATAGGTAGATCCTGGGCTTTCATTAGAGACTATTCAAGTCTAGGCTCTTCGAATTGTAAGACTTTGTAAAATCTATTCAATACCCTCCGATGCAAAACTCTGTGAGTTTTGCATCACTCTTTTACTGTCGCTAGAAGCGAGTTTTAACAGTCTGGTTGTCTCTCTTTTACATTGTTATCACTAAATAATGGAATAGTTCTCTGCAAACTTATATTTATCTCTTAATAGTGAATCGAACATTAATATAAATTTATAGGTTGCAATAGAATTGTATTGCAACCTATTGCAACCGTCTATTGCAACCCCTAAAGATCTGATTGTAAGAGAGTGTTGCAATAGTGGCAATAGAAATCACCAAAACTAAGACTCTGTGAGGTGATTTGACTGTTTTATTAATAGTGATTTGTTAAATTGAGGATGCTTGTTAAATTCCGATCAACTACGATATTTACTCACTGCCTAATGGTGATTTAGCCTAAGGCTTTTGGGTGGTTAGGCTGAGGATAACAACTAGTTAGGCAGTGCCTAATTTTGCACTGAGTTAGGGGTGAAAAGTCAAAGAGTTGTGGGTGCAAACACACAGGGTCTAACCCCTAAAGTGATTGACTTTTTTGGGATGATAATTCATAATACTGCTGTCTAGTAAAAGTCTTTTGATGAGTGAAAAAAGGTTGAATCTTCAATTTGATTCAACCATTTTGGTTTACTTTACGGTTTTAGAGTTCAAATAACTCAACCATGAGCAATCGCTGATTAGGAACGGGTCTTTGCGCTTTAAAGTTTTTAACGGACAGCTATATACAGCAATAAGGGTAAAACAGGAGGTTGCCCTGTTTTACCCTTATTGCTGTATATCTAATAGTTAACTTCAGTAAGGTAATATACTACTCAACAATCTTAACATTGTCTATCCATAGTACGTCACCAATGGCACCTACGTATGCACCACCATATCCTGCTGAGAATCGGATGATCATATGAGTAGGCTCTTCCGATTCACTTCCCCATCCTATCTCTAGGACTCTTTTAGGCTCACCTTTGCTGTTTATACCAAAAAGTATGGAGTCATCCTTGTATAGTCCTTTATAAGATTCGTAGTTTGCATTATTAGTAATATCACCGTATTCAACTGGTAGTTCGAAGTTGTTAACCCAATTATCAGTAGATTCGGTAATACGAGTCCAACCAGTACCTACACGTTTAGCATAGATATTCCCGTTGGCATCCTCCCATCTCTTTTGAAGAATAACAGAGATATCAGCAGCATTCTTTCCTGGTAGATCAGATTTGGAGAAGCCTGTAGACTTTATTCTCTTTCCTCCAGTTTTGGCTTTATAGTCCAAGCGAATAGATTTAATACGCTTTGTATATGGTATCCCTTGCATTAATTTCTGCATTGGGTCTTTACTATCTCTTACAGGCTCTATTATTTTTCCTGTGAAGATAGTCCCCGTAGCCAACACCTTGAGGTTTATTAATCCAAGTACTACAACCTCTTCTAGTCTTGTCTCTAATCTAGCACAGTAGCCATCACCTCTCTTTTCAGGAAAGACAGTGCTGCTGCCTTTAACTATACCAGAAACCTTTGCATATACGCTGGATGTCTCCCATGGAGAGTCCCCCGGAACTCTAGCTATAGCCCCTTTGATAGTGTCACTCTTACCTATCTCGTATAGAGTCCTATTTGTACCACCGATAATTCCGCTCTCTTTAAACTCTCTAACGACCCAACTATTCATATTTGAGTATGGAAGTTGAACCACCTTTTGAGCATAAATAGATGAGGTGAGCAATAAAGCTGATGCTGCAATAGTAGCACTCTTAATCATCCTACACATAATGGAAACTATTTTTCCAAGTCGTATCCCCACTGTTTTAGAGCAAATCCCCAGTTGCTTTCTACAATCTCGATAGTTCGTGGATTATATTTATAACTATTCTTTTTATACCCTTTCTTCTTATTTAGGTATGCCTCAATAGCCTCTCTCGACTCTTCGAAGCCAGTAAGTTTAAGTTGATCATATATCATCTTAGTTACACCGAGAGCATCCTTCTCAACATCTTCAAATTTTACCTCGATAAGATTCCCCTCAGGTATTAAAGATTTATCAGACTCATACTTGTCATACATTATTTTGTAAACATCAATAATGTGTTCCTCTATTTCACTCTCTGTGATATCTTGTAGCTTTAATGGCTGTATAGTGTTGGTGAAGAATGATCTAGTGGATTCGAATACTGTGTAGGGATTACGCATAAGGTAGATAAACTTGGCATTTGGATATATCTCAAGTATCTCTTTTACACGTGCTGTGTGAGGTGGGTTTTTAGAAAGAAACTGTGTTCCATTAGTGTTGTGTAGAGAAACCTTCACAAGCTCACGGAATGTTGTCTTAAACTCCTCAAGCTCCTCGTTAGAAGCATCTTTAAAGGTTAGGTACTTGTCTGTAAATTCACTCCAACGTTTTGGGTAGAACCAGAAGTTATAGTAGCTAACAGGTGTCAGGTTAGATAGGGCAAACTCCTCCTCCTGTGGTAGATCTACGTTGAGCTCCATATTGTCAGTTGGACGTTTGTCCGGCATAAGATATGCCATGCTCTTTTTAAAGAAGCTTTGACCAAAAAGCATAAGATTGGGGAATACAGTTTGGTATGTCGTATTGTAACCAAAATGGTCATCAAGAGATAGTATGGTGTGGAGAAACGTTGTGCCGCTTCTCCAGTGACCAAGAATGAAAACGGGTTCATTTTCAAACTCAAACTCTTTGGACTGTTTAAGCTTCTTAACTCTAGCATCCTCAATAGGCTGTAACAGAGATAGAAGTCGACAGATGGATTTGGTCAAATAGTATTTGCTCTTATAACCCTTGTCGATGGTGCTCCCCTTAGCTGTTCGCTGAAAGGTATTCCATTTTGCTCCTACCAAAGTGTTTACAGGTAGTTTGCTAAATTCAAGTAATCCCATATTTATCTTATTATAGTCTGCGAATTAGATCCTCAATGTTATCTAAATTCTTATTGTTAATTGTATAGTCAGCATCTGTTGGAACCTCATACTTAACATCTACCTCTGGCATTTTGTTGAGTTTCTCATTTGCTGACTCCTTTTTACACATATCCAGTGGCTCATCAATATAGATAAGAGTAAATCTTTCTGGTCTGATGATCTCTTTTACTTGATCTCTTATCTGTTGGTCTGGAGATCTAAATGAACAGATAGTTATGACACCTTGCTCGTTTAGTATACGACAAGCGTTGGCCACACGGCGAAGACTCTCTGCACGATCAGCAGGAGAGAAGTCTAGTTCACTCGATAGACCAGCTCTAACAGTAGAACCATCAAAAACAACAGCTATCCTATCCTCATCAAATAGTCTTCTCTCAAGAAGATAAGCGAGCTCTCTTTTTCCACTATCAGCATTACCAGTAATCCAGATTGTTTGACCTCTCTGCCCGTACTTATCCTCACGCTCTCTTGTAGATATAAGTGAGAAAGCCTCTCTGTTTTTGAAGCTATCTTTGATGTCTACTATTCTAGAAGGCAGGTCTTTGTTGTTTAGCTTCTCAATGATCATACCCACACCACAAGTGTTGTTGGTGATAGGATCTATCAAGATGAACGAGCCTGTATTTCTGTTCTTCTTGTATGAATCAAAGAAGAGAGGTTTATTGGTAGTTATAACGACACGTCCAATTTCATTCAATTCAAATGAGTCTACCTTTGACTGTTCAAGCGTGTTAACATCAACCTTATATCTAATCTCGTCGATACGAGCTTTGGTATTGTTTGAAGTATGCTTTATATAGAACTGTTTTTTAGTGTCCATTGATGTCTCATCCATCCATACAAGCATAGCCTCAAAGTGTCTATCTATAGACGGTTGGTTCTCTGGATGAACAATCATCTCACCTCTAGAGATGTCAATTTCGTCCTCAAGTGTTAGTGTGACAGACATTGGTGTGAATGCTTCTTCTATCTCACCTTCATAAACATGAATGCCTTTTACTTTAGATCGTTTACCAGAAGGGAGAGTTACTATTTCATCTCCTTTACGAACAATACCAGAGGCAATCTTTGCAGAGAAACCTCTAAAGTCAAGGTTAGGGCGCAATACATACTGAACAGGATATCTAAAATCGGTGAAGTTAGAGTCACTTCCAATATGGACATTCTCAAGGAACTCCAGAAGGGCTTCGCCATGATACCAAGGCATAGTATCACTCTTCTCAACAACATTATCCCCCTTTAGAGCAGACATAGGTATTGGCTTAATATCTGGGATGTCAAGTCGTGTTACGAACTTCTTATAATCAGCAACTATAGAGTTAAATACTGACTCATCATAGTTTACAAGGTCCATCTTGTTAACAGCAAGAACGACGTGTTTGATACCAAGAAGTGATACTAAGAAAGTGTGTCTTTTAGTTTGGGTTATAACACCAGTACGAGCATCAACGAGAATGATAGCTAGATTGGCAGTAGATCCCCCAGTGATCATATTTCTTGTATATTGTTCGTGACCAGGAGTATCAGCTATGATAAACTTACGCTCATTAGTAGAGAAGTATCTATATGCTACATCTA
Source organism: Bacteroidales bacterium (assembly GCA_051648105.1). Taxonomy (GTDB): domain Bacteria; phylum Bacteroidota; class Bacteroidia; order Bacteroidales; family UBA7332; genus UBA7332. The sequence continues at coordinate 28,278 of JBOFEN010000031.1, forward strand.
TGGTTATTCCCTGCTCTCTCTCAGCCTTGAGTCCATCAAGAAGAAGAGAGTAGTCTATCTCACCCTCGCCAGCATTACCAACCCTTTTACTATCTTTCTTTAGTGCATCAAGTTGATCATCATAAAGCTTCTTACTATCAAAAAGCAGACGTCCGATAAGTGTTGATTTACCATCATCTACTGAACCTGCTGTAAGAAGACGAAGAAGATCCTTCTTCTCATCTTTATCAAGATACTCTTTAATATTTAGTTTTGAATCCATTATTCTTCTTCTTTGTAATTAGAAATAACCTTCGCGCTTCTTCTGTTCCATACTTGCCTCTTGATCGAAGTCAATAACACGAGTAGAACGTTCAGACTTAGTTGTTCTCATCATCTCTGCTACTATATCTTCGATAGATGCTGCATCTGATTCGATAGCACCTGTAAGAGGATAGCAGCCAAGAGTTCTAAATCTTACCATCTTCATCTCTGCCTTCTCCGCTAGTTCAGCTGGCATTCTATCATCATCTACCATAATAAGTGAGCCATCCATTTCAACAACAGGACGCTCTTTTGCGAAATAGAGTGGTACGATAGGTATATTCTCTAATCTAATATATTGCCATATATCTAGTTCAGTCCAATTTGAAAGAGGGAACACACGTATTGACTCTCCTTTATTTACCCTAGCATTATATATATCCCATAGCTCAGGTCTTTGGTTCTTAGGGTCCCACTGTTGGTAGCGATCCCTAAAAGAGTATATTCTCTCCTTTGCGCGAGACTTTTCCTCGTCACGACGAGCACCACCAAAAGCAGCATCAAAGCCGTGCTTTTTAAGTGCACCAAGGAGAGCTTGCGTTTTCATAAGGTCTGTGTGAACTTTACTCCCGTGAGTGAAAGGTCCAACACCATCCTCGAAAGCTTCTTTATTATGCTCAACTATCAAGTTCCAGCCATGCTCTTTGGCGTAGGTTTCTCTAAAATCAATCATCTCCTGAAACTTCCATTTTGAGTCGATGTGCATTAATGGAAATGGCACTTTACCTGGTGCAAAAGCTTTCTCTGCAAGACGTACCATAACGGATGAGTCTTTTCCGATGGAGTATAACATTACAGGGTTCTCGAACTCTGCAGCAACCTCTCGTATTATATGTATTGACTCAGCTTCCAGCTGTCTTAAATGGCTTAAACTGTACTCTGACATAACCTGAAATTTATATATGTTTTTTACCTTTTACCTTACCCTCTTTTGATGTGTGGGATAAGTGCATTAACTAGATTTTTTATAGAATCATCAATTGAAAGCACAGACGTGTCAATTGAGATCATTGGGTTTATTGGCGTTTCGAAAGGGGCTGATATACCAGTAAAGTTCTTAATCTCACCTCTTCTAGCCTTAGCATATAGACCTTTAATGTCCCTCTGCTCACATATCTCAAGAGGGGTGCTTACGAAAACCTCAATAAAATTCTCTTTACCTATTATATCCTCTGCTAATTTTCGGATATCATTTGTTGGGCTTATGAATGCAGCCAATACTACAACCCCACAATCAACGAATAGTTTAGATACCTCAGCAACTCTTCGTATATTTTCTACTCTATCCTGCTCAGAGAAGCCAAGATTGTTATTGATACCACTTCTAACATTGTCTCCATCTAGAAGATAGCAGATATGTCCATTGTCATATAGATACCTCTCTAGCGCAACAGCAAGAGTGCTTTTGCCAGACCCAGATAGCCCTGTAAACCAGATAACTTTTGAATTCTGCTTTAATAGATCTTGGCGATTATCTCGCGTTAGCATTACGTCAAAAATAGGATAAATATTGTTGTTATCTTTCATCTTTTTCTTTTGATTAGAATGGCCAGATTATTGGCACCAGTATTACTGTAATGATAAAAGTTATTATTGAAAGTGGAAGACCACATTTTATAAAATCATTAAATCGATAGTTACCTATACCCTGTATGATAAGGTTTGTCTGATATCCAAATGGAGTAAGGAAACTAGCAGAGGCTGCAATGCATATAGTTATGAAGAAGGGTAATGGGTCAACTCCAAACTGGTTGGAGGCCTCCAGTGCAATAGGGAATGCTAATGCGGCCGCTGCATTATTTGTTATTATCTCTGTAAACATACAAGTGATAAGAAACAGTATAGCTAGTACGGCATGAGGACCAAATTGATAAACAGAACCTATGGTATATTTTGCTATTATACCAGCTAGACCTGAGTTTATCATTCCTTTACTTATAGCAAATGCACAAGCTATGGTGATTAGAATATCCCAACTAATGAATTTTGTATATTTTTTAGCTGGAAATATATTACTCCATGCCATGATTACTACAGTCAATGCTGCCATAGATAACATATCTACCTTGAAGCCCCACGGGAGATTAATCTTATCCCCAAAAGCAGCTCCAAGTACCATGAACATGGTTAGTATGAGTACAAATATTCGTTTTTTCTGAGAGTTAGATTGTTTTATCTCGCCAGTCTCAGCTAAGAGGTAGAATACGCTCGAGTCACCCCAGGCATCAACGAAGCTATTGTCTGTTAGTAATACTAAGTTGTCACCCTCCTGTAGCTTGATTTTGTTTAATCCCTCTGTCATTCTATGTCCATTTCGGTGAATAGCCATAACTATTGCTCCATAGTGTCTGTAGAAGTCAAACTCTTCAAGTGTCTGTCCTATGCCGGGAAAGCGAGGAGCCAATACCGACTCCACCTGTTTTGTAGCTCTTTTCTTAAAATCAGAGTCACAATTCTCTAGAGCATTAAGCATAAGATCTGGGGTTGCAACAACTCTATGTATTCCCTGTGAGGTTCCAGAGAGGCGTATCTGATCACCACTCTCTATGCTGATTGTGTTATCTTCAGTCACTAGATTCTCTCCTTGGCGATGAATTGACTGAATTGTCATATCTGGCATCACATCAAGAGAACCATTTATTATGGGCAGACCAATCAATCGACTTGACTTGGGTACTGTGACATCATAGAAGTACTCCTTAAAAGCCTCCTTCTTACTCTTAGTATTATTTGGAGAACCAGGAAGTAGATATCTAGAAGCAAATACAAGATATATAAGACCAACTATCGCAATAGGGAGCCCAACCTTACCAACCTCGAATAGTGCGAGACCTTTACCTGTAGCACTTATCATCATCCCATCCACTACAAGATTCGTTGTTGTACCAATAACAGTACACATACCACCGAGAATAGTCGCAAATGATAGAGGAATAAGTATCTTTTTGGATGGTACACCCAATGTCTCTGCCCACTGCTTAAACATAGGAGCAAAGATTATGACAATAGGAGTGTTATTCAAAAACGCAGAAAGGGCTGCTACGGGTACTAACATCTTAGTTAGCATTCGAGGGATATTTCCTTTTTTAGTTGGAAACATCATAGCAGCCACTCTTCGCAGAGCACCACTACGACTCACACCTTCACTAACAAGATATAACAACCCTACGGTTATCATACCTCTATTACTAAATCCTGTAAGAGCTTCATTGGCATCAATGATGCCAAAAAGTAGCATTATTACTACTACTGTAAACAGAGTAATGCCAGGACGCATTCGATCCTTCATAAGTATCGCAATCATCCCAACAATCAATACAAGAACAAGAATTCCTTCTGCTGTCATATAATTCACTAAGAGGTTACTTTACAATAAAATAGGGATTCAAAAGATTCTCTTTGTTGTATGCTAAAGGAATATTACTGTAAGCTTCAACTACTTGAAATCCTGCATATAGAGCAATAGCATGTCCTGCAGCTGTGTCCCACTCCATAGTTGGCCCAAACCTAGGGTATATATCAGCGCTACCTTCAGCTACGAGACAAATTTTAATGGAGCTACCACTACTAACTAATTCAACGTTGCCATGAATCTCTTTGAGTTCATTTATGAAGCGAGTAGTCTCCTCATTACAGTGAGACCTAGAAGCCACCACTCTATAAATCTTCTCAGAGCGTTCAATTGGAAGCTTAATTGAATTCGCCATTATATTAACCATATCTGAACTAGAAGTTCTTATTCTATATGCACCAATCTTTTCATCTGCAAAATAGAGCAACCCCTTAGCAGGTAGATATACAACTCCAAGAATAGGAGTATGGTTCTTAACTAAAGCAATATTAACTGTGAATTCTCCATTTTTTTTAATGAACTCTTTTGTACCATCAATGGGGTCAACAACCCAAAGGGTGTCCCAGTCCTTACGCTCACTAAATGGAGCTTGCTTCATCTCCTCACTTAATATTGGGATATTTGACTCTCTTAGGTAAGATGTAATAACATCATTACTTATTTTATCTGCAATAGTAAGTGGAGAGTTATCGCTCTTAATCTCAACTTCGAAATCAGAAGTTGGATCATTATATATTTTCATAATCTCTGCTCCTGCATCAATAGCAGCAGCAATTGCCATATTCAAGAAATTATTCATAATAATTTATTTAAAAGCTTTTAACTACAATGAGCACTATGTCATGATTGTGTAATAAGCCGTGGTAATGAGCTTTTTATGGCTCTTTGATGTGCATATTTTTAGATAGTTGCACTTCGCAAAGTTATAAATATTCTCACACCGAATAGTTTAATTTCTATAAAGAGTACAATTTGTATAGCTTTGTGAGATCAAAATAGCCCGATTAATGGGCTTTTTTGACTGAAATACCATTCATCTATTTCATATTTAAATATTCCTAACCACTGCTGCCGTTTAAGAAGAATAAAGCAGAGATCTCCAAGTGCTAAAAATTATTATCAGTAATATGTTTAATGATCTCAGTAATTAGTTTATCACGAGCTTATATTATATAGAGTAGTTTTGCCTACACGTAACACAAAACAATATAATATGAAGAAAGTAGTAATACTATCCTCTTCCCCTAGAAGAGGAGGGAATTCAGACACTATTTGCGATGAGTTTTATCGTGGGGCTAATGATGTAGGTCATAAGGTAGATAAGATCTTCTTAAGAGATAAGCAGGTTAATTTTTGTACGGGATGTGGCGCTTGTAGCTCTTATGGTAAGCCTTGTCCTCAAAAGGATGATATGCCTGAAGTGCTCCAAAGAATCATAGATGCAGATGTTGTAGTTATGGCAACTCCAGTCTACTTCTATACTATGAGTGCACAAATGAAAACAGTGATTGATCGTTGTTGCTCTCGATATACAGAGATCAGAGATAAGGAGTTCTATTTTATTATTACAGCAGCCGAGGATGATCAACCTAAAATGGAACGAACTTTAGATACTTTTCAAGGCTTCTTAGATTGTCTTGAGAACCCGGTTAACAAAGGGGTAGTCTATGGGTTAGGGGTTTGGCATGTTGGTGACATCAAGGGGCACAACTCTTTGATTGAAGCTTATAATATGGGGTTGTCTGTTTAGCTTACATTATATTGAGTCCTAAATATGCATAACGTTATAAGGTATTTCTTTTAGCTTTCTCAGAACTAATTTTAGCCTCTTATTTTGTATTTTACAAAATAAGAGGCTAAAATTGGTTCTGTCTAATCGTTTAAGATAGATATTTTACTGAGCATATTACTGATTTTAATGGCTATCCGAGGCATAGGTTCAGCTATTGTCAATCCAACAATATCATACTTAGCTGCAATATCATTGATTATACGAATAACAGCTTCAATAGTTAGTCCATCAGGATCATCAGCCACACCTGCGACCATCTCCTTAGGATCGAGAGCGTCGAGGTCGAAATGTATAAGAACCTTTGAGGTTTTGCTACGCCCAATCCACTCGATAAGTTTTGAGCTACTCTGGTTAGCATCCTCTGACGAGATATGTTCAACTCCAAATTCTCTTTGTCTCTCAAGAGATGCATTTCCATTTCCCCATGTTCTTAGACCTACAAGAAGGCTCTTAGAAGGGTTTAGAAAAGCGGGTAATAGATCAACGATAGCACTATCACAGACGCCAAAACTAGCTGCAAGAGCCATAGCATGATATCCAGTATATGAATCAAATGGTTTATTTAGGTCTGCATGAGCGTCAATCCATATTGTAGCAACCTCTTCGGGACCATACTTTTTGGCTAGGTAAGTAAATGGAATTACGCTCACCGAGCACTCACCACCAAGCGTTACAATCCTATCAGGATTCTCATTATTCAAGATGCTTAGTGCGGCACTACTCTGATCAATAATAGCCCGATATCCACTTATGCCGTTCTCTATCTCATGGCTCTCTATATCCAATGTAATAGGTACTTCAACCTCTCTCTGTCCATTTTGAGGAGCAAGTATTTTTAGTAGTTGGGATCCTAGGTGATACCCACGAGAAGCATCATGGGGGGCTATATCTGGCATCCAACTAGAAATTACTCCACCCTGCCATTGAGGATATATCAATCTTAATATATTTGTCTCTCTTTTCATATTCTCAGATTTGTAAATGTTGAGTTTGTTATTGAATGAATAATTAGAACTAACTGATGTTTTCTACCCATTCATCAGTATTGAGAGCAAAGTTAACGGTAGCATATGAACAAGTCAAGTAGTGGTAAATTAATCATATAACGATAAATTAATCTATATATCTTACAAATAATAGAGAATCATCACTAAATTCGCAGAAATATGTGATTGTTATGTATAAGAAAAAGATACCTTTTGATATTAGTTGTGGTATAAAGATCACGATGGCTGTTATAGGTGGGAAGTGGAAGTCTTGCATACTTGTTTCGCTAAACAGTAAAAGTATGCGCCCAAGTGAGCTTCATCGTGAGTTTAAAGATGCTACACCTCGAGTCATTGACCAGCAATTAAAAGAGTTAGAGATACATGGGATGATCAGCAAGAAGATATTTGCGGAACTTCCACCTAGGTCAGAGTATACAATTACAGAACAAGGTCGGAGCCTAATACCTATAATAGCACTTATTGAGACTTGGGGTGATAATTTTAGACCTCAAATGATTGAAATACTAAAAGACCAATAGTAGTTATTCAGAAGATGATCCATTATTGAATAACTTTAGAGTTATACTCAACCTGAATTATTAACTATAGAAAAATAACCAAATCGAAACCCAATGAAGAGATCCTTTTTACGCTCCTCGCTTATCATGGCGGGGGTGGTTACATCTGCACTTTTACTACCATCGTCATTAATATTGGCAAATGAGCTACCTAAGCCATCTCCATTACAGTTAGAGTGGCAGAAGCTGGAGACTATTGCCTTTATTCACTTTAGTATTAACACATACACAGATATGGAGTGGGGATATGGAAATGAATCCCCAGAACTATTTAATCCATCAAATTTATATTGTAGACAGTGGGTGAGAACCTGTAAGGAAGCAGGTCTAAAAGGGGTTATATTAACAGCTAAACACCATGATGGATTTTGTCTTTGGCCATCAAAATACACCGAGCATAGTATTAAAAACTCCCCTTGGAAAGAAGGAAAGGGAGATTTAGTTAAGGAGTTTAGTGATGCTTGTAAGGAGTATGGTCTAAAGATGGGGCTATATCTATCTCCTTGGGACTGTAATCACCCTGATTATGGTAAACCTGAATATAATAACTACCTATGTGGACAGCTCGAGGAGCTTCTAACTAACTATGGGGATATTTTTGAGATATGGTTCGATGGTGCAAATGGTGGAAGGGGATATTATGGTACTGACTCATTACATACAAGAAGCATTAATGGTGACTATTATGAGTGGGAAAGAGTCTCATCAATGGTGAAGAGATTACAACCTAATTGTATTATCCATGGTGGAGCTATTGCTGATATTCGTTGGGTGGGTAATGAAGAGGGCTTTGCAGGTCAAGAGCATTGGAGTACTATTGGTCAGTTTTCAAAGGGTGAGTTAGTACGCCATCAACTAAATAGAGGGCATGCAGATGGGTCTACATGGATGCCATCAGAGACTGATGTATCTATTCGACCAGGATGGTATTACCACCAATCAGAGGATCATAAACTCAAGTCTCTCTCCCAAATGATAGATATATACTATGAGAGTGTTGGACGCAATAGTCTGTTACTCCTTAATATACCGCCTAACAAGGACGGTTTAGTTCACCCTGTAGACTCTTTAAGATTGGTTGATTGGTATAAGCAATATAGTCAAGAGCTATCGAATAACTTGATAGGAGATAAAACTTCAATATTTGTTGATGGCAATAAGATTGAGAATAACCCGCTTATTGATGGTGAGATGGATAGCTATATTGAGTTGAATTCAGGGTCAACAGTTGAGGTGCTATTCCCTCGTGAGATAAAGTTCAACAGAATTATGTTGGCAGAGAATATATCAAATGGGCAGAGTGTAAAGAAATTTACAGTTGAGGCTTTAGTTGACAAGAAGTGGCGAATTATTGATGAGCAGACAACAATAGGCTATAAGCGAATATTAAGGTATCCAGAGATAAGAGCTAAGGCTATTAGGGTTAAGCTAAACGATAGCCATACAAAGATAGAACTGTCAGCCTTTGAGCTTTTTAATGCAACTGTTGCTCAAGCAGTACCCTCTATATTTAGAGACAAGAATGGTTTTGTGAAGATAAGTAATGGAGATCAACATGCTGATATTCATTATACAACTGATGGACGAAAACCATCAAAAGGCAAACTCTATAAAGAACCCTTTCTGTATAATCATATAGGTCAAATTAATGCTATAGCAACTTCAGGAAAGAGTGTTAGTGAAGTATCTACTAGAGACTTTAGGCACACAAAGGATAAGTGGAGTGTGGTAGGATACCCTTCAGCTGATTCAATTATTTTTGATGACAACGTTAATACGACATGGGTAACTCAAAGGAACTGCATGGATGTGATCATTGATTTTAGCGAAATGAAAGAGATCAAGAGGATTAAGTGGACACCAGACCAGGCTCGTTGGGCAAGGGGTATTGTCTCTCAATATGAGTTTTCTGTCTCAGATAATGGTATTGATTGGAGTGATCCTGTTGCAAAAGGAGAGTTTGGTAATATTGTAAATAACCCTATCGAACAAGATATAGAGCTTTCTGGCAGAGCTCGAGGAAGATACATCAGATTTAGAGCAGTAAAAATAGTGGCTGATCAACCTATGATTGGCATTTCTGAGTTAGACTTTGAGTTTGCTGAGTAGATTTATTGACTCACTTGTAGAATATAGCGGGGATTATGTGTGGATTTTTCCTACACATAATCCCCGCTATTCTAGACTCTATTCTCAACTATAGGTGGTTGTGTAATGGCAACACTCAATCCATCAGACATTGAGAGAATGACCGTGATTAAAGATGCTGCCGCTGCATCACTTTATGGCTCTCGTGCAGCAAATGGTGTGATAATTATTACAACTAAATCGGGACAGAGTGCTAAGGCTAAAGTAAACTTTAGAACAACACATGGATTTTGCCTTTGAGCACTCTGTGGCAGTAGAGCAGTCGTAGTTATTCTTAATACACCACTTCTCCAACATAATTCAGAATGATGTATCATCATCGACTATCAATATTTTTGATGACATATTGTGATTGCTTTTATAAGGCAATAATAGTCTCTATTTTTAAGCTATTGAACATATTTGTTACATTAAATGGTCCTCTTTATCCTAGAAAACTATCAACTAATAGATATTTCAACATTATTACTTGGGCTTTACTAAAGTATCCCGCAATAGCTAAATAGTAAAAAAGATGAATCACAATCACTACTCTTTAAATTCAGTTGTAATTGTAATTCATCACTTATATATCGCTAGAATACTCTCGGATAAAATACCATCCTATTCTAGATCATCAGACTCTACCTTGACTTTTGATAACACCTTCTTCAGATAGTACTTTTCAGAACTACCGTCAGCCATAGGATTGTCAATAGTAACTATCTTTACTTTAAGGTTATACTCATAACCACTTTCAAAGTTGAATCCATCAATAGAGTTGTAAAACATAGACCAATGATCATCTCCTTGATGCTTTACCTTGTAGCACAACTGCTCATCAAAACCAAAACAATCAACTCTCTCAGATGCCACACGCATAGTCTCTGTTCTTGATGATGAACAGGAAATAGTTCCTCCAATGAGAAGTATAACACTTAGGAGTAATCCCAATCTTTGCATAATCATTAATTTCATGTTTGTAGTTTTTATTTGTATTACAATTAAGTTAATAATAGGGTTGTAGTTGCTAATAATTAACCAATAACCCTCTATTGCATTGGTTTATATTTACAAATGTACTTTTTTTTTTAAGCTGATTGTATGCTAAGAGCCTAATTAATGCTATTTAACTCTCTCGGCTGTTTAGTGTTATACTTTAATATATCACCAATAGTAAGCCATACTACAACTTTTAGTATAGAAGGAGTGTCAATCTTTAATGCTCTTTTCCTTATATTTGTTGTCTTATATATTTGTGATTAGCAGTAATAATTGGTGAATAATGAATAATTGGAGCACTTTTATTGTATTAATACTCTTAATGATCTCTTGTAAAGAGGTGAGTAATACCACTACTCAAGAAGTAACGAGTGATATTGAATCTAAACCTATAGACTCATTCGAGCTACCCTCCATACCAGACTTAGTTACTGATCCAAAGGAGAGAATGAATATTCTTACTTCCAGATATTGGGATAATTTTGACTTCACTGACAAAACAATTCTCAGCTCTTCCGATGTTACAGAGAGGATATTTGTTGACTTTTTAGAGATATTACAAGCTAATAGCCCTGAAAACTCAAGGGTTGCAATTGAAGATTTAATCAAGAGAGCAGCTGTTGATTCTACTATCTTTATCCACTTTGCCAATCTATCAGAGAAGTATCTATATGACCTAAACTCACCCTTTCGCGATGAGGAGTTATATCTTCCGGTATTAAACGAGATGATTTCAAGTGGATACCTGGATGATGTTCAAAAGATTAGACCCAGATATACTCTTCATATGATAATGAAGAATAGAGTGGGGGATAAGGCGGCTAATTTTATATATACTAGCCCTAGTGGTGCGAGAGGCTCTCTTTATGGTATAAGGTCTCAATTTACCCTTCTATTCTTCAATAATCCAGATTGTGAAGAGTGTAACATACTAAAGAGTCGGATCAAAGATGAGAACATATTTGCCGGTAATGAGATCATAAAAGTGGTAGCTATATATCCTGATCGTGATTTGGATATGTGGCGCTCAACTGATTACCCAAAAGAGTGGGTTAACGGCTATAATAGTGCTCTATTTGATGAGCATATTTATGATCTCAAGGCTATGCCTACTCTATATCTTCTGGATAGGGATAAGGTTGTGTTGCTAAAAGATGCTTCTTTTGATGATGTTATGGAGTTATTAGTTCAAAATAGAGTGGGTAATACTATCTTTAATGATAAATAATTAGCTACTCTTTTGTAAAATCCATTTACTACCATCGTTTTTCAAACTCTGTGAGAAAAAAATCTGTTTTCTTCTATCGCCACACTAAGGAATTAACAAGTTAACTCCTTCTATCTTACTTATGAATGCACATTTGTTGAATAGTTCACTCGAAACTCTATATTAACTCTTAATATTGACACCCTAATTAAGATAAAAAGATAGGATGTAGATAGATTTCTATCTACATCCTATCTACATCTCTATCTACACCCGTAAGGGGTTGATAATCACCAGCGGTGTAGATAGTGTAGATAGAAATGATCAAAACTAAGACTCTGTGAGGAGATTTTGCTGTTTCATTAATAGTGATTTGTTAAATTAGGGGTGGTTGTTAACTTCTGATATAATCTGATATTTAGCCACTGCCTAATGTTGATTTACCCTAAGGCTTTTGAGAGGTTAGGCTGAGGCTAACGATGAGTTAGGCACTGCCTAATTTAGCAGTGAGTTAGGGGTGTGAAGTCAAAGAGTTTTGGGTTCAAACTCAAAGGGTTTTACCCCTAAAGTCACAGACTTTTTGTCCACGGATGAGAGCTTCGTTATCACTATGCCATCTGTTCAATTCATAATGCCGAATGCATAATTCATAATTGAGGGGAATTATTCCCGCTGATCTTCTCTTGCTAACCTCAAAGCATCTAAACCATTTTCTCCACGGATCTCCACGTATGGGAGCTTTGTTACCCCTGTGCTGTCTGAATTAATCCCAGTAGCAACGATCAATCTTCTTACTGAAGTAGAGGAAAGCTATTAGCCTATGGCATTGATAGTGCAGTGCTACTAAACTTTAACTCTGGCCATGTGGCAATAACTCTCTAACGTTACCCAATTCATACCAACCTAATATATGTGTCAAACCCTAACTAATCAATATGATAATAGGGGTTCTAATTGATTATTTTCAATTAGAACCCCTATATTATAATGTAGTGATCAGCCTACTTCGTAGCTGCATCTTGTTTGATTATCTTACCTTTTCCGATGACAGTCTTCTTAATTATAGGATCACCATCGTAGTATACATTACCCGTTCCGATTAGTCTAGCTTTAATCAACTTCTCAGCATTGCAAAGGATGTCACCAGTACCTGTTGAGTTGCAGTTAACCTCTTCGGCTACTAGCTCACGTCCTCTGATCTCTCCGCTACCGTTTACTGTGTAAGAAGCATAGCCAGTTCTTCCAGCCATCTTGATGTCGCCCCCTCCAGCGATGTGAGCTTTAACCACACCAGCGTGCAGGTTCTTTGCGTCGATCTGACCATTGCCACCTACAATAAGCTTAATCTCAGGGTTTGCTATCTGACTCTTAAGCTCCAATACTCCTTCACCCGCTACTTCAGCCTCAGTTAGGTCAGAAGAGTAGATGTTGATAGTTATGAAACCAAAGTCAACAGACATATTATTTATGAAGGCAATGTTCATCTTACCCTTGTTGACTGTGAAATCAAGTAGGTGAATAATGTTCTCCTCACCATAGATTCTAACTTGTCCAACTGAGTCTGGATTTACTTTGTGATAAACATTCACCTTAGGCCAAATAGTTAACTTAGTGAAGTCCTCTACAGGCTTTGTTATTGTTACATAGTTGTTGTTGCCAACAGGTTTTTTGCCAAATTGAGCAGATAGTGATGATATGCCAACTGTTATAAGTGCTAGGCACAGTGCAATTCTCATTTTCATATCTTATTTCTGTTTAGGGTTTACTATTTCTGCCGAAAGATAAGAAAAAGTTTTATAAGTAAAGTGATAGTAGCTAAATAGAAGAGCCTACAATGGAGCTAAAACTAAAACTAGTTGTCAATTAGATCTTTCTCCCTCTCCATTTGCCACTGATCAGGTATGGCCAACAGATAACAACCAAAACAAACCAATATACAAGTTCTGTGGTCCAACAAAGAGCCACAGAGCTTCTTAGATAGAGTATGATAAATGCCATATATGCTACATAGACTATCAGAGTAATAACCTCAAAGAATAGGCTGGAGCGTGTATTGCCTGTTCCTGAAATGGCATTGAAGAGTATGCTGCCAGCAGATCCGAATAGTGTGGATGAGGCTAATACCCACATAGGGGCTATTGTCTCTTGTATCAAACTTGCGTCAGTGGTATATATCTTGATGAACCACTCTGGGAAGATTGATAGAATAACTACTGCTGGTATTAGTATATAGAATGACACCTTGATGATTCTGTATACTATAGGAACTACTTGATCGTCATCCCCTGAGCCAATGGCATTACTAACCATGGTGTTTGCTGTTGCTCCAAGCGCCATCACAGGCATGAAGAATAGCATGTAAAGGCTTCTTACTATGTTTGAAATTGCCAGTGGTCTCTCACCAAGCTGCTCAACAAAAGCAAAGAATAGGAACCAAGTAGCAAGTGATACGAACGACTGAAGCATAGTGAATATAGATACATCAAGCATGCTTCGTATCACGGATGGTTTTAATCTAATGTTTAACGAGAATCCATACTTCTTCCAATCAACTTTTGCGAATAGATAGATAGTGAAGAATATAGCTGAGGAGGCCTCTGCTATGACAGAAGCTAGTGCAGCTCCTTCAATACCCATCTGTGGGAGTCCAAAATTCCCAAATATTAGTGCGTAGTCTAATATGATATTGACAGTGGACATGATGATAGCATTGATAGTAAGGATCTTTGTTCTTGTAATCCCCACGAAGAAGGCTCTATACATCACGTTGGGGAATACAAACAGTACTCCTAGTATTCGAATGTTTAGGAACTTTGTTGCGGCATCTGCAATGTCAGTTGATTGAAGGAAACTGCGAAGTCCCATCTCTCCAAAGGAGTATATTGTAGCAAAGACCACAACACCAAGCATGGCAAGGAATAGTGAGCCTTGGATAAAGATCTCACCTATGGAGTTGAAGTTCTTCTCGCCATTTCTTCTGCCAATCAATATTTGTGAGCCTTGACTAAAGCCGAACGCTAGCATATATATAGCAATATATAATACGCCAGAAATGGCCGAAGCGCCAAGCTCCACCTCACCAACTCTACCAAGAAATGCGGTGTCGGTGACATTGACAATATTCTGAGCTATTAGGCTTAGGAATATCGGATATGATATGTTTAAGATTGATTTGTTGGAGTACATTATTCTCTGTTTATTCTCTCAAAGGAGATGTTATATGATTATGCAACAAGACGCAAAGATGAAGAAGTCGGCTTCTACAACTTTGCGTCTTGTTGATATTATTACTGAGCTTAGCTCAATATTAGATAAGACGGTTAGTCTCTGTGTCTGGGAATATTACTGTTGGCTTAAAGTTCTTAGCCTCTTCAAAATCCATCTGAGCATATGACATGATGATGATCACATCACCAGCTTGCACCTTGCGTGCAGCAGCACCATTTAGGCATATCATACCCGAGTTGCGCTCGCCTCTAATTACATATGTGTCTAGGCGTTCTGCGTTATTGTTGTTTACAATATAAACGCGCTCATTCTCGATGATGTTAGCTGCCTCCATCAATGCTTCGTCAATGGTTATGCTGCCAATATAGTGAAGATTAGCATCCGTAACTGTTACACGGTGTATCTTCGATTTCATTACTTCTATAGTCATGATGTGTTCTTTGTTATCTTTGCTATTAGTATACGATATTGTCAATAAGACGTACATCACCGCAGAATACGGCTATGCATCCTACAATGTAGTTTGATTCATCCCAACTGTTGATAGGTTGAAGTGTGTTTGCATCAACGATGTTGAAGTACTCAACATTTAGATGTTCAACCTCATTGAGAGCATCAACAACACTTTTCTCAGCCTGCTCAACAGTCATACCTCTAGCACTATTATAGCTATCCTTAAGAGTAGCATATATAGTAGGAGCTACAGCAAGTTGCTCTTGAGTAAGCCTGCTGTTACGGCTACTCATTGCAAGTCCACTTTCCTCCCTTACAATAGGACAAGGAATAATGTTAACTGGTGATTTTAGTATCTTTATCATCTGGCGGATGATAGCAAGTTGCTGAAAATCTTTCTCGCCAAAATAGGCATTATCTGGCTCTACCGCATCAAATAGTTTGCTTACTACTTGAGCTACACCATTGAAGTGACCAGGTCTAAACTTGCCCTCCATTACAGACTCTAGAGCTCCAAAATCAAATACTCTTGTATCCTCCTGTGGGTATATCTCCTCAACTGAAGGCGAGAAAACCAAATCACAACCTGTAGGTTCAAGAAGGTTACAATCTGCCTCAAGTGTGCGTGGATATTTTATTAGATCACTCTTGTCATTGAACTGTGTAGGATTGACAAATATGCTAACTACACTAAACTCATTCTCTGCAACGCAACGTTGCACAAGTTGGATGTGGCCGTTGTGAAGTGCCCCCATTGTAGGAACAAATCCGACTCTCTTTCCCTCTGACTTAGCCGCTATTATACTAGCTTTAAGTTCTTCAATTGTTGTTACAACTCTCATTTTTATAGTTTGAAAAATGCGGATGCAAAGTTAATGATTTATTTATGCAAAGGATTTAAATAGTGTCAAAAAGCAAGATTAACTCTTATCTCCTCTATCTTATCCGCCATCACATACCATAAATAACCCACTACATTGCTGTATCCCATCTCTTTGATCATGATTATATAATCCTCTACCTGCTTTCTGTTGCTGTTATTTTCCTTACCAAATTTGTAGTCAATAACAGTAATGCTATCGCCAGACCTGAGAATCCTATCAGGTCTAAGCATTGTCCCACTAGGGTGAAGAAGAGAAATCTCGTTTAGGACCTCTTGGTCGGGCGAGAACCATGAGGCAACCTCTGCTCTTTTGAGCTTTTCAGCCAGCTCCTTCTCATACCCTAAACACTCTTGGGTGGTAGCTAGTCCATCAATAATAGCTTGTTGAACAGATCTTTGTAGATCATCTAGAGTATTTACTCGGCTTAGAATCTCGTGTCTAATCTTACCTGATCGACGTTCATTACCATCAGTGAAATACTCATCAGCATAGAATCTCAACTCTATACGTTTGTTGTGATAAGGGTCAAAGCTTATGAAGTTTGAACTAGATAGTTGATTCTCTCTTTTGTCCGACTCCTTTTTTACATTAAACTCCTCGCCAAGAGTAAAGAGAGACTCCTGTTGACTCCAATAGTCTTGAAGATTGATGTAACTATTTCCAAGGTCATCACCAACCTGCGAAGATTCATTAATGATGTTATACATCAGTTTGCAGAATGAGCTGTAATCACCCTCTTTGCCCTTTGGTCCAATAAGTATCATCTCCTCTTCTGGACGAGTGAAGGCCACATATGCCACATTGAGGTTGTCTATCAGAGTCTGTAACCTCTCAATAAGATAAGGTTCAGCAAAGATTGTCTCTAAGAGATCCTTTCTATACTTCACCGGGAGGAGAGGGATCTCGCTGAAAGGCTCAACTTGTGGAGTACACCAAAGCATGGTGTTCTTTGGTGAGAGTGTCCAGTCGCAGAAGGGGATAATCATCACGGGGAAAGATAATCCCTTAGACTTATGTACAGTAATGATCTGGATGGCATCCTGTGACTCAGGTGTGGTAATGGTTTTTCTAATACCAAACTCCTCCCACCAATCAAGGAATGCAGCTAGATCCGACGTGTGATTGTGTGTGAAGTCAAGCACAGTATCTAGAAGTGCTTGTATGAATATCTTGTCTTTACTGTTATTCTTTGGAAGGAAGTTGGCAACAATCTGTTCGCACATCTCATAAAGAGGTTTGCGACCAATCTTACGTAGCTCCTCCTCTAGCTCCTCTTCAAAAAGAGATATTGCTTCGCCCTCAGAGGAGTTACCTCTATCAATAGAGTCGAAGTATCCGGAGATAGCCTCAGATTGAGCCATACCATTGTGTTGCACTGCATACTCCGTAGCGACAATTGTTCTGTTGACCTCTTCAGAGGGATCCCTAAAGTATTTAAGAATACTCAATATTAGTCTCACAGAAGGAGCATTGTTTAGAAGCAAAGCCTGGTTGGAGATAATATCAAATCTATACTTACTATCGAGGTTCTCCATCTTATACTGCAAAAGGTGAGACGCTATCTCTATAGCCTCCCCATTTGTACGAACCAATATGGCTATGTCTCGAAGTCTGTAACCTCTCTCTTGAAGCTTCATCACTTGGGCAGTCATCCTCTCAAGAGCCTCACGCTTCCACTCCTCTTTATTTCTTCCGTTCTGCTCTATAAACTCAACCGAAACCCTTCCTTTGGTCTCTAACTTCTGAGGCGAGATCTCTTGATAGATATCTTGGTAAGCAGAGACAATCTTGTCACTCATTTCACTCTTATCACCCGCAATAACAGAGCTCTCCAACTCCTCATTGAATATGCGCTGGAGTGTTGCGGCCGCAATTCTGAAGAATGCATTGTTGAAGTTTATGATCTCTGGGCGACTTCGGTAATTTACCTTTAGTACTTGGTCACAACGTTCAGACTCATCGAACTCCTCATATAGCTTAGAGTCTAGTAGGCGCCAGTCAGAACTTCTCCAACGATAGATACTCTGCTTTACATCTCCAACTATCATATTGAAGTGCTCTGACGATTGGCTCTCGTGCAGTAGTGGAGAGAAGTTGCTCCACTGCATTCCAGAGGTATCTTGAAACTCATCAATCATATAGTGGTTGATGTGAGTACCTATCTTTTCATAAATAAAAGGAGTGTCACTACCATCAATGATCTTATTTAGCAGTTGAGTTGTATCTGCCAATAGCATTATATTATTTTCTCTCTTGTAATCCTGTATCTGTCTATTTATGTCATTGATGATACCAAGAGTGAATATATTCTGTAGAATAGCAACGGCAGACTTATACCTCCACATCTCATTAGTATATAACTCTACAGTCTGGCGTAGTATCTCCCCAGCCCCTGAGTAGTAAGCCTCACTAACTCTACTTTTGACATCCGCTTTAGGCTTAGCTTTGGTCCACTTATCGGGCTCATCAACAGCCTCAAAGGCCTTCTTGTACTCCTTTAGATCTCCAAGCTTCCACTTCTCAAACTGATCCCTTACTCCATACTTAGGCATATCACTACTCTCAACTCCTGCCGAGTCAAGTATAGCCATAGCCTTAGAGCCACTCTCTCTTATTTTAGCTTCAAAACCACGTTTGATACTAAACATAGTTTTAATGTACTCTCTCATCTGAATCTTTGTCAGATGAGTCTCATCGAGTTGGCTGCTCTTTAATCTATACTCCTCCTTTAGTATCTCAGAACCAAGAGATTTGATCTGATTAGTAAAGTTCCAGTTGCCACCATCCTCAACCAGAGACTCAGAGTATTCGAGTAGCCAGTTCAGAAGCTCACTATTCTCGTTCTGCGACAAAGAGAGCAACATAGAGTCGACGGCCTCAGAGAGTACTCTGTCAGAGTCAAGCTCTACGTTATAACCACCTTGAAGACCAATCTCACGAGTGAAAGCTCTCATGGTCTGTTGGAAGAATTTGTCAATAGTGCTTATGTTGAATGAGGAGTAGTCATGAAGAAGCTGAGTTAGAGTGACTCTAGCCCTATCTCTAAGCTCCCTCTCTTCAAGCTCAAACTCTTGACAAAGGATATCTATATAACCAGATTTAGCACCACTAGCAATCTTGTGTAGATCACTAACGATGCGGCTCTTCATCTCTTCTGTGGCTTTATTAGTAAATGTCACAGCTAAGATATGGCGATAGCTATCCTTGGAGTTGAAAAGAAGTCTTAGATACTCTAGTGTCAGATTGTATGTTTTCCCTGACCCAGCAGAGGCTTTGTATATTTTGAGCATGATTTTAGTTGCATTATAGCTTGTAGAGATGATACAAAGAAACAAATTCTTTTTCTCATCACTCTCTTTTTTAAATAAAAGTAGCCTATATTGCACCTCTAATTCGTTATTAGTTTGTTCTATTATTTTAGTGTGATCTTAAAAAAGTAGTACATTTGTAATGATAAGATCGAAAAGTCAACTATGAAAGAAGATAAAACCAATATTCAGGAGTTTCACCAACAGGAGGAGTTGCGCATTGAGGATGCATTCCAAGCACTCATTACGGACTATCTCAACTCACCTCATAGAAAGAGAGTTGAGGTAATAACCAAGGCTTACAACTTCGCTAAGACTGCACATACAGGACTTCGCCGCAAATCAGGTGAAGCATATATATTTCACCCAATCTCTGTAGCACACATAGTTTGCAAAGAGATGGGGCTAGGATCAACATCTATTGTCGCAGCTCTTCTACACGATGTGGTTGAGGATACAGAGTTCACGGTAGATGATATACGTCAGATGTTTGGCGACAAAGTAGCAGAGATAGTTGATGGATTGACCAAGATTGCCGGGGGGATATTTGGCGATAATACATCATCGCAGGCCGAAAACTTTAGGCGTCTTTTGCTTACTATGGCAAATGATGTTCGTGTAATTCTCATCAAGATGGCTGACCGCCTTCACAATATGCGAACACTGAGCTTCATGGCTCCAGCCAAACAGTATAAGATAGCAGGAGAGACACTATATCTATATGCTCCCTTAGCCCATAGACTAGGGCTTTTTGCCATTAAGACAGAGCTTGAGGATCTGAGTTTCAAATATGAACATCCTGAGATATATGAGCAGATATATAATAAGATAGAGGAGACCGCCAATGAACGCTCGCGCATCTATCACAACTTTGCTGAGCCTATCCAAGATAGATTGGATAGTGTAGACATACAATACGAGATGAAGGAGAGGGTTAAGTCCATCTACTCCATCTGGCAAAAGATGCAAAAGAAGAAGATCCCATTCGAGGAGGTTTATGACCTTTATGCTGTGAGGATAATCTTCACGCCTAGGGTTGGATTCACCGAGAAGCAGGAGTGTTGGAATATATACAACGTTATTACGGGTATATATACTCTACACCCAGAGAGGATAAGAGATTGGGTCAACCGCCCCAAGGCAAATGGTTATCAAGCACTACACTGCACCGTCATGGGTTCTAATGGTCAGTGGGTTGAGGTGCAGATACGAAGCCAACGTATGGATGATATAGCAGAGCGAGGCTTTGCTGCCCATTTCCACTATAAGAATATGGGATTGGGAGGCGAGAATACAGAGCTAGATAAGTGGTTAGAGACTGTAAAGGTGATACTAGCTAATCCCGAACCCATTGCGATGGACTTCTTGGATACAATCAAGCTCAATGTCTTTGCCTCAGAGATATTTGTTTTTACTCCCAAAGGAGACATGAAGATGATGCCGCTGGGAGCTACAGCTCTTGACTTTGCTTACACTCTTCACACAGATATCGGCAATCACTGTATTGGTGCGAAGGTGAACTATAGACTTGTGCCACTGAGCTACAAGCTTCAATCGGGAGATCAAGTTGAGGTGTTGACCTCTAAAGCCCAACGCATAAAGGAGGAGTGGCTAAGCTTTATTATTACACCTGTTGCCAAACAGAAGATTCTCTCTGAGCTTAGAAAACGTCGACGCTCTACAATGCTCAAGGGAGAAGAGTTACTCACTAAGTTTATTAGTGATAGTCCAGATGCGAATGCTGCAATAGTTAAACTCATAGACCTTTCGGGATCGAACTCCAAGGACGACCTACTCTTTAGGATAGGAAGTGGAGTATTGATACTCGACAATGAACTCTTGGACAAACTAAATGGTAAGAAGAGCTTCTTTAGGTCTCTCTTTCCTTCATTTAAGGTAGCTGAGAAGAGAGAGGATAAACCACAAGTTGTGGATAAGAAGTCCGACTTTGTACTTAGCGAATCAGGGGTGGGACTCTCTTATCGTTTGATGGAGTGCTGTACTCCAATCCCAGGAGATGAGGTTCTTGGTTGTGTCAATAGCGAAGGTGTTGTTGAGGTGCACAAAAGACATTGCGACGTTGCAATGAGAAAGAAGAGTACCTATGGTGGTAGTATTGTAAATACCTGCTGGGGAGAGTTCCGTGAAAGAACATTCCCAGTCACAATACAGCTAAATGGCATTGACACTATGGGGATACTCTTTAATATAACTTCAGTATTGACCAAAGAGATGACAGCCAATATGCGAAGTGTCAATATAACAGCCAAGGATGGAATCTTCGAGGGTAGTTTTGAACTCTTTGTTCACTCCTCAGAGGAGGTTGACCAACTTCTTAGACGTCTTCTTAAGATTAAGAATGTCAAGCGTGCTGTTCGTAAGGGATAGTAATGATATAGTATAGTAACAATAATGTAAATAGATGATTGTAATACTTTCACCTGCCAAGAAACTAGATTATGAGTCTCAAATACCAGACTCAACAATCACAACCCTACCACTGTTTGAGTCCCAAGCAGTAAGGTTAAGACAAGAGCTTGCACACTTCTCGCCAGAGGAGTTGCAAGCTCTTATGCGTATTAGTAGTAGCATTGCCCAGCTTACCTATGAGAGAAATATGATCTCACTTCATGGAGGCTCAAACAAAAGAGCAGCAATCATGAGCTTCGATGGTGTGCAATATGAGGCAATGCAACCACGACTCTTTACCCAAGAAGATATTGAGTTTGCACAATCCTCAATTAGGGTTCTCTCTGGACTTTATGGAGTACTTCGTCCAATGGATCAGATAGAGCCCTATAGGTTAGAGATGGCAACAAAACTCACGATAGAGGAGTCGAAAGATCTTTACCATTTCTGGCGAGCAACCCTCACTGATCAACTTTTGAAGGAGTGTGCTCAATCCGATAATATACTTATTAACCTTGCTTCGGGGGAATACTCCAAGGCTATAGATATGAAGTCCATATCTAAGAGTGTAAGAGTTATAACTCCAATATTTAAGGATAATAGAGGGAGTGGGTTAAAGGTAATATCCGTTCTGGCAAAACAAGCTAGAGGGATGATGGTCAATTATATAGTTAAAGAGAAGATAGAGAGTGTAGAACGTCTCAAAGAGTTCTCGCTAGGAGGTTATGCCTATGACCCTGATTTATCGAACGATAAGGAATGGGTATTTATTAGATGACACAACTAAGGTGTTATTAAGCTTTATTTATTTATGAATAATTGTTCATTAAAAGCTTTGAGACCTCGAATTTAATACACATCTTTGCAGCCAAAAGTAAAAAAGGTAAGATTTAGAAAGTAAATTAAACTATAAGATAAGCTATGGCACGAAGAATTGATGAATCAAAGATAGAGCGCATCCGAGAGGCGGCTCTACATATTATTAGTGAGCAAGGTATACTGAACTGCTCAGTAGCAATGATAGCCCAAGAGGCACAAGTCTCTGTGGGCTATCTATACCGTCACTATCCAAGCAAAGATAATCTAATAGAGTTTCTTCTTAAGAACTCTATGGAGCTGATCAACCAACGAGTAGAGTCACTATTAGATTCAGATGTGGATCTAGATGGTATGATTCGTGGTGTTGTTGGGCTAATAGCAGAAGCGGCAAAGGATCAACCCTCTAAGATCAAATTTTTTATTATCGTTTTCAATGACTTCTCATACTCATTGAACGCAGCACTTCAAGATCAGATAAGAGATCTTACACACCTAGTAATAGAAAGATACAAGAAAAGTGGAGAGCTAAAGCAGAGTACTGCTCCTATCGATCTGTTCCTATCACTAATATCTATACCATTCCAATACTATGCACTACACTACAAGAGTGCTTTCGAGGCAGACAATACTATTGAAGAGCTAGAGGAACGTATTGTACGTATGGTCAAAGCATCACTATCCTGATAAATAAATCAATACTCTTAAACATATAAACCTATGAGAAAATATGGTTATATCACAGCCTTGATGCTAGCCGCATCAACAGCTCTGATGGCACAAGAGGCAGCAGATAGGAGTATGCTAACTATAGATGCAGCCCTAGAGATTACCAAAAGTTCCAATCCAATGATGAAAGCAATTCATCACGAAGATGAGGCAGCATCAAAGGAGCGTAAAGCTGCTTTGGGGTACTATATGCCAAAGGTTGAACTGATTGGTTCTTATGCCTTCTTGTCTGACGATATAGGCCTTGACCTCAATCCTCTCAAGGAGCAATTAGGCTCTACAGTCACTGGTCTGCTGCCGGTTATACCCGAGAGCCTTCGTCCTATAATAGTTGACGCAATGGGTAAATTGGCCAGCAAAGACTTCAATTTTATTATCCAAGATAAGCAGTTAGGTCTAGTTGGTGCGACTATTCAACAACCAATCTTTACCGGTGGTAAGATAACAGCAGCCAATAGAGCTGCTAAGATCAAGGAGCGTGAGGCACAAACTAAGGGAAACCAAGCTGAGGCAGCACTAGTTTCGGAGCTTGTAGAGAGATACTATGCTCTAACACTTGCCAACCAAGTAGTACTCCTAAGAGAACAAGTACTAGAGGGTATGAATAAGCACCTTCATGACGCAATACTTCTTGAAGAGAGCGGTTTGGCCTCTAAGGCAGACCGTATGTATGCTCAGAGTTATCAAGCTGA
>JBOFEN010000032.1:0-4033 GCA_051648105.1 Bacteroidales bacterium
TTAGGATTGTATCATAATGAGACCTGAAGGTCTCTCCCACAGTATTAAATGCTTTATTGTTAAATCTCTCCATCTGCTCATACCATTGAGCTAATTTAGTTCTTGCAACAACCTTCTCTATCTTCTTATTCATTATTTGCCGCATCTGATCAACTATCTCATATCTGGACTTCCCAACGGTAACTGCAGACGAGGTTAAGCAACATTTTTATAATTATCAATAGGTTTTATGTTATTCCAAAATTCGTCAATTGTCATATTTCCCAATGCCGAGTGTCTGCGGCACTTATTATACCAACATTCGATATACTCAAAAATCTCCTATTCCATCTGATACGCCGATATTAACTTGTTTCCATAAATGAGTTAACATTTCAGGCTCTTAAAGAAGCTCTCAGCTACAGCATTATCCCAGCAGTTTCCTTTGCGAGACATACTTTGAACTATTTTCATTTCACCGAGTAGTTTTGTAAACTCCTCACAAGCATATTGTACACCTCGACCTGAATGGAGCATCATATCCTTTTTTAGGAGTTCTATTCTTAACAGCCATCTTCAGTGCAGCAGCGGTCGTATATTCAGTTTTTAGGTTCCTACTAATACTCCAGCCAATCACTTTTCTGTCAAAGAGGTCTATTACGGTAGTCAGGTAAATGAACCCATCTTTGGTGTGAATATAGGTTATATCACCAACCCAAACTTTTGATGGTTCATCTACCTGAAATTCTCTATTTAGCAGATTAGGGGCAATATTGTATGTGTGATTAGAGTTAGTTGTCGACTTAAAATATACCATAGAGAGTAGATACTCTTTTCTCTCAATACGAGCCGTGTATCTCTCTTGCTTATAATTATCGTATGACCGTGGGCTGATATTTAATGCACGTGCCATCATTTCAACAGAGCAACGCCCTTTATTGCTATCCATAAATGAATACTTTACTTGTCTGTTTTTGAAAAAATGACTATCACCATTTTTAATATCTCAAGCTCTAATTCTCTATCCCTTAGAGTCTTTTCAAATTCTTTAATCTTACGTTGCTCATCGGTTAGTCGCTCTACACCTCGACCATGAAAGCTAGCAGAGCCATACTCCGAAAACTCCTTATGCCACTTACTAAGCATGGTTGGAGAGATACCCAACTCTTTTGCTAATGCACTTTGAGATGAACGCCCGTAACTCAACTTAACAGCGTTCTCTTTAAACTTCTTACTAAAATTCTTTCTTTTCATTTTTCAAAGGCTACTTTTATTGCCGAACCGGCTCTGCAGTTACCCTTGGTAAGTCCACCCACCAATATTTCGTTTTCGCTGCTTACGATTATGGAGATAAAAGAAATTCAATAAACAGTCCATTATGACTATGCAGTAAGTCTCTTTTCTGAAATAAAGGAAGCCAAAAGAGATTGCTTTCCTTTATTTCAGAAAATGATCCTTGCACTTGTCCCATTATAAAGAAAAACGGGAAATGGAATCTCTATCTATTAATGTTACTGTATTAAATGTTCGATATAAACCTTGTAAAGCTTAATTTCACATATCCGTAATATCCAAACAAGTCCAGTCAATATCATATTTGTTTAGTACTTTTGTTTTCAGCACTTCAATCTTCGCTTCTAGTAACTGAGGTTTGAAATTTTTCTTTTGGCGTTTTACTTCGGCGACAAATGCCTTTTTATTATCCAAGCCAATAGCTACAATATCTACTTCATTCTGTGACCCCTTAGACTCCCACCACGAACCGATAGCTCGATAATCAAAACTCTCCTGCATCTTTTGTTTAAAGTATAGCTCAAGCGTCTTGCCTGAATAGGTCGGGTAATCGTCGCTAATCAACCGAGCCAACCCTTGGTAGTTACCTAACTCTATCAGCGTTCTATTTCTTTCTATGTAGCGAAACCAAAATCGCAAGAAATTATCCGACACCTCATATCGTACAGTTTGAGAACCTTCCTTCGCAAAAATAGGTCGTAACTTTTTGATTACTTCAAACACCGTCTCTAACTTGCTCAACTGACCTCCGATACTTTTCTCACCCATAAACGACTCTATTTGCGATTGGGTATTCATACCCGAAGAGATAGCATCCAATATTGAGAAATAGTTACCGTATTTTTTTCCAAACTCCCCAATAAGAAGATTACGCCCTTCATCAATAAAAGGAGAGTCGCTCTGACAGATATATTTAATCATTTTAGGAATTGTCAGGGCTTTATTATCCACCAGCAGTTCCACATACTTAGGCACACCGCCTGTATAGGTGTATATGGCAAGAAGCTCATCGTTTGTATAGTCGGGTTTATAATCGCTCATTATCTCCTTCATTACAGCAGTTGTAAAAGGGGTGAGCTTCATCATCGCATCGGCACGGCCAAATAACGGCTCTTTTTTATCTTGAAAGATCTTCGTCATTAACGAGTATATCGAACCACTGACGATGAAGTTCATTTTAGTTATTGTACGGTATTGATCCCAGTAGTTCTGGATTTCGCTATAAATAGACTCGTTGATATTGATAAATTCCTGAAACTCATCAATCACCAACGTAAACTTTTGGTTCTTGGCTTGTTCCAGCAGAAATCGAAAGACCTCAATAAAGGAGTCCATCTTTGGAACAAAAATAGCTAACTGCCGCTCTATTTCTGAGCAAAAGCTACTACACAAATCTGCCTCGCTTTTTCGGCTCACGAAAAGATAAACGATCAGATCTTCTTTCAATGCATTAAATATAAGCGATGTTTTACCAATCCTGCGACGACCTGTTATCACAGTTAGTTTAGAGTGGCCATTGTATGCCATCTCTTTTATTCGCTGCAAATCAGCTATCTCTTTTGTGCGATTATAGAATTTCATAAGCCATAATTTTACAACGGTAAATTTTACCATTGTTGCAAAGATAATAAAAACATACCTGATAGTTCTCGTTCTATATATTGTTTTTACAGCGGTAAAATTTACGAGCGTTAAAGTTAGTGCTTAGTGCAAGTCTATATATAGATATAGCTTGCACTAAGCGAAAAGATTGATAATGAATTGCTTGTTTAATCGAAAGAGATTCTCTACACTTGAACCCGAAATATTTGTAGTTCAGCAGTGCCAAATGTGGTAAAAACGACTGTTCTATAATTTGTGACTAACTCATATCAGGAGTCACTATCGAAAGGCTATTAATTGATATTGAAGCATATAAAGAGGCAGAT
This sequence comes from Bacteroidales bacterium, assembly GCA_051648105.1. Classification (GTDB taxonomy): domain Bacteria; phylum Bacteroidota; class Bacteroidia; order Bacteroidales; family UBA7332; genus UBA7332. Next base: position 3,201 of record JBOFEN010000032.1, read on the forward strand.
TCACGGACCTCTCTCCGCAAAGAGCGTTGAAAACGAAAGTTTTCAACGCTCTTTTTTTTGTCTAGTTGCAAAATGTCAATTATAAATTAATCAATAACGACTTAGGGCTTATAGCTTAGTGGTCGCTTCGCCCCCTGCTTAGGATAAATCTACATCAAAAAAGATCTGCATAATAATTATTGTTGAGGATTCGCTGTTGAGATCTCATCACCAGACGAGACTGTTGAGGCCACTTCGTGTCTGTTGATCTCGTCAGATGACAAGTCCAATTATGAATTAAAAAGATGGCGTAGTGGTAACAAAGCTCTTATCCGTGGAGATCCGTGGACAAAAAGTCTAAGACTTTAGGGGTAAAACCCTGTGAGTTTACACCCAAAACCCTGTGACTTCCTACCACTAACTCAGTGCAAAATTAGGCAGTGCCTAACTAACAATTACCCTCAGTCCAACCACACAAAAGCCTTAGCCTAAATCACCATTAGGCAGTGTCTAAATATAATAGTACGACAGGAGTTAACAAGAACCCTCTATTTAACAAATCACTATTAATGAAATGGTAAAATCTCCTCACAGAGTCTTAGTTTTGATGATTTCTATTGCCACATTGCAACACTCCTTCACAATCAACCCCTTACGGGTTGCAATAGACGGTTGCAATAGGTTGCAATACGATTCTATTGCAACCAAATAAATTATATTAATCTACGAGTCATTATTAAGAGATAAATATAAGTCTACTGTGAACTATTCCATTATCTAGCGATAACAATGTAAAAGATAGCCAACTCATACGTTAAAACTCACACCTAGCGATAATAAAAGAGTGATGTAAA
>JBOFEN010000033.1:0-25890 GCA_051648105.1 Bacteroidales bacterium
TCTTTCCATTCCGAACAGAGAAGTTAAGCCCAATAACGCCGATGGTACTGCGTAACAGTGGGAGAGTAGGTAGCCGCCGCTTTAAAAAGCCCTATCAACAGAAATGTTGATAGGGCTTTTGTCGTTTATTATATCTAACTTCCAAATGGCGATTTATACTATAAGCTAATACTAGTTGAGTCAATTTAGAAACCTTAAATGCAATATAATGGAGAACTTCTAAGTTATAAATACATAGGCTTCAAGCTTTCTAAAAAACTTGAAGCCTATGTATTTATAACTTAGAAGATATTAATCTATGTCCTGCTGTTCGTAACTATTGAAAAGGAAGTCATTATAAGGGAATCTTGTAATGTGAATCTCTTTCACACGTTCATACATTAGTTCCTTTAACTCCTCCATATTCTCACGCTGCTTAGCTGAGATAAACATACAATCCCCCTTAAGTTTACCACTCCAACTAGTTTTAAGTTCATCTAGAGTGATATTCTCCGCAGTTCTTGGCGTCAAGTCATCCTCTTCTTTAGGTACATGACTGTAGGCGTCAATTTTATTAAACACAACAATCATAGGTTTGCCATCTGCATCACAAGATTCGTTTAGTGTTCTATTCACAACCTCAAACTGATCAGCAAAACCAGGGTGAGATATATCCACAACATGTATTAGCAAGTCAGCTTCCCTTACTTCATCCAGAGTTGATTTAAATGACTCTACAAGGTGAGTAGGCAGTTTGCGAATAAATCCTACGGTATCTGTAAGAAGAAAAGGAAGATTCTCTATGATTACTTTTCTGACAGTTGTGTCAAGTGTAGCAAATAATTTATTTTCTGCAAACACATCAGACTTGCTAAGAATATTCATCATTGTAGACTTACCTACGTTGGTATAACCAACAAGAGCTACACGCACCATCTTACCACGGTTCTTACGTTGAGTAGACTTCTGCTTATCGACTCTTTTAAGCTCTTCTTTAAGCTTTGAAATCTTATCCAAGATAATACGGCGGTCAGTCTCAATCTGAGTTTCTCCAGGTCCGCGCATACCAATCCCCCCTCTTTGTCTCTCCAAGTGAGTCCAAAGCCTAGTAAGTCTAGGAAGTAAGTATTGATATTGAGCTAGCTCCACTTGAACTTTTGCGTGAGCAGACTGAGCACGTTTTGCAAATATATCAAGGATAAGGCTCGTTCTATCAAGTATCTTGACCTGAAGCTCCTTTTCTATGTTACGAAGTTGCTTAGGAGATAGGTCATCATCAAAAAGCACCATGCCAATCTCGTGCTCTTCAACATACTCTCTTATCTCCTCAAGTTTACCCGAACCAACGAAGGTTACGCTATTAGGCTGGTCTAGACGTTGGAAGAACTGCTTTACAGGAACAGCACCAGCCGTTTCTGCAAGGAAAGCAAGCTCATCGAGATACTCTCTAGCTTTAAACTCCCCCTGTTGTGGCGTTATTAATCCTACTAGTACAGCCGTTTCGCTTTTAGCTTCGGATATTATTAAATCTTTCATTCGTGATTGATTGCTAAATTTATAGGGTGCAAAATTACAAAAAAGCCTCTAATGTTCAGAGCTCTTTTAATAATAAAAGAGCATTATAGATCAAATGCTTACTACCTTCTTTTAAGAAGCATAGAGATTAGTTTTACACCCATTCTCACACCGTTAAACATTGTCACCCCACTGGTGAGCGAGGCAATTGAGGAACCGATATTTGTAACAGTTCTTATAGTACTACTAACCTGTCTCCAATCATCCTCTATTATCTCCTCTTGATTTTTGACCCTCACCATCTGTTTCCTCTTAGCAGCAGTAACTTGGCTAAGAGATGACAACCTATGATAAGGAGGTGTTTTATATTGTCTCATCATCAGCGTTATCATTTTCAGGTTCGAAGAAAATATTACTAAACACCCTAACCAGAGGGTCGATGAATAACTTACTCTTTAAAGTGTAAATCAGTCCAGCAATAATCAGAAGAGTTCCAGAAGTGATGAAGAATCCAGGTATTTGCGACCCGAATATCGATTCACTCCAATATATGAATGCAAGAGTAAGATAGAACAAGGCAATAGCCACGAATACCCCAGCAAGGAGTACAACCAGCAATACCGCGACTATACGAGACAACTTCTCTACAAACTCCAGCTTCAGAAGATCCACACGCATTCTAGCATAATTGCGCAGATCATTAATGACCTCTTCATGCGATTTATTACTCCCCTGCTCCATAGTTATCTACCCCTTTCTTAGGTTTATGAATTCTACTGCCTAACTCCTCTAACAACTCATCAAGCTCGCTACCCGAGAGCTTAATACCCTTTTCTTCTAGTAGATCAGCCATTTTTTGGCGTAACTCCTCTCCCTTTGCAGTAGTGAAAAGATATACAACACCAGCACCTATTGTAAGGCCTAGTATAAATGAGAGCCATGAACTGTTTGACATAACTATTCAGTTTATAGATTTATATTGAGAAGTATCTATTTAGAATCTCCTTAGCAGCAACAAATGAGCTAACCTCAGCATTAAGAACCCTCTTCTCCAAAGAGCTTAGTAAGCTTTCGATATCAGGATTGTGGTAGAATCTATCGTGAAGCTGTTCATTAATCGTTGAGTACATCCAATATTTAGACTGTTCATTACGCTTACTATCAAAGAAACCATTCTCTTTTGTGAAAGAAATATACTGATCAACCATCTCCCAAATCTCCTTAATACCCGTGCCATAGTAGCCTGAATATGTAAGAACTTGAGGTTTCCAACCCGAGTCAGTAGGAGGGAAAAGGTGAAGAGCATTTCTAAATTGACCTTGAGCAAGCTTAGCCTTATCAATATTGTTACCATCTGCCTTGTTGATAACTATACCGTCAGCCATCTCCATTATACCTCGCTTTATACCCTGAAGCTCATCGCCAGTACCAGGGACCTGTAAAAGCATAAAGAAATCCACCATTGAGTGCACAGCCGTTTCGCTCTGACCAACCCCAACAGTCTCTACAAATATAGTATCAAATCCAGCAGCCTCACACAAGATAATACTCTCTCTAGTCTTTCTTGCAACGCCGCCCAGAGAGCCAGCCGATGGTGAAGGTCTAATAAATGCATTCTCCTGAATTGATAATTGCTCCATTCTAGTCTTATCACCAAGAATAGAACCCTTAGTTCTCTCACTGCTTGGATCAATAGCCAACACAGCAAGTTTCTTACCCTGCTCAAGAAGATGCATTCCAAAAGTATCTATAGAGGTACTCTTTCCAGCCCCTGGAACACCAGTAATACCGACCCTAACGCTTTTTCCAGAGTAAGGCAGCAGCTTTTCTATCACCTCTTGAGCCATGTCATGATGAATTGGATTGGCACTCTCGACTAGCGTTACAGCCTGCGAAAGGATAGTTCTATTACCTTTTAATATCTCATCCACATATTTATTGGCAGAGATCTTCTCCCTCTTCTTACGCTTAAGATTAGGATTTACTGTAGGAGGTTGAGCAATACCTCTATTTACATTTAGCCCCTGATATAGTGAGTCGTTTTCTGGGTGATCGTGATGAGTATCCATCTCTATTGAAATTTATTTATTAGATCTATAATGCATTCTACCTCGTTATGGTTCATTACCGGTGAAATTGGTATTGAAAGAGAGCTACGAGCAAGCTCCTCTGTGATTGGAAGTGACATACTACCATACTCACTATAGCAATGCTGCTTATGAGGAGGAATAGGATAGTGGATTTGACACTCCACTCCACCCTCCAAAAGATAAGCCTGCAATCTATCTCTCTCCCTACACTTAATAACAAATAGGTGATGAACATGCTCATCCGAAGATGACACTTCTTTAAAAAGTTCAATCCTAGGATTGTTGATGCCACTGTAATAAAGCCTCGCAATCTCCCTTCTTCTTTCATTATCCACATCAAGATATGGAAGCTTTACACTTAATACAGCTGCTTGCATCTCATCCATTCGGCTATTAGCCCCTTGATAGCTATTATGATACTTAACCTCAGAACCATAGTTAGTCAATGATCTAACGACATTAGCCAACTCCTTATCATCAGTTAATATAGCCCCCGCATCCCCTAAAGCTCCGAGGTTCTTTGTTGGGTAGAAGCTACAAGCAGCAGCATCCCCCAGAGTACCACAATACCTACCATCAATACTCTTTGCACCCATAGATTGAGCGTTATCCTCCAACACCTTCAAGCCATACCTCTTCGATAAGTAGCTCAACTCATTACTCCATGCCGATCTTCCATAAAGATGAACTATCACTATTGCACGAGTTCTATCAGTTATCGCACTCTCAATTCTCGAGATATCAATATTCGCACTACAAGGATCCGGCTCCACAAAAACAGGAGTCAACCCATTGTCCGTTATTGCTAGTACTGTCGCTATATATGTATTTGCAGGAACAATTACCTCATCCCCCTGGCACATAACACCCATCTCAATCCATCCCCTCAATGTTAGCCTAAGAGCATCCAATCCGCTAGCACATGGTACTACATATTTCACACCTAAGTATTGAGAGAGAGACTTCTGGAAATCCCGATTCTCCTTACCCAATAAGTACCATCCACTATCCACAACCTCAGAGATAGCCCCCTTTATCTCATCTTCATATTGGTCATTAATCCGTTTAAGATCCAGAAACTTAATCATGTTTTTCACTTTTGTATATCAAGTAATCATCATATTCACGTATGTAATCCTCCTCCTCATAAGGGTGAGAAGCTAGCACTAGGCAGCAAGCACCCGAAGAGAAGTCCCTAATCTCACACCAAATCCCAGGAGGTATAAGCAAACCCTCATAAGGTCTTTTTAGTAGATAAGTACTCTCTTTTATACCATCAGTTACAAAAACCTCAAAGCTTCCACTTACTGCAATAATGAATTGATAAAGAACCCTATGAGCATGAGCCCCTCGGCTTGCACCACCAGGAACATCATAAATATAGAATACTCTATTAATTTCAAAAGGTATATGATTACTACTCTCTATAAAAGAGAGGCTTCCACGAGGGTCAGGTATCTTCGGTAGGTTAATGATTCTTGGATATTCCATTTACTATCTATTTGTCAAGAACTTCAACCGTTTGTAGGGTGTTATTCATTGAGATTGTGATTCTAAGCAAGATTGTTGTTGCCAAAAATAGGAAAAAAAGTGTCTCGAGTGACAACTAGCTGTACATATTTACTCAAGTAGATGTTCTTAAAAACTCTATAAAGGAGGAAAATAAGCTGTTTTTTATTGCATTTTTGCTATCTCAATATTACAAAATATAGTACATTTGTACCGTAAAAGCCCCAACATAGACAAACTTATTAAAAATATATAGCCGATACCACTATGGAATTAATGAATCAGATCTACGCACGTGCTAAAGCTAACAAGCAGCGCATCGTGCTTCCAGAAGGAACAGAGGAGCGTACACTTATTGCTGCCGACAAGTTATTGAACGATGGAATTGCAGAAATTATCCTAATTGGCTCTCCATCAGAGATTGCAACATTGGCTGCAAAGCACGGATTGACAAACCTAGACAAAGCTCTAATTGTTGATCCAGCAAACCACGAAAAGAAAGAACTATACACAAACCTTCTTTTCGACCTTCGTAAAAGTAAAGGTATGACAGAGGAACAAGCAGCTAAACTAGCTCAAGACCCTTTGTATCTTGCTTGCCTTATGATCAAAAACGGTGATGCAGATGGTGAAGTTGCTGGTGCTCAAAACACTACAGGCAACGTTCTTCGCCCTGCTTTCCAGATCGTTAAGACTCTTCCTGGTATCAGCGTAGTTTCTGGCGCTTTCTTGATGTTCATGAAGGATAAGAAATGGGGAACAGATGGCCTTATGGTTTTTGCTGATTGCGCTGTTCATCCAAATCCTACTGCACAAGAACTTGCTCAGATTGCAGTATCTACTGGTCATACAACACGTGCTATCGCAGGTATTGAGCCAAAGATCGCTATGTTGAGCTTCTCTACTAAAGGTAGTGCTAAGCATGAGATGGTAGACAAAGTAGTTGAAGCTACACGTCTTGCTCAAGAGATGGATCCAACTTTGAAGATTGACGGTGAGATGCAAGCTGATGCTGCCATCGTAGCTGCTGTTGGTCAAAGCAAAGCTCCAGGAAGCGAAATCGCAGGCCAAGCAAACGTATTAGTATTCCCAACACTAGAGGTTGGTAACATCTCATACAAACTAGTTCAGCGCCTAGCAGGAGCAGAGGCCGTAGGTCCAATCCTTCAAGGTATTGCAGCACCTATCAACGACCTATCTCGTGGATGTTCTGTAGAAGATATCTATGCATTGGTTGCTATCACTGCAAACCAAGCTATCGGTATCAAAGCATCAAAATAGTATCCCCCAATTATCTATCTTTAAACAACATCTTAGATTATGGCAGAATTCAAAGAGGCAATTGAGCCTTTTGGTCTCAATTCGCAAGAGAGAGCTAAAACAACGTTTTCTAGAATTGGTGTAGTGGGTTGTGGACGCGAGGGGCAGAATGTCGTAAGACAAGCTGCATCAGCAGGGCTTGAGGTTATATTCCTTGAGTTATCGCAAGATAAGATTGAAGTAGCACTAAATAATATTAGTCGCAGCCTCGACACTAAAGTTGAGAACTGGGGCTTGACAACAGGCGAGAAGAAGACTATCCTTAGCCGCATCGTAGGAACGATGAACTATGAAGATCTTCACGACTGTGACTTTGTGATTGAGTGTACTCGTCACGAAAGCGAAACAGGAGAGCGCAACAATGGACTTCGCAAAGAGGTATTCCATAAGCTAGAGGAAGTTTTGGCAAAAGACGCAATCATTGCAACCAATGCCTCTACAGTAATCATCTCCGAACTTGCTGCAGACCTTCATTACAAAGAGCGCTGCATCAGCCTTCACTTCTTAGTATCACAGCCTGATGCTAAGATCCTTGAGATTGTTAAAGGTATTTACACCTCAGAGGATACATACAAGCGAGTGATGACACTTGCTAAGATGATCAAGCACGATGTGATAAACGTGCAAGAATCTGCAGGTTTGGTTAGCGTACGTATGTTTGCTGTTATGTTGAACGAAGCATGCCAAATGCTTATGGAGAACGTAACAACAAAAGAGGAGATAGACAGACTAATCTGTACAGGATGGGGACATCGCCTAGGAGTATTCCGTACTGCTGACGTTATTGGCATTGGCAAGATGGTTGCTTTGATGAACAACATGTACAACGAGTACGGAGACAAGAAGTATGTACCATCTCCAATCCTCAAGAGACTATTCCGTGCTAAGCAACTAGGAGTTAGCACAGGGTCAGGTTTCTACCAATATGATGCCGACGGTAAGATTATTCGCTAACCAAGCCTCATATTTCGTAAGGATTAGAATATTAAGAACATCAAGTATTATACAAGAACATAATGAAAATTTTAGTTTTAAACTGCGGGAGTTCGTCTGTAAAGTACAAACTCATCAACATGACTTCTAAAGAAGTTCTAGCTCAAGGTGGTATCGAAAAAATTGGTTTGAAAGGTTCATTCCTTAAACTAACTCTTCCTAACGGAGATAAAGCTGTCCTTGAAGGTGAGATCATGGAGCACAATGCAGCTATCGAGTACATCCTTGGCGTATTGCTAAGCGAAAAGTATGGTTGTATTAAGTCTCTTGAAGAGATTGATGCTGTAGGTCACCGTGTTGTTCATGGTGGTGATAAGTTTAACTCAAGCGTATTGATTACCGACGAAGTTATCGCTAAAATGGTAGAGTGTATCGACATCGCTCCTCTGCACAACCCACCAAACTTGAAGGGTATCTATGCAGTTAAAGAGTTGATGCCTAACGTGCCACAAGTTGGTGTGTTCGACACTGCATTCCACCAAACTATGCCTAAAAAGGCGTTCATGTATGGTATTCCTTACGAATTGTATGAGAAATATGGTATCCGTCGCTATGGTTTCCACGGAACTAGCCACCGCTACGTGTCACAACGCGCTTGCGAATACCTAGGTCTTGATCCGAAAAACAGCAAACTAATCACTTGCCACGTTGGTAACGGTGGTTCTATCGCTGCTATCAAAAACGGCGAATCAGTAGATACAACAATGGGATTCACTCCAGTTGAAGGTCTTTTGATGGGAACACGTGCTGGAGACATCGATGCAGGTATCATCACTTTCTTGATGGAGAAAGAGGGAATTGGTGCAGCTGAAATCTCGAGCCTTTTGAACAAGCAAGCTGGTGTTATGGGGCTTTCAGGAGTATCTTCTGACATGCGTGATATCTTTGATGCTATCGCACAAGGTAACGAGCGTGCAGCTATGACTCTTGAGCTTTATGACTACCGTATTATCAAGTACATCGGAGCTTACGCAGCTGCTTTGAACGGTGTTGATGCTATCATCTTCACTGGTGGTGTTGGTGAGAACCAGTGGGAGAGCCGCGCAGAGATCTGTAAGGCATTGGAGTACCTAGGTGTTGAGTTTGATGAGCAGAAAAACCATAAACTACGTGGTCAAGAAGCTATCATCACTAAACCAACTTCTCGCGTGAAGGTAGCTGTTGTTCCAACAGATGAAGAGATGATGATTGCAGAGGATACAAAAATGATTCTTGCGTAATCGCTATCGAATAGATATTCCAAGGGGTATTGTGAGCTTTGGCTCTCAATACCCCTTGTTTTTTACAAACTAAAGCCTCCTTATCCACTGCCATTGAGTGGATAAGGAGGCTTTGTAGTTCCCTAAAAAGTAGAGCCAAACAGTAACGCTAAATAGCTACGCTATCTATCTGTTAGTAAGTATCTTATGAGCTGTTAGTTGAGTACTCTCAAAATACGTACGTATTTCGGTGCAAATACGTACGTACTTTAAGAAGAATACGTACGTATTTTTGGTGAAATACGTACGTGTTTCTGGAGTTATGCACTTTAAATGCTATAGTCCGCCTTTTTTATGCTAATAGATAGTACAATAGGTCACCTCAGTTTTGTTAAATCACCCCAAGCCATTATATTAAAAAACAGAGCTCTCTGAATAGCCATCTAAACCACGATTAGTTAGCTGTTTTTGTACTAAATAGGTTTTATAGGAGAGTAGGTGCAAAAAAAATAGTGACCCTAAGCATAGAGCTTAAGATCACTATTAATCTACTTTGATGCCTACATAATAGGAGTAAATAATATGTTAGAACCTAACCACGAGGTCAGCACCAAAAGTGACAGGTTTACCAAGCTGAGCAAATGGGCTGCCCATACTCTCGAAATAGAAAGCCTGATATTGAGTATTCGTTATATTCTTGCTCCACAGATCCACTCTCATCCTTTTGTGGTGAAGAGATAGCTTAGCGTCAAGAGTCATATAGAATGGTTGTTTGCGTGTGTTAGACTCCGTCCAATAGATTTCGCCAGCACCATTTAGGTGAGTCGAACATGAAATACGATCTATAACCTTATTCTTCAGAGCCTTTGAGTAGTTTAGACCTATGGATAGAGTGTGGCTAGGTACCATAGGTACTTTTTTGCCCTTGTAGTCCACCTCTTGAATCTCACCATCTATCTTCACCGAGTCCTTATATTGCGTGAATCTAGCGTTAGTATATCCATAAGAGGCATTTATCCAGAGGTTGTTAAATATCTCAGCACGCGTTGAAAGTTCCACCCCAGCGCTGTGAGATCTTCCTGCATTCTTAGCCATACGACCAAATCCGGCAGGTGCAAATTGAGTGATCTGCTGGTTGCGGCTTTCAATAGAGAAGATCGCTGCCTCTGCAAACCATCTATCCTTGATCAGCTCGCCTTTATAACCAATCTCATAACTCCAGTTGTACTCTGGGTCATACTTTGTATAGTCGCGTATGTTCACTATCTCTGTGTCAACAGCAGGCTTTCCGTACATCTTATTCATAATGTCCTCCGTCAAGAAGCTCTGAATGAGATCAGAGAAACCTTGGAAGTTAAATCCCCCAGACTTATATCCGCGAGCCACGTTTGCATAGATCATATTATATCTATTGAAGTCATACTTGATAGCAAACTTAGGTAGTAGCTGCCAGTAGTCAACGCTCTCATCGCCCTTGAATATTACCTCACCTTTGATGTTGCGTGCGGGTAGGTTCGGCATGTTCTGTTTCCAGTTTACATTTAGATCAGCACCAGTGTTGTATTTCATCTTTATAGACTCATACTCACCTCTGAGTCCGAGAGTAGCCGAAAGTCCATTTACACCAAATATGTTATGGAAATCCATTTGATGGAATAGAGCAGCTGAGATAGTAGGCATAGAGAAATCGCCATCCACCCTCATCGATTCGTCCATAACAGTCGCCTTACCTACGAACGAAGGTATGTAGTCGAGTCCACTTTGGAAAAGGTCTTGAATGCCATCCTCCTTGAATACCACAGGAGAGTTGTTCTTATTCGATTGGTAGAATCCCGAGAAACCAGTAACAAACTGATAGTTTCTTTGATTTTCAGAGCGTATCACTATCTCTTGCGATATGCTGTTTTGCTTCTGTATCTGATCCAAAGTAAATATTGAGCGAGGAGTATAGTCCTGATCCATCTTCATGTGGTCGCTCAATGCTTGGAAACTACTCGTGGAGGTCAATCTATATCTCCCAAAGTCATAAACAAGTGAGTAGTTTATATTTGATAGGCGACGCATATATCCAGCTTCGTCATTGTAGTTCACTGATGATACCTTGCCCGTTGAGTCGTTGTATGCACCATAAGCATAACCCCCTTGATCCACAAAGTCAAACTGCCCACCAAGCTCCATCTTTAGATTAGCAGATGGCCTAAAGATCAATCTAGCACGACCTCCTGTTGAAAGCGATGGGTCAACTCTTTTGCCAGTGAAGCTATTCTTGAAGTATCCATCATTGCGGTCAACATATCCGCTGATAGAGAATGCTAGATCATCCCTGAATTGGTGGTGGCGAGCAAGTGTTGCACGCAACTCCCCGTAGCTTCCGCCGCCTATTGACACTCTTGTCATCTCTGATTTGAGTGGCGATCGAGTGTGAACGTGAACAACTCCCCCAAGGGTGTTACGTCCGTAGAGGGTTCCTTGTGGTCCGCGCAAAACATCAATTCGCTCAACATCGTAGAAGTCGAAGTCAAAACTGCTTTTGTCTAGATAAGGAACGTTGTCTACATATAGAGCAACAGCAGGAGTATTCAATCTAGATCCTACACCGCGAATGTAAAGTGCAGAGGTTAGTTTTGAGCCATAATCAGGAATAAAGAAGTTTGGGATGAGAGTACTCACATCTTTCATAGATGCAACGTTGTAGCTCTCAATAGTAGCAGAGTTCAGCTGTGAGACGGAGCTAGGTGTTTTGAGTAGAGACTGAGTCTCTTTGGGCATTGATGTTATCTGAACCTCACTGAGTTCCACCGTCTTTATCTTATCTTTTTTCTCTCCCTCAGTAGCAAATAGAGGTGTTGAGAGTAGCGTTGTAGCACAAATCGCTATTAAATGCTTCATAGTTTTCTGTTGGTCGATATTAATTTCAGTGCAAAATTAAGCTATTTATGCCGCTTACTTTGTTATATATGTAACTATTAGTAGTATTATTCAATCATCGTTGGGTGAAAGATGTCATATAAATAGTAGATTTGTAAACGTATTGAGATAGATAAACGTTATAATTACCACTACCAATAGGCTTATCATATGAAACACAAAAGCATCAGTAGTAGTTCAAATAGTAGCTTTGAGGTTGCCACAATAGAGGAGTATTTAGGTAAAACAGCAAAGAGTAGGGCCAAACATTCGAGGCATGACTACGAGATACTATTCATTGAACACGGCTACATTGTACTGGAGAGTAATCGAGAGGGTTTGAGGATTAATGGCCGAGAGATACTTGTCTCCTTGCCTAATACTATTCAGCAGGTACTAGAGAGTGATGCCTCCATAAGTGGATATTATGTTAGCTTTAGCAAGGGGGCAATAGTAGAGCAGTTTGACCCCAAGATATATGAGATAGTGGTAACGGCAGCTAGCTTTATGCAGCGTTATCCTTTGAGACTTTCGCCAAAAATAGCTGATCATATAGCCTCTCTATTTAGGAGGATAACCTCTGTGAATATCTCTAGGTCACTGCTTCATATTTATATTCAGGCACTACTCTTTGAGATTAGTAATGAGTTGCAGGAGTGTATGCTCGATCTCTATCCTATGCGTTACTTCACCTTGATGCATCAGTTTACAGAGTTAATAGAGTCGGAGGTTACTAATAATAGGTCGTTAGAGTGGTTTGCTTGTGAGCTATCTATCTCACCGAATCATCTAAATAAAGTAATAAAGGCGACTACAGGAAAGAGTGCATCAACACTTCTGATGGAGTATCGTATATCTTATTCAAGGAAGCTATTAAGTGATAGTACGTTGACGATAGCAGAGATAGCTCATCAACTAGGCTTTTATGATGCATCTTACTTTGCCAAGCGATTTAAGGAAAACAGTGGTATATCTCCAAAGGAGTATAGACGACTTTTGGAGTAGAGCATTGTATAGTAGATAGCTATTCCTTTGATCTTTTGAACAGTTTTATATATTTGTCCAACATTTGACTCAAGCAGATCAATCTATGAAAATATTAATCAGCCTTATTATCATATTATTACCATTTAAAATCTATGCACAGGATGTGGGACGGGCATGTAACCCTATTAATATCTCACTCTTTGGCTCTGGGGGTAGATTTTCATCTCAAGACTCAAGCGGATATAGTTGCTTTGTGCTTGGGTTGCCAATCTCAGTGAATCATAATATTAAAGGTTTGGGCATACACCTCTTAGGCTCTAGAAGTGAGGGCAAGGTGATTGGCGCTAACTTAGCGGGGATTTATAGTATCAACCGCAATGGGTTGAAGGGTTTTTCGTTTAGTGGGTTTACATCCTTTTCACAGAATCATACAGCAGGTCTCACCTTTGCAGGAGCGACTAACATTCTTTACGGATCTATTGAGGGTGTTCAGCTTTCAGGTGTCACAAACTTTACTATTGGTTATACTAAGGGTCTTCAGTTGGCACTCTTTGCAAACTTCAATGCCCAAGATATGGTTGGGGCACAGATCTGTTCGTTCACCAACGTGTCGGGTAATAGAACAAGGGGTTTGCAGCTGTCGGGTTTTCTAAATACCTCGATGGGTGAGCTTATAGGTGCTCAAGTTGGAATTGTTAACTATGCAAAGAGTGTGAATGGAGCGCAGATTGGCCTTATAAATGTAGCAGGGCGTGAGGTGATGGGGCTGCAATTGGGTCTGATAAATTATGCCTACGATAGGGCTAGGGTACAGCTTGGATTGGTAAACCTCAAGCCATCTACGGATATCAAAGCTGTTGTTTGGGGTGGGTCTATGACTGCTTATAACTTTGGTATTAGATTTCAGAATAGGCATAGCTATAGTATACTCGCAGTGGGATATCCTTATGACCACACAGGAAAGTCATACTCTGGTGCCTTCACCTATAGAAAGGGTTATAAATATATATGGCGCAGATTTGGGGTTAGTGCTGATTTGGGTTACTCACACATAAATGTAGTATCGGACAAGGAGCCCGTTAAGATACCTCCTCGTCTATGGTCTGTTCAGGCAAGGGGTAATGTCTCCTTTCGTTTTTGCAGCTTCTTTGAGTTATTCGCTACGGCGGGTTATCATCTAGATGCACCTTACAATAGTCTTAAACCACATCAACATAAGCCACTATATGAGATCGGATTCAACCTTTTCTAGTATATCTAGCTATTTATCTTGCCGCTTGATGGTGGCAAGAGTGACGATGGTCGCATTATTGATGACCATCACTTTTAGCTTGAATGGGCAGGTGATTAAGCCATTGGTGCCTCATAAGAGAGCTCCACTAGTTGATACTCTAGCCTTCAAGTCCAATGCATGGACAGGGGCTTGGATGAGTGGAGGTATCAACCTTGCTGTTTGGAGTTTTGATAGATACATAATGAAGGAGGACTGGGCTAAGATCACTCCATCTTCAGTGGTTAAAAATATGGTGAGGGGTTTTCGATGGGATAGTGATGGTTTGGAGACTAATATGTTTGCGCATCCCTATCATGGTAGTCTCTACTACAATGCGGCGCGATCTAATGGTATGAGCTATTGGCAATCAATACCATATACAGTATTGGGGAGTGCTACGTGGGAGTTGATTGCAGAGACTGAACCTGCGTCTATAAACGATTTTTGGGCCACTTCTATGGGTGGTCTTGCCTTGGGTGAGATCACTCACCGGCTCTCATATCGCATCATTGATAGGTCAACAACTGGTTGGGAGAGGGCTGGTCGTGAGGTGGCTGCTGCTGTTATTAACCCTGTTGGTATGTTATCTAGATTGGTTAATGGTGAGCTGGGTGGGGTGGCAAAGAGGGGATATCATCGCCCTTATAGGGATGATGAGGTAAACCTAAAGGTAGGGCTTGGTGCTAACTTCATCTCAGAGTCGTATCAGCTCTATAAAGGAGGAGGAGGTATGGTGTTGGATCTGGGAGTCCGGTATAATGATCCCTTCGAGTTGGACTATCCTGTGCCATACGAGCATTTCAAATTTGATCTCTCCATAAACCCAGTTGGTTCGCAGCCATTGATAGGGCGGATGAATATCTTAGCTCTCTTGGCAGGTAGGAGCTACACACCCTTTGAAGGGCATAAGATGGTTATTGGGGCTTTTCAGCATCTTAGCTATCACGACTCAAAGTCGGGGATAAAGGGCTCTGATGTTATACCTTTCAAATTAGCCTCGGCGGCTTCATTTGGTACGGGTATGCTATATAATCTTCAGAATAGTAACAAGAGTATTGACTTGCGATTTGGTATTAACCTCAATGGTATCATCCTTGGGGGTAGTGCCTCAGACTATGGTGTCATTGGGGATAGGGATTATAACTTTGGTAGTGGATTCAGTACGCTAATCAATACCGAGCTAACCTTTATCAACAAGGCAAGCTTCTACTTATCTATGGAGAATTACATGCTCTATACCTGGAAGGGTTACAATCCAAATGGTAGCTATGATAGGTTGGCCCCTGAGCTATATAATGTTCAGGGAGATAAGAGTAACACTATCTTTACGATAATCAATCCGCGGCTTGAGATCATGATAAACAGAACCTTCTCGTTTCAGATCAATAGCTACATACACCTTAGGCACACAAACTATCGACACTTGCCTGATGTTTTCTTTAATACATACGAGACAAAGGCTGGTTTGATCTGTCGTTTGTGAATAAAAAAAAGTACTTTTGCCCACAATGAGATAGATTATTGGTATTAAATCACACACATTTATATATATGAAACTAAGCAATGATTGGTTCACTGCACTATCGACAGCAGAGAATGAAAACCTTGTTATTGTAACTGGGCGTAAGGCTCTTCAAGAGTTTAAGGCAACAAAGAAACTATCTGAGAGAATAGAGTTGACATGGAAGTATGAGGGCGATGCTCAAGGTATGCCTACGGATAGTGAGGCAGAGTTGATGGAAGAGGTTCAGGAGCTTCTGCAAAAGGTTATGGAGAAGGATAAGCTGGCTATCATGACTAGTGTATACACGGGTGACTACTCACGTATCATGGTGTTTTATGCTCGCACATCAAGGGTTTTTGGAGAGAGAATCAATGAGACTTTGTCTACTTACGAACAGCTACCTCTATCTATATATGTGGAGTTAGACGAGGAGTGGGAGGAGTATAGTGACATGCTTGAGATGCAAGCGTGGGCAGTTGAATAAACAATAAAAAAGATATTTGATATGGAAAACAAGATAGAAATAGAGATAACAGAGGATATAGCTGAGGGTATATATGCTAATCTAGCGGTGATTACTCACTCAAGCTCTGAGTTTGTGGCTGACTTTATTCGTATTATGCCAGGCACACCTAAGTCAAAGGTTAAGTCTAGAATCATATTAACTCCTGAGAATGCTAAGAGATTGCTTTTGGCTCTCGAGGATAATATAAGTGGCTATGAGAGAAATTTCGGTAAGATCAAGATCGCCGAAGAGATTGCTGCACCTATGCCTCCTATCATTGGCAATGGTGGTATGGCCTAATATTTAATGTAATAAAAGGGATATCTCAACTTATGAAACAGTTCACCAACGTATTTGATCTAGGGAATCTGGGTGAGGCTCTAGAGGAGGCTTTTGCAATCAAAAAGGATAAGTTTAAGGATTGCAATCTTGGGAAAAATAAGACTCTACTAATGATATTCTTTAACTCAAGTCTACGAACGAGGTTGAGCACTCAGAAGGCTGCCATGAACCTAGGTATGAATACTATGGTGCTTGATATAACTCAAGGAGCATGGAAGTTGGAGACGGAGCGGGGTGTTATAATGGACGGTGATAAACCTGAGCATATGCTTGAGGCGATACCTGTAATGGGGTGTTACTGTGATGTTATTGGCGTGAGATCTTTTGCTCGCTTTGAGAGTAAGGTTGATGATTATGAGGAGACAATAGTTAATCAGTTCATTAAGTACTCGGGAAGACCTGTTATAAGTCTTGAGTCTTCTACTCTCCATCCCCTTCAGAGCTTCGCGGATCTTATTACAATAGAGGAGAATAAGAAGGTCGCAAGACCTAAGGTTGTTCTCACATGGGCTCCGCATCCTAAGGCTCTGCCGCAGGCTGTTGCAAACTCCTTTGCTCAATGGATGAACCAGATGGATTATGATTTTGTGATTACTCACCCAGAGGGGTCTGAGTTGGATCCAAAATTTGTTGGTGATGCAAAGGTTGAATATGATCAGGATAAGGCATTTGAGGGTGCTGACTTTATTTATGCAAAGAACTGGTCTGCCTATAATGACCCTTATTATGGTCATGTATTGTCTATCGATCATAACTGGACAGTGGACAGTAAGAAGATGGATCTTACCAATGGTGCTAAGTTTATGCACTGCCTACCCGTAAGGCGTAATATGATTGTTACGGATGATGTCATAGAGAGTGAGAACTCAATTGTTATTCCTCAAGCAGCAAATCGTGAGATTTCCTGTCAAGTAGTTCTAAAGAAGATACTAGAAACCCTATAATCGGACATTATGAAGAAGTTTTTTTTAATACTTATTATCGTTGCAGTAAATACATTATTAGTTAATTCTCAGGAGAGTGCTCAAGAGTTTGTTAAGTGGAAAGATATTCTTTCACATGCCCAAGATGAGTGGTATGGCTCAGAGAGATCGAAGGAGGTGGCATCAAACATCTTGTTTGCTCAGACTGAGTGGGGTGGTTGGCCTAAGAATATTGAGTATGCACAACCTATGAGCAGTAGTTACAAGAAGGATCTAAAGAGTGAGTTTAAGTCGTCTGATCATGCACCAAACATTGATAATGGTGCAACTATCAATGAGATGACTTTTCTGGCGAAGATGTTCATTGCTACTAATGACTCTACTTACTTAAAGGCATGGAATAGTGGCTTTAACTATCTTGTGGAGGCTCAGTATGACAATGGTGGATGGCCGCAGTTTTATCCTTTGAGAAAGGGGTATAGCCGATACATCACTTATAATGACAATGCTATGGTGAATGTCATGGACTTGATGTATGATGTGATGCGTAAGAGTGAGGACTTTACTTTCGTCTCGGATGAACAGGCTGAGCAGGCTAAACGCTCTTTCGAGCTAGGTGTGGAGTGTGTGATAAAAACACAGATTGTGATTAATGGTGTGCCAACGGTTTGGTGTGCACAGCATGATGATCAGACTTTGGCTCCAGCCAAGGCTCGTGCATATGAGCTACCTTCACTAAGTGGAGCTGAATCGGTTGGTATTCTTAGAATATTGATGAAGATAAAGAGACCTTCTCCTGAGGTTATTAGATCAATAGAGTCGGCCATGAGGTGGCTTAATGATAATAAGATCACTGGATTTAGACAGGAGTGGGTTAGAGGTGAGGATGGAGTTAGAAGGAGAACGCTTATAGCTGATCCTCAAGCCAAGCCTCTCTGGGCTAGATTTTATGATCTTGAGACTCAAAAACCCTTCTTCTGTGATAGGGATGGCGTGAAGGTTAACTCCATAGAGGAGCTTGGACTAGAGCGTAGAAATGGTTATTCGTGGTATACAGACAAACCTTATGAACTTCTGAACTCTGTTTATCCAAAATGGAGAGCAAAGAATGTATTAAGATAGCATTGATAAAAAAAAGTAGGATAAGCTTCGCAATGGAGCTTATCCTACTTTTTTTATGGAATAACTTCAAATCTATATCCTTGTGAGAGTAGCCACTCAATTGATTTTGGAAGCCCGCTCTCTAGTCTGTCGATTGATTTAAGTGAGTCGTGAAACACAATGATGGATCCATTTCGGCTCCTCTGTTTCACTACTCTCAATATATCCTCACCTGTGAAGGCTGGGTTATAATCTCTGGTAACTACATCCCACATGATAATCTTGTAGCGCTTTCTAAGAAACCACATCTGAGGCAATCGTATGTGTCCGTGTGGTGGTCTGAAAAGATCTGAGTCAATAAGCTCAGCAGCCTTAGCAATGTTGGCAAGGTATCTCTTCGTATAGCTCTTCCACCCTTGTAGGTGGTTGAAGGTGTGGTTGCCCACTCTGTGGCCTCTCCTCAATACCTCTTGGTATATGTCGGGGTGTTTGCCTACATTGTCACCAACGCAAAAGAATGTTGCCTTAATGTTATACTTATCCAATGTATCCAATACCCAAGGTGTAACCTCAGGTATTGGTCCATCGTCGAAGGTCAAATATACCACCTTCTCTTTTGGGCTAAATCTAAATATCCCAGCAGAAAAGAACTTTCTGTAGAGCCAAGGTGGTTGTTCTATAAATGAGTTCACTCTAGTTTACTATTATCTTCCAGATTGCCAAAGAGTGGCAAATTGATCAAATTGTTTGCTGTATTGGCTCTCTAGCTCACTGTCATAGCGGCTACAAATGTCAAGAGATGATTGCATAACCGCTAGGTTTTGTCCAATCTCTGAAGAAGAGTAGTGTCTTAGGTTAGGCTTAATGCTGTAGAACCAAGATAGGGCTTGTGCACTCTGATTAAGCATATCATCAAGTATTACTCTACCTTTCTCTTTAGCTCCAAGTGAGTAGTAGTACTCCGCAAGTGAAAGTGATGAGTAGTCATTCGGAACATTAGTAGAAGGAATAACCTTCATACAGTGGTCAAGTGCTGCAAGTGCTTTCTCCTCTTTACCCTCTTCGATAAGGCTTCTAACAAGGTTTGAGAACATGTAGCGGAATGTTTTGCACATTCTGATGTTGTTCTCGTCGAGGTAAACTTTTGGATTGTCAATACCACCCCACTTGAACTTGTTGACCATATTGTCAAACATCTTATCAGTATTCACACTACCGCCGCTCTTCTTCACAGGTGTGATTTTATAAGCTAACCCCTCAAGAGAGAAGTAGTCGTTGAGCTTAAGGTATTGGTCAGAACCAACAGTTACAGCATAATAAATAGGGCGTTCCCAATTATTAGTCTCTAGCATGTCGATGATAGCTAGCTCATGCTTGCCGATGTAGCTCTTACCTTTTAGTGAGATCAATACATTATCCTCGATAGAGTCATTTGCCGATGCTGCACCATACTTGATAGCTGCTTGTTTGTCTACTTTAAGAGATAGCTCGGTTGCTGGAATGAAGTCCATTCGGCCTTCATATCCTGGTATTCTCTTGAAGCGCTCGTCCTCAGAGTATACAATGTCTAGTGCCGTTTTTACATCTAGTGCCTCCCCTTGTAGCATATCCATAAGGTAAATCACATCGCGAGTACCTTGTACATATTGTGACTTATTCATCGATATAGGAAGAGCCTTAGAGTCATAAGCATCGCGTTTCATTTGGTCTATATACCAGTCCGTCTGAAGGTAGCTTAGGTTACAAACTCTAACATCAGTTCTGAAACCTTCTACCTCTTGTGCATACCAAAGAGGGAATGTATCGTTGTCACCATTAGTGAAGATGATACCATTCTCATCTATGCAAGATAGGTAGTTCATACCAAAGTCACGAGCAGTGTAACGACCAGATCTATCGTGATCGTCCCAGTTTTGTGCTGCCATCTGTAGAGGTACAAAAAGGGTTACAATAGATACTAGAGCTGCAGCTGCAGTAGGGTTGATATACTTCTTAAGCCAATGTATAATACCGGCAACTCCTAGTCCAATCCATATTGAGAAGGCGTAGAAAGAACCCGCATATGCGTAATCTCGCTCTCTAGGCTGATAAGGTGTCTGGTTTAGATATATAACGATTGCTATACCTGTCATGAAGAACAAGAAGAATGTGATCCAGAATCCTTGTATCCCTCTCTCACCTCTATAGGCTTGATAGATAATACCTATGATTCCTAATATGAGAGGTAGGAGGTAGTATACATTTCGTCCTTTGTTGTTCTTCATTGCATCAGGGAGGTTGGTTTGATCGCCAACAATATACTGATCAATGAAGTTGAAACCTGTCATCCAGTTACCATTCGAGATCTCGCCGTGTCCTTGGATATCATTCTGACGACCAGCAAAGTTCCACATAAAGTATCTCCAATACATGAAGTTAAGTTGGTATGAGAAGAAGTATCTCAAGTTCTCAGCAAAAGTAGGCATCTGAACGCGTTTGTTCTCACCCATTATGCGGTATGTAGTGCTCTTTCCACGGAAGTTGCTCCATGATTTGTATGCCTCTATGTGGCTTGCTTGAGTACTATACATACGAGGGAACAACATCTTTGTTTCATCGATATATTGATAGTTGCGCTTGTTGCCAGAGACGAAATAAGAGTCTTTTTCGTTCTCATTTGTCTTAACTTTCTGTGCCCAAATTGGAGCTCCAGTAGTTGAGACAGCACCGCCTGAGTTGTCTCGTTGCACCTCTGAAACGAATGTCTCACCATAGAATAGTGGGCGATCGCCATACTGCTCACGGTTGAGGTAGCTACCTAGTGTAAAGATATCCTCTGGTGAGTTTTGGTCCATTGGTGTGTTTGCAGCTGAACGAATAACGATAAGTGCGTATGAAGAGTAACCAACAAGGATTACAGTAAGGCACATTAGGATATTATTCATCAAGCGAATATTCACCTTAGAGCTGTAGAAGAGGTATGCTGAGAGTGCGCCAATAAGAGCAAACCCTATTGCAATACTCTTGAAGCTACCGCTTCCGATGAATGGTATACCGATAAGAGTAACAGAAAGGATGAAGGCAATCTTCATTCTAAGTGCGCTATTTTGTACGATAGTCTCTCTAATACCCCATACTAACACAGCAATTAGTGTGATGAAGTATAGTATTACTCCACTCTGGAATGGCAAACCTAGTACGTTGACAAATAGGAGTTCTGACCATCCAGCCACCTTCACAAAACCTGGTATGATACCGTACATAAGCACACCAACCATAACAAATGATAGTCCTAATGCTATTAGTGAGCCTTTAAGATTAGCCTTAGGATTGCGTTTGTAGTAGTAAACCAATACGATAGCTGGGATACATAGAAGGTTAAGCAAATGGACACCAACTGAAAGTCCCATTAAATATGCTATCAATACTATCCATCTATCAGAGTGAGGCTCGTCTGCTCGCTCTTCCCACTTGAGGATAAGCCAGAATACAGCAGCGGTAAATAGCGAAGAGTATGCATAAACCTCTCCCTCTACAGCTGAGAACCAGAATGTGTCTGAAAAGGTGTATACTAGAGCACCAACCAAACCACTACCAAGGATAGAGATTGTTTGACTAAGAGTCATCTCTTTGCTATCCTCTTCACACACTAGTTTCTTTGCTAGGTGCGTAATACTCCAGAAGAGGAATAGGATAGTGAGTGCACTAAATAGTGCCGACATTGCGTTTACCATTAGTGCCACCTGTGAAGGGTCACTAGCTAATGTAGCAAATATACGCCCCGTAATCATAAAGAACGGTGCTCCTGGAGGGTGACCTACCTCCAGCTTGTAAGCCGAAGTAATAAATTCACCACAATCCCAGAAACTAGTAGTAGGCTCCATTGTCATCAAGTAGACAATAGCAGCTGTCGCAAACGTAATCCAACCTAGCAGGTTGTTAAGTAGTTTGTAGTTTCTCATCTGTTGTTTCTATTTTGGTTTTGATTATATTCTCTATACCCTAATTTAGGATTTGCAAATTTAATAAACTATTGTCATCCTACAAGTTCATATCCATTCTAACTCAAACAAGGGGGAGTAATCCGATAAGATTACTCCCCCAAGGATCTATTTTCTAATATCTAAAGCTACTTCCACCAAGGAACTCTCTAAGAAGAGATGTAGGTGGTATCTCCATTTCGTATACAGGCTTGAAGTAACTTAAGAACTTTTGAAGTCTAAAAGCTTCAGCGTACTCGTCGCAGTTCTGTGGCACCTCCATTAATAGAGGGTCAGCATGGTTTTTTATTACAGCTAGCTCAAAGAGAAGAGAAGAGTTGAACATAGCGTCCGCATTCTCTTGATAAGGGAAGATCCACTTCTCCTCTCCACGTCTAACGCTCTCCCAACGAGCAATTGTATCGCGAGCTGAATATTTTCTATACTTACTATCACGAATAATGCGTCTTAGTAGGCGATTGTCGGCTGTTGGTATCCAGTTGTGATTGTCAAGAGAGATAGTTGTAAGAGCTGAAACATATATTCTAAACTTAACCTCCTCGTCAATATACTTTGTTAATTCAGGATTCAAAGCGTGTATCCCCTCAAGGAGTAAGACCTGATTCTCCTCTAGTTTTAGTTTATGTCCGTTATACTCTCGCAGACCAGTCTCGAAGTTGAATGTTGGCAGATCAACTTCTTCTCCATTTAGTAGAGATGTGAGATCCTTATTGAACTGCTCTAGGTCTAAGGCGTAAAGCGATTCGAAGTCATGTTTGCCTTCTTCATCAAGAGGTGTCTCCTCTCTGTTGATAAAGTAATCGTCAAGTGATATTGCAACGGGACGAATAAGGTTTGTCATCAGCTGAATACTCAGCCTCTTGCTAAAGGTTGTTTTACCCGAACTAGATGGGCCACTTATGAGGATCACTTTCACCCCTCCTCGGTTATATATAGAGTCAGCTATTCTAGATATCTGTTTCTCATGAAGCGCCTCTGTAAGTTTTATTAGATCAGTCACAACGTTCTGCTGAATAGCCATATTCAGTTCACCTACATTCTGAAGCCCTAATATCTTATTAAACCTTAGGTTATCAGAGAACACCTCAAGAAGTTTAGGTTGCTCACAGTAGTCTTCTATTATAGATGGTTTTTTTCTTGAAGGGACCTGCAGAAGCATACCTCCATTATATATTCTGAGATCAAAGAGTTTTATATATCCACTACTTGGAGCAAGTGCACCATAGTAGTAGTCAATCTTGTCATCAAGTAGATAGTAGTGCGAATAGACTGATCCAACAGATTCAATTAGTGTGGCTTTATCCTCCATTCTTCTAGATCTAAAAAGAGCAACTACCTCTTCACTCTGTGCTTCGCGGCGTTTGAAAGGGATATCAGCATCAACGATCTCGTGCATTCGAGCTTTAATCTTATCAATATCTTCTTGTGTAATCTTCTTGCCAATATTCACGGCACAGTAGTATCCCTTAGATATTGGATGCTCAATGCGAAGATCAGAGAGAGGATATAGGTCGTCAATTGCTTTGTAGAGGATAAAGGATAGACTCCTTACGTAGCATCTCATCCCTGTTGATCGACTTATATCAATGAACTCAATATTTTTGGCATTATATACTCTAAATTTAAGACCCTCAGTCTTGTTGTTTACTCTAGCACCAATGACGGTATAGGGTGAAGTAATCTTTAATTGTTTATAAATATCCAAAAGAGAACTCCCTATTGGAAACAAATGAAACGAATTGGTGTTCTTACAGTAGATTCTTATATCATTTCTCATTATCAGACTCGTTTAATAGTTCCTATTGATTACTATTAACAAAATAGAGCCAAATAATGTTGTTACAAAAGCATTACAATCGTTATTTAATTGTGTAATATCTAATTTTAGCAGAAAGAGGGTGTAACTGCGTATCTTTTTTCTATAATTTTGTCCAATTGATAAAGTGAAAGAAATACAAACCAATAACTAGTAATTAACTACACAATGAATTATTCATTTTACGATTTCCTGACTCTTGTAGGATCGCTGGGTATGTTCCTTTATGGAATGAAGGTGATGAGCGAGGGGCTTCAGAAAGTTGCCGGTGACCGTCTTCGCGGATTCCTTGCAACAATGACTAAAAATCGCCTAATGGGTCTCCTTACTGGGGTGCTTATTACGATGCTTATTCAGTCGTCATCCGCTACCACTGTAATGGTTGTAAGCTTTGTGAATGCAGGTCTTCTAACCTTAGCTCAGTCAATCACTGTTATCATGGGTGCCAATATTGGTACAACAGTAACAGCATGGATCATCTCACTTTTCGGATTTAAGTTCTCCATTAGTGTAGTTGCCCTACCGATTATGGGTCTGGCAATCCCGCTTATCTTCTCTAGCAATGGAAAGAGAAAGTCGTGGGGAGAGTTCTTAGTTGGTTTCGCATTCCTTTTTATGGGATTGGATTTCCTAAAGGGGGCAGTGCCAGACATCAAGAGTAACCCTGAGATTCTCTCATTCCTTAGAGAGTATACTCAGATGGGATTCTCTTCGACCCTTCTATTCCTACTTATAGGTACAATACTAACAATTGTAGTTCAATCATCAAGTGCCACTATGGCTATCACACTAGTGATGTGTTCAAAAGGGTGGATCTCTTACGAGATAGCAGCAGCCATGGTTCTTGGAGAGAATATTGGTACTACTATCACAGCTAACCTAGCCGCGCTTTCTGCAAATACATCAGCAAAACGTGCTGCACTTTCTCACCTTATGTTCAACATCTTTGGGGTGATTTGGGTATTGATCCTTTTTAGACCATTCATGGCACTAGTAGGTACAGTTGTAACTAAGCTAGGCGGTGGTGATCCACACGCACTAATGACACTTACAGCTAACCTCTCACCAGCTGATCAGGCACTTATCGAGAGCAAGGAGAAGCTTACAGACCCATCGATGCTAGCCCTTCGCGAGCAGTTTATAGCAGGTCAGGTGTCGGTTTCTTACGCACTTTCACTCTTCCATACCCTCTTCAATATCATCAACAGCTTCTTGATGATTTGGTTTGTGGGCGTATATGTTAAGGTTGTTTCAACCCTTATCAAACAGAAAACATCAGAGGAGGACTTCCACCTACAATTCATCTCTACAGGACTTCTATCAACAGGAGAACTTTCACTTATGCAAGCGCGCCAAGAGATTCAATTATACGCTAAGCGTACAAACAAGATGTTTACGATTGTTCGTGAATTGATGGAGCAGAAACCAAACAGCGATGAGTTCATTAAGACATTTACCCGCATAGAGAAGTATGAAGGTATTTGTGATAGAATGGAACTTGAGATTGGTAGCTACCTAAACCAAGTAGCAGAAGGTAGACTAAGTAACGAGAGTAAATCAGCTGTACGTCGTATGATGACTAAGATCAGTGAGATCGAGTCTGTAGGCGATAGCTGCTTCCATATCGCAAGAACTATCAACCACAAAGCTAAGCTAAACATCGAATTCACTGATGAAATGCTTGTTAACATCAATAAGATGTTTGACATTACAGAGAAGCAGCTTACTCAAGTTATCACTCTTATGGAGAAAGATGATTTGGCTACACAAGCAGATATCGATGTACTTTACAATACAGAGAACGAGATCAACAATCTACGTAGCGTATTGAGACGTCAAAACGTTGAGGATGTAAACAACAAACTCTATACATATCAAGCTGGAACACACTACATGGATATCATTGTAGAGTGTGAAAAACTTGGTGATTATGTGATGAATGTAGTT
>JBOFEN010000034.1:0-48647 GCA_051648105.1 Bacteroidales bacterium
AGTAAGAAGACTCTGGATCTCTTCGCTTACAGAAGAGGCAATACGTGAGGGGTTCAAGAACCTAAAACCCGAGAGTGACTATCAAAACCTATACTCTGCTGGTCTCTCAAGAGCGATTGGCGATTGGCTTCTGGGAATGAATGGCACAAGACTATATACGGTGAGATATGGTAAAAGAGGCCATGTACTATCTATAGGGAGGGTTCAAACACCAACTCTGGCTCTTATTGTTAATCGACAGCTAGAGATAAAAAACTTCACTCCCGAAAACTATTGGGAGCTTAAAACTCTATATAGAGATACTACATTCTCTGCCACCAAAGGGCGATTCTCATCCAAAGAGGAAGGAGAGCAGTTCCTTGAGGAGGTTAAACAGTCTCCATTCACCGTTACCGAAGTTAGTAAGAAAAAGGGTGAAGAGGCACCACCCAGACTCTTTGACCTCACCTCTCTACAGGTTGAGTGCAACAAGAAGTTTGGATACTCGGCTGATGATACCTTGCAGATTATTCAGTCTCTATATGAGAAGAAGCTCACCACTTATCCAAGAGTAGACACCACATTCCTCAGTGAGGACCTATATGCAAAGATACCCAACACCCTTCGTGGACTTAAAGATTATGAGCTTCTAACCACTCCTCTTCTCTCGCAACCCAAACTGCCAAAGTCGAAAAAGGTTTTTGATAATACTAAGGTAACCGATCACCACGCCATCATTCCAACTGGAGTGAGAGCAATGGGAATCACTGATAGAGAGAAGTCTGTATATGATCTTGTTACAAGACGATTCATAGCTGCTTTCTATCCAAACTGCAAATTCTCCACTACGACAGTACTCGGAGAGGCTAAAGAGATACCCTTCAAAGCCACTGGTAAACAGATACTAGAGCCTGGATGGAAGATAGTATTTACTAAGGACAACAACCAATCAAACAGTGATGATAGCGACGGGGAGTCAAACGACGGGGCTGAATCAACCCTACCTAACTTCCGCAAAGGGGAGTCTGGCGAGCATAATCCTGCACTTAATGAAAAGCAGACACAACCACCCAAACCCTACACCGAGGCAACTCTTCTTCGTGCAATGGAGACAGCTGGTAAACTAGTCGACAATGATGAACTTAGAGATGCTCTCAAGGAGAACGGTATAGGTAGACCATCTACTAGAGCCTCTATCATTGAGACACTCTTCAAGAGAGAGTATATCCGCAAAGGGAAAGGCAAGAGTAAAAGCCTTGAAGCCACTGAGATGGGAGTTGAGCTAATACAAACCATACAAGAGGAGCTACTCAAGTCTGCAGAGCTTACAGGTATGTGGGAGAAGAAGCTTCGTGAAATAGAGCGTGGCACTTACCAAGCTAAGGCTTTCCTCGAGGAGCTAAAAGAGATGGTAAAAAGCATAGTATCGAAAGAGAAGCTAGGTACTACGAACTACAATAGCCCACCTCCCCAAAAAGTTATCACCTGTCCAAAATGTGGTATAGGAACCATACTGAAAGGAAAAACAGCATACGGTTGTTCAAACTACAAGAATGGATGTGAACTGCGCATACCATTCGAGAAGTATGGAAACAACCTCACAAATGAAGAGATCCTTAGAATTATCGCCTCACTGTAGGTCGATAGTTCTAAGGATCTCCTTATATATATATTATATAGTCCAATTAATTTCTCTCTGATTTGCCCCTCTGAGATACTCGTTGGTAGCACTAAAATGGTTATTCCCAAAGAAACCTCTGTAGGCAGCTAAAGGAGATGGGTGAGCAGAGCTCAACACCAAATGCTTCTCTCTATCTATGAAGCGCCCTTTACGCTGTGCATAACTTCCCCAAAGAAGAAACACAACACCACTCGACTCACGATTAATAATATCAATCACCGCATCAGTAAACTCCTCCCACCCTAATCCTTGGTGAGAGCCTGCTCTGTCTGCCTCAACGGTTAGTGTTGCATTAAGCAGCAGCACACCCTGCTCTGCCCAGTGTGTCAAATCTCCCGAGTTTGACAACTCAATGCCATACTCACTTACTATCTCCTTCTTAATATTCCTCAAAGATGGTGGCACCTTCACACCCTCAGATACAGAGAATGCCAGACCATTAGCCTCCCCCTCTCCATGGTATGGGTCTTGGCCAACAATAACCACCCTCACCTCTTCAAATGGGGTAAGATGAAAACTCCTGAATATATCACTAGCCGCTGGATATACTCTTTTATTAAGATACTCAAGCGAGATCTTTTCGCATAACTGCTTGAAGTAACTCTTATTAAGCTCCTCTTCTAGTTTCATCCCCCAACTAGCTCCCAACTCTACCTCTATCATATATTTTTATTTTCCAAAATTAGATGTATATTTGCAACACAAAGATAACAAAAGGCTCCTTAGTTTAGTGAATAGAACATCAGATTCCGGTTCTGAAGGTCACTGGTTTGAATCCAGTAGGAGTCACAACAAAATAACGAAGAAGGCTATTGGAGTTACAACCAATAGCCTTCTTCGTATATCCTAAATACCATTATGAAACAACCAATAACGAGAAAAACCCTACTTATCTCAAGCTCTATAGCTCTGACTTCAATCCCTTTTCAAACTCTATCTGCAAATAATCCTAGTTATAACGTCATATATATATTATGTGATGACCTTGGATATGGCGATCTTGGTTGCTACGGACAGGAGATGATACATACTCCCAACCTTGACAAGATGGCTAAGGAGGGTATGAGATTCACTCAGCACTATGCCGGTTGTACAGTGAGCGCACCCTCGAGAGCCTCTCTGATGACTGGCAAACATACTGGTCACTCACAAATTAGGGGTAACTATGAGATCAAACCTGAAGGACAGATGCCGATGAGCGCAGACACTAGGACAATTGCTCACATCTTCAAGGATGGTGGTTACAACACTGGTATCTTTGGCAAATGGGGACTTGGGCATCCTGGATCAACCTCAGAACCAACAAGTATGGGATTTGATAGATTCTATGGCTATAACTGCCAACGACAGTCACATAGCTACTACCCCACTCACCTTTGGAGCGACACCTCAAAGGTTATACTTGATGGAAATCAAAATGGTGAGCGAAACAGCTACTCACAGGATCTTATTCACGGTGAGATAATTGAATTCATACGCGAAAAAAAGGATGAGAAATTCTTCGCCTGCTGCACATACACTCTACCCCACGCGGAACTTGCTGGGCCGAATGACTCAATACTAGCACTATATAAAGGGAAATTCAAAGATGTACCTTATACTAAAGGTGGATACCGTAATACTGATATACCCTACACTCAGTTTGCTGCAATGGTAACTCGACTTGACACATACGTTGGGGAGCTATTAGAGGAGTTGAAGCAGTTGGGCATTGATGATAAAACCATCGTGATGTTCACTAGTGACAATGGTCCTCACCGCGAAGGTGGAGCCAACCCCGACTACTTCAAGAGCTATGGTGAGCTGCGTGGCACCAAACGCGACCTCTACGAAGGTGGCATACGAGTGCCACTCATCGCTTGGGCACCATCACTTATCAAGGCTGGCAGTGTGTGTGACCTCCAATCTGCATTCTGGGATATGATGCCCACATTCGCCGAGATAGCACAAGTAGAGAACCGCGAAGCTACCGACGGCATATCTATATTACCTACACTCAAAGGTGAAAAGCAGTCCAAAAAACACGAATATCTCTACTGGGAGTTTCACGAACAGGGTGGCAAGAAGGCTATAAGAGTGGGTGATTGGAAACTTATTGCACTCAATGTTAGTGACCCAAACAAGGAGATCCTCGAGCTTTACAACCTCAAAAAAGATATACACGAGGACAACAACCTTGTTGAGAAAGAGGCTAAAAGAGCCAAAAAGCTTCGCGCTCTAATGGAACAAGCTAGAGTTGACTCCGAGAGTTTTAACTTCGGAATAAAGAGATAAACTCTCCTCACAAAGACCCAATTCGAAGCTTTGAGTAGATCAAAATCATTGCATAAATTAGCCTTAGGGTAAATAGAAGTCCGGCACTGCCTAACTCATAGTTAGACAGTGCCGGACTCTTCATTTGCCTTAGCCTTTTCCTCCAAGTTCTTTAGATCATCCCCCAAAGTGCTTTTGCGCCTGACGTTTGGGGTTATTGTTAAGATAAAACAAGCACCTCATCCATAAAAAAAGATATAGCCCCGTTTGAGTTTTTTGTATGACTCAAGGGGGCTATATCAAATCGTAAGGTGGTATTAACAGTGACGCTTCGTACCAACCTTGCTCACTCAATTTACTACTATATATCTTGGAAACCACAACTATCGCATGGTTAAACTGTCTCATTTTGTTAATGCGTTTTCGAACACGGATAGCATAATCTGCCATCAAACATTCATATCTTAA
Organism: Bacteroidales bacterium; assembly: GCA_051648105.1. Classification (GTDB taxonomy): domain Bacteria; phylum Bacteroidota; class Bacteroidia; order Bacteroidales; family UBA7332; genus UBA7332. The sequence continues at coordinate 4,382 of JBOFEN010000034.1, forward strand.
TACAAAGATATACTTTTCAAGCAAAAAAACATAAGCCTGGACTATATAAATTTAGCCCAGGCTTATGTTTTAACTGCAATTAACTATACTTTAACCACTTCCAAAGCTCCTTCCAACTAGGCTTCTTACCGTACATTAATATACCAATACGGTAGATCTTAGCGGCGAGATAAACAACACCAAAGAAACAAGCGAAGAGAAGAGTTATCGAGAGAGCTATCTGCCAGAATGGAACACCAAAAGGTAGGCGTACCATCATAACTATTGGCGAGGTAAGTGGGAACATTGATCCCCAAAATGCCAATGGCCCATCTGGGTTCTGCACACTATATATACCTGCATAGAAGGCAAAAAGAATAAGCACCGTCACAGGCATCATAAACTGCTGCGAGTCGTTAGGATTATCAACAGCTGCACCAATTGCTGCAAAGATTGATGAGTATACTAAGTAGCCACCAATGAAGAACACCAAGAATAGAGATATAATCTGTGGCCAATTGAAACTCTGTAGCCGTATAACTAATGATGCTATCTCAGGCATATCTTGTGCTGGCATCATCATCTGAGCCCCACCCTGCATCTGTGACATATCTCCAACGGCATCAAGCCCCAAGAATAACCCAGCATAGATCATCACTCCTGTGCCAATAATAACCCAGAGTAGAATCTGTGTTAATCCAACAAGAGCGACAGCGACTATCTTACCCATCATCAAGTCGAAGGGTTTGACCGACGAGACAAGAATCTCTATGATCCTATTACTCTTCTCCTCCATCACACTATTCATCACCTGTGCTCCATATATGAATATAAACATATAGATAAGTATGGTGATGAACATACCAATTGCCATTGCTATCTCACCAGAGGAGTTCTGCTCTACACCCTTGTCGCCCCATTTGATGGTGTTAACCTTAAATCTCACATCGGCATTTGCTATTATCTCCTCAATATTACTCACACCACTAGAGCTAAGTCTGCGGTCTCGCTCGAAGCTATTGAGCGACCTCTCTATGTGCATTCTCAGTTCAGGGGCAATCTGCTTGTCTGAATATAGAGTTATTCGAGGTAGGTCCGATCCATTAGCTGGAGGGTCAATAAGCAGGTAAGCATAGTAAGGATCCTCATCCCCACTTGCCCTTTTACTATCTATTGCACCCTGAAGAGGTTCAAACTTAAAACTCTCCATGTCACTTATTGCACCACTATAGACGGAGGTATTATCAACAACCCCTACTTTATTCTCCTTAGAACTCTTGATTGTGGATAACCACAAAGGCACAGCAATCATAGCTGCAAAAAGAAGTGGCATCAGTAGAGTAAGAAGTAGGAATGTCTTATTCTTTACCCTCGATACATACTCCCTTTTTATTACTAGAAACAATTTACTCATCTCAGAATAGGATTATTTTTTCATTGTTACTGTCTTTACAAACACATCCTCCATACTCGGAAGCTCTTCATAGAAAGAGTAGATCTCTGCTTGTGGCAATAGGGAGCTCAAAAGAGAGCTGTTAGCCTCAGTATGTAGCTTCTTGACTCTTAATTGTGCAACTCCGCTGGAGATAATCTTACGCTCTAACACCTCTACCCTACTACTGTCAAGATTGATCTCCTTATCTTGTAGAGTTATTGACAATATGTCAGATTTATTCTCGTGACGTATATCTCTGACACTACCTTGAAGAACCACCTTCGAGTGATTGATAAGTGATATATCACTACACAACTCCTCCACAGAGTTCATATTGTGAGTTGACAGCAAGAAGGTGCTACCCTCATCCCTTAGCCTAAGTATCTCCCTCTTAAGCAACTGGGCATTAACAGGATCGAAGCCACTAAAAGGCTCATCAAAGATGAGTAGTTTAGGATTATGTAGGATGGTACAAATGATCTGTATCTTTTGCTGCATACCCTTTGATAGCTCCTCCACCTTCTTATCTGCTAAATGAGGCACCTCGAAACGCTCTAACCAATCCTTAGCCTTGGCTCTCACATCATAATGACTCAACCCCTTTAGCTGACCAAAGTAGTGAATCTGCTCCTTTACCTTCATCTTCTTATATAGACCTCTCTCCTCAGGAAGATATCCGATATAGCTGATGTCATCTGAAGATAATGAGTTGCCATTTAGATATATAGCACCCTCATCTGGCATTGTTATACGATTGATCAGCCTGATCAATGTTGTTTTCCCTGCCCCATTCGGCCCAAGAAGACCATAAATAACCCCCTCGGGAATAGAGAGGCTTACATTGTCTAGTGCCTTCAAGCTAGCATAGCTCTTTGACACACCCTCTACTTGTAGAATCATTTCGTATTATAATTAGTATTATTTATTCACAAATGTATACAATTAAGACTCATAGCCAAACAAATAGCGAGAAATATTGTTTATTAGTAATAATTGAGTACTTTGGCAGGAGATTTGCAGTAAGAGAATTAAACCAAATAACTAATTTATTATGTATTGGATTATTTTTATTGGATTTGCCTTGATCAGCTGGCTAATCCAACACCAACTAAAGAGTAAATTCGAAGCATACTCTAAGATACCAACCTCAAACGGAATGACCGGACGTGACGTGGCTCTTAAAATGCTTAACGACAATGGCATCTATGATGTAAGAGTTGAATCTGTTGAAGGACACCTAACCGACCATTACAACCCAGTAAACAAGACGGTTAACCTAAGCCAAGGAGTATTCCATAGCAACTCTGTTGCAGCAGCGGCGGTGGCGGCTCACGAGTGTGGACACGCTGTTCAGCACGCTAGAGCTTATGCTCCACTTACACTTCGTTCGAAACTAGTGCCTGTGGTTAGTTTCGCATCGAACTGGGTACAGTGGGTCATTCTTGGAGGTATAGTACTTCTAGAATCATTCCCACAACTACTACTTTTTGGTATCATACTATTTGCGATGACAACCATTTTTAGTTTCGTCACTCTCCCTGTTGAGATAAACGCTAGCCAAAGAGCTCTTGCTTGGCTCGAGGGTGCTGGAATCACAAATAGCTTCAACCACGACAAAGCACAAGATGCTCTTAAATGGGCTGCTTACACATACGTTGTTGCTGCACTTGGATCACTAGCGACTCTTATGTACTACATCATGATCTTCATGGGCGGACGAAGCAGAGACTAAATCATAAATCAAAAGCGCCTAAGCTGAGTAATCAGTTTAGGCGCTTTTGATTTTTATTATTCTGCGGTAATTAACCATCCAAGTCAACGATGTCTATAGATTGTTAACCACCCACTTCCAAATAGGGATAACCTCAATCTTTAAACCATCAACATCAATCTCTCTCTCCTCATTGTAAGTGATTATTATTGAACGCTTGGTGTCAAATGCTGAATTCAATTTGACTAATGCCTTTGTCTCTCGTTCAAAGGTTGCATAATCTACAATACTATAGGAAGATTGAATGGCTATACCCTCGGATGGTATATAGAAATCAACTTCAACATTCTTTTTGTAATAGAATATATTATCACTATGATAACGTTTAATAAGAGTTATCGCAACAATATTTTCCAATAATTTAGTGTCAGAATCAGTTAGAAAAATTGTAAGTAATCCATTATCATGATAGTATCTCTTTTGTGAGCTTTCTCTCTCATTAATATTATCGGTATAATTTGAAACACCAAAAATAAGATAGGCATCTTTCATATATCCTATATATTCCACAATGGTACTACGTGACACCTTTACCCCTGACGAGCTTACAATATTTTGTAGACGAGATTGCGAAGTTGGCTGCATAATACTCTCAGCTAACTTCCTACCTAATAAACGTATTGCCTCAGGATTACGAATACTATTTCGTGCCACTATATCCCCCAGTAATATCTTCTGATAAAGAGAGTTTAGCCAACTACGCTTGTCTTTTAGATCAAATGACTCAGCAAAGCCTCCATACCTAAAATAGTTCTCCCAGAGCTTTACTACACTATTCTTCACGCTGGTAAACTCCCAATTTTTTGAAAGAACAATACCATTAATTTGAAGATACTCCAAAAATGAAAATGGGTAAATCTCTTTAACAATATATCTCCCCCCCAAGGTGGTAGATATATCTCGGCTTAACATCTTAGCATTACTACCAGTAACATACACCTGGTATTTAGAGTCTGCTAGCCTACGCGCAAATTTCTCCCAACCATCTATATTTTGTATCTCATCTAGAAATACAATAGGTTTTTTATCAAACAACTCCTCATAACTCTCAATAATATCTCCAAGCTCATAAGCCTTCATCATAGATATCCTTTCATCCTCGAAGTTAATATATAGAATATCTGAGATTACGTTCTTCCCACTATCGATAAGAGAGAGAATATGCTGAAACATCAAAAAAGATTTACCTGCACGTCTTAATCCTACAAATACGTAGTTACATCCGCTCTCTAATTCTATATCACGTTTTATGAGTTCTGTGGCTAATATCTCCTCCTGTTTTCGTATTATGATCTTCTTAATTATACTTTTGTCCATAATTATGCTATTTATAGAGATCAAAAATATGGATTATGCTATACATATACAACACATAAATAAGAAATAAGATTTATGTGTTGCTTCTTTTTTATGACTAAACTACAGATTAGGGTTAGATCAAAGTATAAAAAGAGTATAGTCTCACATGATTAATCATGTGAGACTATACTTATAGATACAATAATAATACTCAGTTCATATAGTAGATACATAGGCATAGCCACCAGGAGTAGCGTCACGACATCTGCAGTAGGTGTTATCAGAGCAGCCAAAACAAGAAGAATCACTATGGCATGTCGACGATACTTACGAAGAAAAGCAGCAGAGATGAATCCCATCTTGGCAAATAACCAACAAAGAATAGGAATCTCAAAGACTATACCCATCATTAGGTTAAGCATCATCATTGTACCAATGTAGGAATCCAATACTATCTGATTCTCCACCTCACTACTAACTTGATAAGTACCTAAGAAGCGAAATGTGAGTGGAAAGATCAGGAAGTAACTCAAGGCAACTCCCATCATAAACATAAAGTACCCACTTGTAACAACTCCCAATGCATACTTCTGCTCGTTAGCATAGAGCGCTGGAGAGACGAAACGAAAGATCTCGTAAAGGACATATGGTAGCACCAATATGAATGCCGCATATATTGACATTGTAATATGCACAATAAACTGCTTAGCCAACTCTGTGTTAATGAGCTTCACGGAAAAGTTATCCATCGGAGCCTCACCGAGAATACCCTCAGCCACATGATTCAACCATCTATAGGTGATGAAATCACTACTCTTAGGTGCTAGAATAATAGAGAATAGCTGCTCCTTGAAGAAGAAAGCAACCACTCCAAGTAGCACCACTGCAATAGCAACCCTGAAGATCACACTACGCAGCTCATCGAGGTGCTCCCAGAAAGAGGCTACTTTCGTGCGATTGGCATCACTCATCTACTTATCCCCTTTTGTAGGCTCTTCTGCCTTTGTCACCTCATCCTCTTTGGTGTCACTATCAATACCGTTCATTCCATCCTTGAAGCTCTTCACCCCTTTACCCAGACCCTTCATAAGTTCCGGGATCTTCTTACCTCCAAAAAAGAGAAGTACGATAAGTGATATAAAGAGTAGCTCCTGCATACCTAGTCCACCGATAAATAGTAGTTGTCCCATGATTATTTACGAATTAAATAGTTTATTGTTAGGTAACCACCAAACACTTGCAATAACATACCTGGTATTCCTATTCTGAAATCCTGAATAGCCTTGAACAGATCACCTATTAGAGCCCACTCAACCATAGTTCCAAACAGTTGATAGGTCATCACCACCAATAGCAAGATAGCTAGAGATACCCTCTTAAAATAGTTCGCCGCAACTCCTGCTGTTATTGCCAAGAAGATGGATTTTACCAATATGGCAGGAAGAACAGCCATCGGAGGCATACCAAAAAGAAGATGATTAACCACCGGAGAGGCAATTGCTGTGAGTAGGCCTGCTCTCCATCCATACTTATAACCCGCCACTAGTGTGAAGAAATATATAGGTAGGAATATAAAACCACCCTGCGGGACAAAGTGTGCTAGCTGAGGTAATACTATATTACCCACCACGAAAGCAGAAGCTATCAGATAGGTTCTCAATTGGGTATATCCCAACGAGTAGAGATTCAATGTTGCTGTTTGCATATGATTACTGTTTTTTAAAATTTCAAATTAACGCCACCCATAAAGTTTGCACCAGGCATTGGGTAACCTAGATTTATCTCATAACTCTGGTTGAGTAGATTCTCACCCTTAACAAAAAGATCCATCCACTTTGTGGCTCTATATGAAGCACGAAGAGACCAAAGAGTAAAGCTCTCCTCGCTTGAGCCACCACTATTAGATATAGAAGTATATAACCCAGAGATATACTGTACCCCTGTGGATGCTACCCATCTCCCCTTATTGAAATCAACACCTGCATAAGACTTATGCTTTGGTGAGGCAAGAAGCTCATAGCTCATATTGAGATAGCTATAGTTTGCCATAAGGGAGATAGCACTGCAAACTCTATAAGAGGTAGATAACTCCACTCCCCAATTCTCAACCTTTGCTATATTAACATTCAGTGGTCTTCCATCTACAGGAATGGTCTGTATCATATCACTTCCTTTGATGTAATATAGATTCACCCCATATGATAGTCGAGAGTTTAATAACCTCTGCGACCATGACACTTCATAGCTCCACAAACTCTCGGCTCTAAGGTCTGGATTCTGAGGTGGAAACATATACATCTCGCGTATCGTTGGGTTACGAAACCCTCGACTAGCAAGAAGCTTCATCTCACCATTAGTAGTTGGATACAAAGAAGCACCAAACTGTGGTATTAGATTAGTACAACTAACAGTATGGTGATCCACCCTCAAACCCGCATCAAGCGTCAGATAAGAACCCAGGCTTTGACGAAAGTCAACATATCCAGCAACATTATTTATTGCCTTATCTATTATCTCACTCCTTGAGCCATCATTATATCTATTCCATGCCTCACCACCAAAACGCTGATAATCTAACCCCACTGTTATGCGGTTACCACTAAAGAGAGTTGCACTCTGATACCAATTCAATCCAAACATATTATCCTTTGAGTTGAAGAGATAGTCACGTGGTGTCTCTCCTTCGAAGTACCCATCATTAATATTATGCTTGCCAAAATTATAGAAAATTTTCAAGGCACCAGAACTCTTCTCATACTTATTCTCTAGCGATAAGGAGCTCATACCCCTAGTAATACGAGAATCATTCTCAAATATTGGTCTAGTAGTAGTTCCTGGATTGGAAGCATTAAAGTGAGTAAGATTGAGATCAACAAAAACATTCCACTCTTGCGAAATATCATAACCCACTTTTACATAACCACCATACTGCTCAAAACCTATCCTATCACGATGACCATCCGTACGATTGTAAGAACCCATAACCATAGTGGATAGACGATCCTTGCGATATCGTAGGTTAAGCTCACTATTTAAAGTATTAAAGGAGCCATAACCCAGACGAGCAGCACCACCAAAACCATTCTCTTTATGAGACTTTGTCAATATATTAATAACGCCCCCCATAGCATTTGAGCCATAAAGAACTGAAGCAGGACCACGAACCACCTCAACCCTATCAGCCAACATAGACTGATAGGCATCTGCTATAGGATGCCCCATCAAACCCATATATTGTGGATGACCATCAATAAGTATTAGTACCCCAGTTGTTGGACTACCACCCACGCCACGCATTGTCATTCCACCCGAACTTCCAGTCGACACACCATAACCCATCACACCTCGAGAGGTGGTAAACAGACCAGGTACATGCTCATTGAGAAGCGGTAGCAGAGACTGCTCATACCTTCCTTCAATCTGCTTTGGTGTCACAACTGTGATGCTCATCGGGAGGTGTCGAATATCAATCTCATTGCGGCTACCCGTGACAACAACCTCAGGTATAGAGAGAGTATCTTTGTGAAGGCTCTCAGCCTGAATGCTATCAAATGATATTAATGTTATCCCGAGTAACAACGCACACTTATTACCTATATACCCCATTCTTTATAGTAATAGTAGGTTATGACTAAGCCTCAATCTTATACATAACTCTTTTAAGGAAAGAGTCAATAATAGGAAATATCTCATCCGCACTATTAATCTCAAAGCTAGCCTTCTCAAGAGGACACCAATCATTACCCTCTCGATTAATGATGTATGGCACAACCTTAGAGTAAGAAACCACTACCCCATTAGATTGTAGAAGCTCCAATGCCATCTCACTTATAACCTCCGTATGCAGATGAGTGACACCACCAAGTATCATTAGCGAAGCTGCTGCTTTACCTACAACTTTATCAGCTATACGAGCACCCTTAAGAAACGATGGTTCATTGACTAACAACTCATAAATATCAATCACACCACGGCGCATGAAACTCCTCACCTCATCACCAGACTCTATCACACACGAGTGGTTACCCACTCTCAACATCTCAATCAATCTATCCATTATAGTCTCCCCTGTTTTAGTAATTCTGCGTAATCATCAATTTTATGTAGCTCCTTTGGTATATTTATAGCCTGCGGACAGTGGTGAACACACTGATTACACCCTATGCAGTGATTAGCCTGCCTTAACTTTGGCACTGCCCTATCATAACCAATCAAGAAAGCCCTTCGAGCAGAACGATAGTTTGGATCCTGGCTGCTCTCTGCCACGTTACCTTCACATATACAACGATTATAGTGATTTAGAACCGTAGGTATATCAATTCCATAAGGACAAGGCATACAATATTGACAAGCCGTACAAGGAACAAGATCATACTCCATCATCATCCTAGCAGTCTCATACAAAAGATCCATCTCCTGCTGAGATAACTCCTCAAGAGGAGCATAACTACGCAGATTATCTTGAAGGTGCTCCATATAGGTCATCCCACTCAAAACCGTTAGTACCTTAGGGAAAGAGCCCACATAGCGGAAAGCCCACGAAGCGACACTCTGATTTGGTCTCTGCTGCTGAAGAGCACTACCCAATACATTAGGTAATTTAGATAAGCGACCACCTAGAAGAGGCTCCATGATAACAACAGGGATATCCCTCTTCACTAACTCTCCATATAGGTACTCTGAGTCGGTATTACGAGGATTAACCTGCTTTGCATAGTGCCAATCTATATAGTTGTGCTGAATCTGCACAAAGTCCCACTTTATCTCATCATGAAGTGAGAGAAGATAATCATACACCTCTATATCACCATGATAAGAGAATCCTAGGTTACGAATACGCCCAGCCGCTCGCTCTGCAATAAGAAAATCCAGAATACCATTATCCAGATACCTGCCTCTGAGTGCCTCCATACCACCAATACCGATAGCGTGAAGAAGCATATAGTCTATGTAATCTGTCTGGAGATATTTAAGCGAGTTCTCATATATCTGAATAGATGCCTCACGACTCCACGTATCAGGAGCAAAGTTAGATAGCTTAGTGGCTACATAGTATGACTCGCGCGGATACCTACTCAATGCAATACCCGTACTACGCTCGGAGAATCCTCTACAGTAAGCTGGAGATGTATCAAAATAGTTAACCCCATGCTTGATAGCATAGTCAACCAACTCATTGACCATCTCCTGATCTATCTCCTCATTACTATCCCTAGCACTACTCTGAGCTACTGTGGGCAGACGCATCATACCATAACCCAACAGAGAGACAGTATCACCCGTACTAGAACTAACCCTATAAGTCATCTTATCAGTGGGTATCTCCCCTTGAGCCACACCACCCCTATTATACTTTACATTATTACACCCAACAAGCGAAGCAGTAGTCACTGCTGCACCCCCTCCTAAAACCTTCAAGAAGCCTCGGCGATCTAATTGATTCTTTTTATCTGACATAATTTGTTCCTAATTTATTATACGATTCTGTGAGCATGGTTACCCTCTACATATATTGCACTAAACGGACGAGATGGACAGTTAAATTCACAAGCACCACAACCAATACAGCGCTCTACATCTACAACTGGTATATCCCTCGAGTCCAAACTATGTGGATCATGAGCCACCATGGTGATGGCACCCACGGGACAATGACGAGCACAATTACCACACTCCACACCATCAGTTAGAACAACACAGTTCTTCTCCACCCAAACAGCACGCCCAATCTGAATAGCCGACTTATCTGCTTGAGAGATCTCCTGAATAGCACCCGAAGGACACACCTGCGAACACTTCGTACACTCAGGCCTACAGTAGCCTCTCTCGTAAGAAAGTGATGGTTGCATGAAGGTAGCCAACTCAGTCGATGGAATCATTATCTGATTAGGACAAGCCGACACACATAGCTGGCAAGCCGTACAACGCTTAGTGAAGTTACGTAGATTTTGTCCTCCAGGAGGAACAATCTTTGCCTGACGAGCTGGCACCTTCTTATCCTCAATAAATGCCAAACCACCATCAACCTTTGTCTGCTGAGCCTTCAGTGTGGAGGTTGCAATCACAGCACCAGCAACGGTCAACATCTTACGACGAGACTCATCCTCAACACCCTTAACATCCTCACCCTTTGATTCACCTTTAGCCCACGATGGAGTATAATGTAGAGCATCCTTACGACAGACCGATGTACAATTGAAGCAAGTAACACATCTAGAACTATCAACCGTCATGCTTTCTGAATCAACACATGATGACTTACATACCCTAGCACAATTGCCACAACTATTACACTTACTACTATCAAAGCGAACCTTATAGATAGAGAAACGAGAAACAAAACCCAAGATTGTCCCAACAGGGCATATAGTATTACAATATGTTCGCCCTCCCCTATAAGCTAAAATGGTGATAACAATGAGAGTTACCACTGCAACAGCAAACGTAGCTATGCTCCTGATCCAAACATCAGTCTGATAAAAAGCATAACTATCAGCCCTCTCAGCAAAGTGAGCCAATAAGTTATTCCCCCAACCATAGAGAGGTGCAAAAAGATTGGAAGCAATGCGACCAAATGCACTATACGGCTCAATAAGAGCAACAACAGAGGCTGCTCCAGCTAGGAAAGCTAATACAAAGAGCCCCAGCACAACATATCTCAACATGTTCATTGCTGGTGAGTAGCTATACTTATATCTCTTTCTGTTTGTTCTTGAAAGCATATCTTGAAAAACTCCAAGTGGACATATCACAGAGCAATATATACGCCCAAAAAGTACGGTGATAACCAAAAGGGAGATAACCACCACAAGGTTCAAAGCAAGGAGAGATGGTAAAAACTGAATCTTTGCCATCCAACCAAGCCAATGGTGAATGGTGCCCGTAAAATCAAGAAAGAGCAGTGTTAATATCGCCAGTGAAAGCACGGCAGCTGTTGTTCGAAGTCTCTTTAGCATATTCATATTATTTAGAGTATCCATTTTCCTTTACCCACTTCTCGATGGCTCCCTTTGAAGAGGCAACCCTATTGCGAGATATAGCAGGCATACTGTTCACCGTAGCCCCACTCTCCAGCTTCTTGATAGTCTCCACCGACTCCGAAAAGCCACTTCCACCGTGTGTGCAGAAAGGAACAATAACTTTACCCGTAAAGTCATACTCATTAAAGAGAGTATAAATAACCATAGGCATATCATACCACCAGTTTGGGTAACCTACAAAGATCACATCATAACTATCAAAGTTAGGGATCTTTGACGCTATCTTAGGGTAGCTCTTTGTCTCAACCTCACGCTTAGCAAAATCTATTAGGGCCTTATGTTCGGCTGGATAGGTGTGAGTGGTCTTTATCTGAAAAAGATCAGCCGATGCAGACTCAGCAATGATCTTAGCCACATACTCTGTGGCTCCATAGAGAGTACCATCCGATACGATACGACTTGCACCCGTAGATGCATCAACCCCATCCCTCTCCGGAACAGAGAAGTAGGTAACTAGTGATCTCTTCTGTGCTGCAGCCTCGAAGGATAGCAGTGCAACTGTTGCTAAGAGTAGGATTTTCATTTCTGTATAGTGTTTATTAGTAATAGCGATAATATATCTATGCAGCTGAAAAAAGGAGTGTAAATAACTTCAGTACGCTATCATTGATAACTTACAGAGCCTATACGATTAAACAGAGCTTAATATTGACCTATTTAGCTCTATTTTATTATTTTTTCAATATTACAAAAGTAAGTGAAGATATCAAACAAATAATTAAACATTTTACTGTTCATTGTATACATATTACAGTTATAGTGGGTAATATCTATTGCTTATTGTCAAAAAGAGCTCTAATTAGGATAAAAAGAAGAGGAATAATTAATAGATCTTCTCTATATTTACTGCAATAAAAATCGAAACAACTCAATTTCATGACTAACTTCCGATCAATTGATGAGTTAGTGCGTACACTAAATCACGAGAAGGCACTTCTAAAAGAGATGTTTGCAAAACGCAAAAGCCTCTCCTATAAACACGAATATGCTTTAGAATTACTAGAGTATAAAGAGAGTCGTTTAGAGTCTCTAATTGAACGCGGAATAATAAGAAGCAGTGGTGACTTCCTAGAACTAGAGGATCTATACCTTAAGTTCTTCGAAGAGGTACTCGAGGTTAATGAAGAGATAAACACATCTTTCGTTCAAGAGTACCTAGATAGATTAAATGAGAATATTGACTACTATCTCACAGAGAGTAACGAAAACAGAAAGTACAATTACTATAGAGAGGTTATGAGATGTTTGAAAAATATATCTCTCACCACCGTTCGCAATGTGGTTGATCTAAAAAGAAACATAGATATAACCTACAAAACAGAGCCAAACTTTCAGATCAAACGAGCTAAACTATACCGTCTGGATGAAAAGAGAGATAATATATCACTACTTATTCGCCGCAGTGAGGAGATTATAGACTCTAAACAGAGTACATTCTTTAGCGTAGCGATGGATGTGGAGATGCGCAATGTGGTCTCAGATGTTAGAATCCAGCTTAATGACTCATATCACAACCTTATTGAAGTAGGAAAACAGGTGATTAACTACCTAAATATGATAGAGTATCAGAGTCGTATATTGGATAAGATACGTAAACTCAAATACCTCAAAGAGCAACACATCATAGAGGAGTACTCAAACATACGCGAGGTAATATCCCGAAAGAATCACCTATGGATGGAACCTCAAACAAACTATAGAATAAAACTATCTGTAGATAGCCTCAGAGGATCTGATGAGACTCTGGCTATAATACAAAAGGTAAACACACGAAACAAGACTCTAAAAAAAGGAGCCAAGAATCTAGCCCCTGCTATTCCTGAGAACTTCCTTTGCGAACAATCCAGAGTTGAGGATCAAGTGAACCTGCGAGAGTTGAGCAACTCTTTCTTAGCTTCTAGCTACAACCTATTCTACTTCATTCTCAACTATGACTATAAAAGAGAGGTCACAATAGATGAAAAGCTATCCCTCTTCTGTCAGATAGTATCTCTCAATGCAGATCAACTAAACATCAGCGAAACATATGAGGTAGTGGATAACATTGAGTACCCATTGATATACGCCAAATAGATTATTATGATTAAATACACCGAAGATATATTTAACCTACTAAGCAAAGGTGGGTTCATCTCTGCAAATAGCATCTCTGTGATGAACAAGAGACTATACGATGCTATTGAAGACAACTTTGAGGAGTACTACAACTACTATAGCGGCATAGGGCTATACCTAGAAGCAGGAAACGGATACTTCTTCTTCACTCGTAAGGAGTCTAAGGTAGATCTAGAAAGGAAGCTTGAGTCTGCACTAAAGTGGATTGACTATCTAAGCTTTCTTAAAACATTCAACTCAATCTTTAGCCCTGGGTTTACCTTTAGAGCAGCCGACATAGTTATTCAATTAGGTTGTGATATAGAACTCAAAGAGAAAGCCTCTAAGCTATTTAGTGACAAGAAAAAACACAACGAGGTTGTTGACAAACTCATCAAAGAGCTTAAAGATATGGGATTCATTGAACTAGAGAATGAGCTAGAGGAGACTTGGAAAGTTCTAACCTCGTTTCACTACATAGAAGAGTTAATTGATTGTATAACTATTTCGGAGGAGTATAATAATGAGATACCTCAATAGAGTAATATTTATTAATAGCGCACACATACCTCTAGCAGAGGTAAACCTAGATGGCAATATTCATTTCATAGGTACACAAGGAGTTGGAAAGAGTACACTGCTAAGAGCTATACTTTTCTTCTACAATGCAGATAAGCTCAGACTAGGTATACCAAAAGAGAAGAGCTCCTTCGATAGCTACTACTTCCCAAACTCTAACTCATACATCATATACGAAGTAATGCGCGAAAATGGAGCCTACTCCATCATCGCTTCTAAGTCGCAGGGCAGAGTTCTGTTCCGCTTTGTAGATGCTCCTTATGAGAGAGCTTGGTTTATTGACGATACAAACCAAGTCTCTAGTGATTGGTCACGAATAAGAGAGAGAATAGGTACTAAGCATAGCATATCGCCACAGGTAACAAGCTATGAGCAGTATCGTGACATCATCTTTGGCAACAACAAGAAGCAGGAACTCGTTCAGTTCAGGAAATATGCAATTGTCGAGAGCACAAAGTACCAAAACATACCTAGAACAATACAAAACGTATTCCTAAACACAAAGCTAGATGCTAACTTCATCAAGGAGACCATAATACGATCAATGAGTGACGATGAGGTTGCTATTGACCTAGACTTCTACCGAAATCAAATCAAGTCTTTCGAACAAGAGTATAACGACGTCATGCTATGGTTCAATAAAAACAGTAAAGGTGAGGTACGCATACGCAAGCTTGCAGATATTGTCATAAACAACTATCGCGACCTACTTTACACAAAGAACCAAATATCACAATCGAATGAAGAGCTCAACTATGCTGCTAGAGTAGCAGAGGAGTCAATACCTATCCTTGGTAATACAATCTCTGATCTACAACAAGAGAAGAGTAAGATTAAAGCCATTTTAGATGAACTCAGCGGCAAGTATAATAAGGAGCGTGATGATCTAAACTCACAACTTGGTATAGCCAAAGATATGATCAAGAAGATACGCGATAAAAAAAAGTGGTATGATCAGATAAACATAAGTGAGGTGGTTGCTCGTGTTGAAAAGGAGGATCAACTAATTGAACAGGAGCGTAACCTTCAAAAACTTAAATCTACAATCACCTCTGCATTCAACGATTTAGAGCAGAAATACAGTAGACTAATTGAGCAAATAGAGTCTGATTTCAAGAGACTAGAGTTAGAGATAAAAAATGAGATTGTTAATAGAAGCTCTAACTCCTCAGCTCAAAAAGAGGAGATAAGAAAGATACAAGACACTCAACTTGACTCTATCCGAGACTCCTACCAAGAGAAGATTAAGGGAATAGAAGATAAAAGGACTGAAATAATCATTGCTCAAGAGAAGGCAAAAAACAAAGTGCGAAACCTTCAATTTGAGCAACCATTCAAAAAACAGAGAGAAGAGATATCCTTCGAGATAACCAGTTTAGAGCGCCAAAAGGGTGAGCTAGACCTGGAGATTGAGAAGACAAAAAGCATAGTAAACCAAATACGAAGTGAGTTTGAGTCGAAGAAAAAAGAGCTAGATTGGGAGTATGAACGCTCTATTAAGTTAATAAAAGATGAGCGTAACACCATTAGAGTGTCACAAGATCAAATATGCAACCTAATAGAACAGCGCTCGGGATCTCTATGCGAATGGCTAGATAAAAATAGTACCAACTGGAAGGAGACTATCGGTAAAATAGCTGATGAGGAGATTATTCTATACAGCCGCAACTTGAATCCTAAGTTAACAAGTGACTCTAGCTCTATCTTTGGTATTGATCTTGATCTATCACAGATCGAGAGGAACATACGTACCCCTGAAGATCTATTAATAGAGAAACAAGAACTACAAGAGAGAATTGATAAGCTAACAGCTAACATTGATAGATTATCATCTGAACTTGCCACTAAAACCTCTGAACTCGAAAAGCATTACTCATCAAAGATAAGAGAGGCTAACAATGAGCTACACACCAAGGAGAGAGAATTAGAGCAGATCCCCAATAAGCTAAAGCATCAAAAAGCTGATCTAGCACAAATTGACTCAAAAGAGAAGCTATGGAGGGAGGAGCAGCTAAAGGCTATTGAGGATGAGCAAAATGAACTGGCTCACAAGAGAGCCGAGATTGAAAATAGTAGAAATGCCATAAACAGTGATCGAGATAAAAGATTGGAGGGTTGTAGGAAAAAATGCGGAGAGCAAATAAAGAGGATAGAGCAAGACGACAAACTCTTTAAAACCCAAAAAGATGGTGAGATTAATGCTGCAAAAAGTAAACTCGAGATAGAACTAGAGACTCTAAACAATAATAAACGAAAAGAGCTTCAAGGTGAAGGCGCTGATGTGGAGACAATAGGCCGATATGAGCGTGAAATACAGACTATTCAAAAAGAGCTGAAATATATAAAGGATAATCGCTCAAAGGTCTCTGACTTCAACAAAGATCAAAGAGAACTCTTCGACAAGGAGAGTGAAACACGTGAATACGAAAAGAGCCTAAAAACCAAACTTGAAGATCTTAATGATAAGTACACTGAGAGGAAGCAAAGAGAGGAGACAAGACTTAGGGATAAAAATAGCCTACTAGCAAACTTCATAAAAGAGCTTGAGATGCTAGAGAGTGGACTAAAAGACCAAAGGGAGTTCCTTGCTAGCGACATGTTCAATCCTCTAGAGCATAAAAGCTCTCGAGAGAGGGCTACCAAGAAGAGTTGTCACATAATAGTTGAGGAGCTAAAGAGGTTAATATTCTCCACTAACACAAAGATGGAGGAGTTCAAAAAGAGCGTAAACAACTTCAATGGAAACTTCTCCTCAAAAAACACTTTCCACTTCAAGGTAGATATATTCACCCCAGAGCAACTCTTCGACTTCGCCTCAAACCTATGTGAGTTTATCGATAATGATAAAATAACAGAATATCAAAAACGAATAAGTGAGCGATACATAGATATAATCAGAAGAATCTCCAAAGAGGTCAGCAACCTTATGAGGCACGAAAGCGAGATCATAAAGACCATCAAGGAGATAAACAGTGACTTCAATAAAAGAAACTTCGCCGGAGTAATCAAAGAGATAGCTCTTCAGTCTGATAGTAGCAGCGACAAAGTTGTTCAACTTCTTATTGAGATAAATCGCTTCAACCAAGAGAATGAGTTCAACATGGGAGAGGCTGACCTCTTTACTCAAGCAGATAGCTCTCTGGATGAGACAAACCAGAAGGCTATTAAGTTCCTGCTAGCTTTCATGAAACACCTACTCGATGACCCTTCCCGAAAACAGGTCAACCTATCAGATAGTTTCCACCTCAAGTTCAGAGTCAAAGAGAATGACAATGACACAGGATGGATAGAGAAGATTGCTAATGTTGGCTCAGAGGGTACTGACATACTTGTTAAGGCTATGGTAAATATCATGCTTATTAATGTATTCAAGGAGAAAGCCTCTCGCAAGTTTGGAGAGTTCCGTATTCACTGTATGATGGATGAAATAGGTAAACTCCACCCTACTAATGTCAAAGGAATACTCGAATTTGCTAATAGCAGAAACATACTACTTATCAATAGCTCCCCTACGACATACAATGCTGCCGACTATCGCCACACCTATCTACTAAGCAAAGATGGATCCTCAAACACTATGGTAACAGCACTTCTAACCAATAAAGCTCGATGAGTAAAATTGTATTCACCACATCTCTAGGACGAAAACTCCTAGAGATGATTAATGGAGCAACACTTCCATCAAGTAAATTCTCCTCAAGTCTAGCAAAATTGCTACTTGAGGAGGATCTCCTCACCACCATAACTAGAGGTAGTAGAAAAAGCTACAAAGTAATCAACCCTAAGCTCTGTCGTGATTATATTAAACAGAACCTCACCTATGGATTGGAGATAGAACGATGGATAGAAATAAAATCTAGCGAAGAGGCCACCACAAGAGCTGAATTAGTCAATTCTGGAACGAACACTAAAGTGATAGCTACTAGATCCTTCAAAGGATTCCTCATAAACTGTTACGAACAAATAGAGGCCACCATTGATGGTGAGATGTTTATTCTAAATCCCCCAAAGGGTAGTGCCATCTTCATCGAGAACTATCAAGAATTCGCTATTCCAGAAGATGTTATAGTTGTGGGTATTGAGAATGGGGAGAACTTTCAAAGGATAAGAGAACAGAGATATCTTTTTGAATCGATGAAGATTCTATTCGTATCCAGATATCCTCAATCATCCGACCTTATTAATTGGCTCAAATCAATACCAAACCAATACCTCCACTTCGGCGATTTCGATCTTGCTGGCATCAATATATTTCAAGATGAGTTCTTCTCACATCTCGGAGAGAGAGCCTCTATGTTCATCCCCAATGATATCGAACAGAGACTAAGCGTAGGTAGTAATGAGTTATATGACAAACAGTACCAAAAATATAACCATAGACCTTTGAAAGACCCACGTCTAGAGGAGATAACAAGACTAATACACCTCTACCGAAAAGCCTATGAACAGGAGGGATATATAAATCCTAACCCTACAAATAATACAATATAGTGCTATTGGATACAATACCACTATCATAAGAAGCACAAGGGACAAGGTGATGATACAATCCACCCAAATGATTAATGGGAAGAGATAACCTGTTTATGTTACTCCGCCACTGCCTAACTTGGAGTTAGTCAGTGGCGGAGTAGCAGTTAGCCTTAGGCTAACTTACCGAAAGGCTGAGGGTAATTCTGTGATTTGGGATGACAATTAACAAACTCTCCCAATTTAACAAATCACTATTAATGAAATGGCTAAATTCCCTCACAGAGTCTTAGTTTTAGCCTTTTCTATCTACATAAAAATATTTACCTTAATACCAGACACCACATTAACTCAAACCCACCATCATACAGCAACACTCAATTCAAAATCAAACAATAACAACTACCAAAAGTAAAGAACAATAAAGCCAGTTGTTAATCCCAGCAAAAACA
This sequence comes from Bacteroidales bacterium, assembly GCA_051648105.1. Lineage (GTDB taxonomy): Bacteria > Bacteroidota > Bacteroidia > Bacteroidales > UBA7332 > UBA7332. Next base: position 23,501 of record JBOFEN010000034.1, read on the forward strand.
GAACCCAAAAACAGATTTTTTTCTCACAGACTTTGAAATTTGACCCCCTTACCCAATTTTACAAAATAGATTACCTGATTAGTTCCAATTATGCATTCAGCATTATGAATTATAAATTGTTTACTGCGCAGTGGTAACGAAGCTCCCATCCGACAGATCCGTGGTGAATTCCGTTGTTGAGGCTTTGCTGTTGACGAGACTGTTGAGATCACTTCGTGCCTGTTGAGTTTATTAAGAGTAATAGGAAAAGATAACCTGCGAGATCTGTGAGATCAGCGTGAATAATTTCTCCAATTACGAATTCAGCATTATGAATTATACCCCCTCAGGAAAGGCTTTGAGTTTAGGGGTCAAACCCTTTGACTTTATACCCCAAACTCAGTGACTTTGCACCCCAAACTCAGTGCAAAATTAGGCAATGTCTAAATCCAACGAAACACTATGGCTAAATCGCCATTTAGTAGTGCCTTCATATCATACATTAGTCGTTAATAATATCTCCGATTTAACAAATCACTATTAACGAAACAGCAAAATCTCCTCACAGACTCTTAGTTTTGACCATTCCTATTGCCACTATTGCAACACTCTCTAACAATCAAGCATTTAAAGGTTGCAATAGACGGTTGCAATAGGTTGCAATAGGATTCTATTGCAACCAAACAGTTTTATCATAATATAGCCATCAATATTAGCAAAGAAATCAAACTCATCAGTGAACTTTTCTATAAGCTCTCAACAAATAGTCAAATCTAGAGGAGTTATATGTTAACAAACAAGTGTGGCGATAGAAAAAACAGATTTCAAACTCTGTGAGTTTGAAATCTGATGGTATTGTTAGGATTTTACAAAATGGCGGAAGGAGTGATATAGTTTGAATAGTTGCATTCAGCACTAAAACATACGAGATCACTCTCAAATACCCTGGGAGTGATCTCGTACGTTTAATGAATAAACCTCACTTGAAGGTTTAACTTAAGGAAATAATCATCCTCCTCTTTGTATATAGTACCAAAATCATGTCTACTAGTACTTGGTGTCTCCAATTTAGTATTATTGAAGAGATACTCCTCCAAATCATTCTTGCCATAAGAGTGATAGCATAATATATCACCATCCTCTTTAACAACCAAATAACCACCATTAGCCTGATAAATTCCACTCCATGGGCTCCCTGGGGTCATACCCAAGGCTGTATTGATAAGAAATTGTTTAATCTTATACCTATAAAAATCCATCCCTGATGACTTATCAAACCCTAGAGGATTACCCTCACTAATAATCTCACACAGGTCCACAAGTGTAGATTTTGGGCTTTGGTAGTAATCTAGAACCAAATTACCTAATATTGCAGGAAGAGCAGCATCCTGGTAGATCAAGTTATTATAAAAAACATTTGAGACGATCTTCTCAAACTTAATATTAGCACCTATATCCTTCAATATCTCAAACCGTTTCTGAAATACATTCTTGTGCTCAATCCTTGTGACTTCGTTGAACTTATTCATAACATCATCATCAATCCCATTCACTCTATAAAGAAAATTAGTAGTGTTATTAGAAGCATTTAACAACGTAGAGCTACCACCCAGCTTAGATTTTATACTAAAACCCAACTCATGATTCCTTCCAACCCTAAAGTCATGTATAACCAATCTTATATCTGCTTTATTAATAGACTTTGCTTTTAGATCATTGCAGTATACACTCTTTAAGAAGATTTCTATCTGCTCAAAACTTAACATACTACCTTTTGGTGAACTCTTTAGATTTTGGAGTAGTTCTTTTGCCTTATCACTAAACAGATCATTCTTAAGCTCAATTGTTGAGTTTGAACCCTTATCAATAATCTCCTTGTTCTTGAGATCATAGATAACCTCATGTTCTAACTTTTTATCTCCCTCTTTTCTTATGATAGCATCTATAGGAAAAGAGATATCTGTCTTCCTAAGATTACCGTCACCAGCATATACAACTTGGTCACCGATCAATTTTAATAGTGTATATATTTCACTCCATTCACCTTTGTTACCGCTCTTCATTTGTATAGATTTAAATTAATAAGGTAGTTTAAATAATGCAGATTATCAGTATTCCCGAAAGTAGTTATAAGATCTGAGTTAAAATCTGCTCTGCTGTTGCCTTTATTGCTGGAACAGCTACAGAATTACCAAATTGCTTATATGCAGAAGCATCTGCTACAACAATTCTGAAGCTATCAGGAAAGCCCTGAAGTCTAGCCCATTCACGAGGTGTCATCTTTCGAATCCCTTCCCTATTTACCTCTCCTTTTATTTTTGTCTCGGGAGTAAAATCTGTTAATCTAAAGTCATAAAGTAGATTTCTCTCTCTTCCCATTCCACCAACAACGATTGCATTGGCCACCTCATCATCTAATAATATCTCATATCCAAATCCATTGCCTTTACTTGCATGGCGTTGTTTATGATCTCGTAGTGTTTGCAGGTATTGGGTTGACAAATAATATCTTGATGTAACTGGTTCTCTCTCTTTTATGTCTGCAATAGTTTTTGTAATATCAGTAGGATGTGGGTAAATAAATTCACTCTTAAAACAATCCTTTCTAAACCCTACTATGTATATACGTTCTCTATTTTGAGGAACTCCAAAATTACGTGCATTTATGACCTGTGGATCTGGAACATAGTAGTCGAGATCCTCTCTAAGTGTATTAAGAATAACTTGAAGAGTTCTCCCTTTATCATGACTTATTAACCCTTTTACATTCTCAAGAAATATCGCTTTTGGCCTTTTTCTGCGTATTATCTCTGCAACGTCAAAAAATAAAGTTCCTCGAGTGTCATCAAAACCTCCTCGTTTACCAGCTAAAGAGAAGGCCTGACATGGAAACCCTGCACATAGAAGGTCAAATTCATCAGGAATATATCTCTTTGTCTCCTCTTTTGTAATATCGCCAAAAGGCATCTCCCCATAATTATGTAAATAGGTCTTCTTGGCTTGACTATCTAATTCAGACGAGAAAATACACTTCCCTCCAAGAGATTGCATAGCCATTCTAAAGCCTCCTATACCTGCAAAAAGATCAATAAATGTAAATTTGTGATCAGCATCAGATATAAAAGGTACATCAAAAAAACCCTCGAACAGATCCCCAACACTAGCATATTCAGATTTAGTCTCATCGACTTTGCTAAGTTCACTCTCCACAAAACTACTCTTAAGCTCCTGCATATAGCATTCCGAAGAAGACTTGATAGACTCATTATTGTATACTCCATTATGTAAAAAATGAGTAACCACAGCTAATTTATCCTCTAGAGTCAGACTATTTTCATGTGAAACAGCTGTTTTCTTCTTCAATAATCTATCGATATTAGACAATAGATCTCCAACTGTCCCCTGAGTACTTATATATTTTGCTTTCTCCATAATGCTTATAAAACGATAAAACTAGTAACATATAGGATTGACACAAATATGCAATCCAGAAATAAATTCCAGAAATGTGTATCACTGAAACCAATCCTCAAAAGTAGACAATTTTATTCTAGCGACTAACCTGTTGATATAATAATCGAATATTGCATTTTGATCTTTAATATGGATAAGGTTATTATTAAAAACTTTATGGTAAATCCTAACACAACCTATTAAACATTATTACTACTTTTACATTATTAGATATTAATGAAACTAAGTCAGTTATGGAGCCTAAAAACACTATTACATTCAGAATTGGGGACGAGACAAGACCAATATTAGAGGATAAAAACTTAAAAGAATCAATCTTTTTTGATCTTTACCAAAAATCATTTGTTGAGATTGATAAATACATTGCTAAAGTAGAAACGCTAAAAGACGAGGCTAATGGCTATAAATACGAGGGTATAAATAATATTTTCGCATTTATAGGTGAAAGAGGTGCAGGTAAGAGCTCTTGTATGATGTCGGTTGGGAGAATTTTAGAAAAAGGAGATACTGATGTTTACAAAGAGTTAGAATTGACCAATAAGGTAGATGGCATACTTAGACACAAGTTTATTAATAGTATATTAATAGACCCTTCATTCTTTGATCAACAGAACAATATTCTATCTCTGATCATAGCTCACCTATTTAAGACATTCAGAGACAAAGTGTCTGACACTAATTGTAAGATAGATATTGATAAAAAACGTAAAGTTATCGACTCATTTGAACGTGTTCAGCGAAACCTAAAGCACTTCTTTGAATTCGACAAATCAAATACAGACTCACTAGACTCTCTGGTCAATTTTGCTGCTACTGTTGATCTTCAGAATGATATTAAAAGCTTAATCGATTCATATTTAGATTTTATATCTGATGATAAGAATGGCTTCTTGGTTTTGATGATTGATGATATAGATCTTCATACAGAGCATGCTCGTGATATGGTTGAACAAGTACGTAAATATTTCATCCAGCAAAATATTATTGTACTAATGGCTGTTAAGATCGACCAGCTAAGCAACGTCATAAAGAATAATCTTAGTAAGGAGTATAAAGTTCTAATTGACAATAAGGCTATAGACTTTGATGTTATAAATGAGATGGTTGAACGATATCTAGGAAAGTTAATACCTCATTCTCACAGGATATATCTTCCTGACGCTACAGTGCACTACTACTCTAAGCTCAAAATAGTAAAAGATAGCGATTCTGACATACAATACAAGGAATCTGATGAACTACCTGAAGTTAGAGATCGTGTATTATCTCTAATTTATGAAAGAACAGAATTCTCATTTTATAATTCTATAGATAGCACTAGTTATATAATACCTAGAAATCTTAGGGAATTACGAAATCTTATGGCTATGCTTATCAATATGACTGATGATAATACCACCTCCATGGGTATCAAATATAGCAGATATAATAGATCATTATTCATCAAATATTTTTTAGACACTTGGTGTTCTAACAATTTAAGTATTAAAGGCAAAAATGATTTACTAAATCTATTTTTGTTAACCGATGCATTACAGATAAATAAATGCTGCCTACTTATATTATCTACACAATTTAAAGATGAACTAGACAATATTGAACTAGATAATGAGGAGTTGGAGGTAGCTGATAATAGTACTGATTCCACAAATTATTCTCACAATATTTATTCTGAATATACAGCCTCTTTTGACGACAAACTCAAGAGTGAGGTTAAATCTATTTTATCAGTAAACAACTTTAGTTACAACATCTCTCTTGGAGACATTCTAACCATTATAGATTATTTGAACTTAATAGTATATTCTGATGAAAAAAGAAAATTGATTTTCGCATTGAAATTCTTCTATTCTATGCGTTTATCTGAATATATAAAAGAGCTAATAGATAAAGAAAGCCCAGTTTATGGATTATATGACGACAAATCTACCGAAAGGAAAGAAAAATCATCCAGAATACTATCTAATAATAGAATGTCTAATATACCCAATTACACTAAACTTACAGCAGGTTCAGTAATCAACACTGAGTCGTTTCAGCTACTACGTAAAGAGAGCAATAAAATCAGTAGGAGTAGACGTAAAATTGATATCTCTACGTTGAAGGATTTACTAAATAATGATGACGATCTATTCTCAGCTGGAGACCCTAAATTATTAGAATTCTTCCTACTAGCAATATCTATGCGGCAAGATCAAGAAAAAAAGGATATCTCATTTAGATCACAAACAAAGATAAGATTCTTAAATGATTGTAATAGCATTACTATTGCATGGTTTGATCTGGCTTCAATATTTTTCAATATACTTGATATAAAAGAATCATATAGTAGATTTAAAAATGGAAAAACCCTATTCAATAGTGCTTTAACAAATAAAAATAGTTTATTGTTTAAAATTATCACTAGGGCAGTTGAAGTCGAATATGGTGAGATTAATGAGTCTGACGATTGGCTAAAAGTATTAACGAATAAAGACCCCAAAATAGATACTCCAGAAAAGGGTTACGAATATATTTTACCTATCATTAGATCATTGGTAGCTGTCACTAATATCGAAATATTTGAAGATTTAAAATACTTCCTAATCCAAGAAATGCCTAAAACTGACAAAAACTGGAAACACTTTAAGGAATATTTCACAAATTTGAGCTCATACAAAAGTGATTCTTTAAATCATAATGACTGGACGATATTTGATGTATTTACAGATATCTTTGAGAGTAAAAAAGACTTATTTGAGCAAATAATTACTAGTAATACTGGAAAGAATTCTAGTAAAGCAAATGCAAAATCACCTAACAAAACAAAAAACAAAAAAAATAACACCTCTACATCGAAACAATCAGATAATGACAATATAAACGTCAATACGAAGGATGATAGTAACACAAAAATCAGTGAGAATGCTAGTGTAAGCATAGATGACAATGGTCAGACTTCTCTTATGTAAAATAGTTTGATATAGATAAATTAGCGTATACACAAGCCCTATATATGATGTAAAATGAACAATTTACGACAAGTAATAAAGGCTTTATTCTGCGAGGCCAATTCAGAAGATATATTATCTCACAATAGAAGAACTGCAACATCAAGCTGCAACTATGCTTCAAATGTATCCAAGAGCTGGTTGATAGATGTTCTTGACCACAATAGTGATGGCTATACTAGAGATGAGATAAGATATCTAAATGATGTAACAAATAACATCTGGTTACACGAGCCTCGGGAAGAGAGTAAAAGTGAAATAGGGTCTAGAAAGTCCGTTTTCTATTCTCTATTACACTTCTCAAACAGAGTCCTATTGGAAGAGAATGAAGAACCTGTTTGTAGATTCTCTCAGCTATTGAGATGGAGAGATCTTTCATATCAAATGGGAGAAGATATATTCACGTTAGCATTTTTAGCTTATAAAGACATTAAATCAAATAGAAATAGGAACTACTTTTCATGGCGACATACTATAAATAATGATAATGATAGATTAAGGGGACTTTTGTCTAAGGGAACCTCTGAGCTACATTTTCATCTTTGGGGATCGACTTTTGTAAATGAAATAAGCTGGATTTCATTGATGAATGATGTAACAGCAAGGGATGTACAATTTAATAAGTTTAAAAGCCCTAAATCTCCTGCTACTATTTATGGTTTTGGTGGCAATGCACCGCTTCCTCTACATGAGCGTTGTCTAAAAGCAGCTGCAATAAGAGTATATCTTTTTCAGAAGCTACATAAAATGGATGATATTCTAACAAAGAATATATGCTTGGAAGAGTTAATATACTCGAGATCAAAGAATGAGGTTGCTATTTACCGTCAAGACCTACAAGGTAGAATTAACTGTTTAAAGAATGAGTATGGATACAGACTAGAAAATGAAGTGCTAGATTATGCTCTACCAGCTAATCTTACAGAGCGGGATCTAAACAAGCCTCATAAATCTAATCTCATTCTAGCTGGAGAGAGGAGTCTTATATATAATGCATTAAAGAAGTGTTATCTTGACTCTGACAATAACAAATCTTATTCTAAAGACCCTGAATTCGAAAAATTACTTTATTGCTATCTGATAATAAAGAATGATCTGAGGAAGGAGATGATACAAGTAAATAATAGAATTGGATTTGCAAATTTTGCAGAGTATCAGGATAGGAAGGATTACTTCCTTAAAGATGGGACTATATATGATAAGATTATGGGACCAACTGCAATTATATCCACAATGTTTGATCAATCAATAGATTATCTTGAAGCTCGCATTGCTCCCAAAAAGAATATTAAAGAACAGATAGCTGCCATAAATGTATGCGATAGAAAGATTAGATCTGAACTATTTCGTAAGGATCTACTATGGAAGCATTGTAAGATCTGCTCGAAAGATAGTTCTGATTGTTCACAGAAGGGCAATAAGCTAATTCCTGAATATTACTTTGTTCTTCATTTTATAAAACGAAGATACAAAGAGGATGATATTAAGAATAAACTTATATTGAGTCAGAAACCCAGAAGTTGGGCCCTTCGCAAGGATGTGAAAGAGCAGGCTTTCGTATTAAATAGAATAAGAAAGAGACATTGTAATACAAAAAATAGGATTGTAGGTATAGATGCTGCAAATTCAGAGATTGGGCATCGTCCAGAACTGTTTGCCCAAGCTTTTAGGTATCTTAGAAACTACTCCCATAACTTCCCTGAGGAGTATCTATGGGAGTGTAAATTCCCAAAACTTGGAATTACCTATCATGCAGGTGAGGATTATCTTGATTTAGTCGATGGGCTAAGATCCATTGACGAGGCCATATTATTCCTCAATTATGAGTCTGGTGATAGAATTGGGCACGCTCTTGCTCTTGGCATTGATGCTCGCAACTATTATGAATTGAAAGACAATACCTTAATTATGCCTAAACATGATTACATTGATAATCTAGCTTGGCTATTAAAGAAGATACAGCTATTTAATATAGAGTGTTCTAGTTCTCTACAGCACAAACTAACAACAGAATACAATAGAGTGTATTATGACATATATAATAAAACTGCTCCTGATATAGACTTGTACTATCAAGCGTGGTTGCTTCGTGGCGATGATCCTATGTTGTATGCAGAAATAGAGCCCTGCTTTAGTATACAAAGTAAAATAGCAATAACCTTTTGGGATAAATGCGGTACCAATAGTTATATAAGTGATTTGGATATAGCTAGAAATAATAGTAATATCAGAGAGATAATTCACAATTATCATTTTAACCCAGATGCTAAACTTAAAGGATCTATAAGTGACGAATTTATAATAACGGATGGTTACGATAAGATTGTCGATAGTTTACAGATAAAGATGAGGGATGAGTTAGCTAAAAAACAAATTGCTATTGAGTGTAATCCCACGTCTAATCAAGTAATAGGTTCCTACAAACGCTATGCTAATCACCCCTTATTAGTTTTCAATAATTACAAACTACATAAAGATAAAAATAGCTGTCCTCAGTTATCTGTCTCTATTAACACTGATGACCAAGGAGTATTCTCTACCTCTCTGGAAAATGAATATGCACTTATGGCTATAGCTTTAGAGAAAGAGAAAGACAACGATGGTAACGCTATTTATACGTCTTCATATATATACGACTACCTTGAACATATAAGACTAATGGGGCATGAACAACGATTTATAAAAAAGCAGCATATTAGGAGGTGAAACTCATAATATGCTGCAATAAATTGTTGGAATAAGGCTAGTATCCGCCCTACTCTTCTACAAATACTTATATATATCCTCCCAGGATTTAACCCTTGTGTATGAACTATTTGTTAGTTCGGCATTGTGGGGCTGGTCGAATATGTATCTGTCTCCAGGGAATAGGTCAAGGTTCTTTGGGTGGTCATCTATCATGACATCTCCTCTTATGCTCTCCTTACTACCACATAGAATGACCTGCTGCCAGCTGATGAATGGGAAGTTGTGTTGTAGCCACTCCATCTTGTCGTTTAGGCAGTTTGGAAATTCTGTGGCTGAGGATACGATGAGAACTTTGTACTTGTCATTTAGGTATTTGAGTGCATCGTAGCTTCCCTCCATAGGTGGAAGGTCTAGGAAGAATCTGTTTGAGGTAACTATCTCTCTGATGTTGGGGAAGGCCTCTCGTTCGGGTTTGCCATCCAAGGAATCTTCAATTATCTCTTTTCCTGAAATCTTTGATTGCTCTATTATCAATTTTGGGTATAGGTTAGCCAATACACCATCCATATCTATTAGTATCTGCTTTTTCATTTCTTTTAATTATAGTAGGAGAAATAGTAGCTTTCTACTCACTGCGTCTTTCTTGTAAGATTGCGGGTATAAGTAATTATGCAATTACCACCAACAATAAAAACCGCATTGAATGAGAATTAACCGCATATATTCTCTTTTTTCTTCTTGAAGATAAGGATATTTGCGGTATCTTGCAATAGATAAAGAATTATGATTATGAATAAAGAGGAACGCAAGAGGTATATATTAGCAAAGATAAGGGAGGTTGAGAAGGTCTATATTACTTCTCTTAGTCAAGAGCTCGGAGTATCTGATGATACTCTTCGCAGGGACTTGGTTGAGCTTGACTCTGAGGGGTTATTGATGAGGATTCATGGTGGGGCAGTTGCTCGTACTACTCATAACCTGGAGTTTATTGATAGGGTAAATATCAATAATATACAGAAGCATAGATTGGCTAGTAAGGTTATTCCTCTTTTTAAGCCTTACGATGTTATTATTCTCGATGGGGGAACAACTAACCTTGAGGTGGCAAGGCAGCTACTACCTAATATTCCTCTAACTATATATACGAATAGCTTCCCTATAGTAAATGAGTTGATGCATCTTCCACATATAGAGTTAGTTTTTCTGGGAGGTACTGTTTTTCCTAAGTCGGAGGTAACAGTGGGAATCCCTGTATTTCAGGCTCTTCATAGTGTCAGAGCTAATTGGCTAATTCTCGGCATATGTAATCTTCACCCAAAAATAGGGCTTTCGGGTCCTGATCGTGAGGAGAGTCTGATTAAACGTTGTATGATAGAGAGGGCCGAAAATGTTGTTGTAATTGCTGATAGTGACAAACTTAATACTGCAGAGAACTATATAGTATGCACTCTTAATGAGATCGATTACCTAGTTGTTGAGGATGACAGAAGGATTAAGATAAAGGATGAGTGGGGAGCAGCTAGATTTGAGTTATTATAATAATCTGGCAAATCTATAAGTCCATTCTATATTCCTATATACAAACAAGAGAGACTACCCTTTTGGGATAGTCTCTCTTGTTTGTATGTAAGAATTAATCTTCGTAACGGATGATTGTTTGCTCGCGGTCTGGACCAACAGAAACAATCTTGATTGGCACTTCGAGCTCTTGCTCTAGGAATGCTAGGTAGTTGTTGTACTCCTCTGGGAACTCATCTTCGCTGCTTACGCGAGTCATGTCTGATTGCCATCCTGGTAGTTCAACATATACAGGTTCAACTCCTGACTCTATGCTATAAGGGAATGTCTCTGTCTCTACACCATTAACACGGTAAGCAACACATGCCTTGATAGTTTCTAGTTCGTCAAGAACGTCACTCTTCATCATGATAAGCTGAGTAACTCCGTTGATCATCACTGCATATTTAAGCGCAACAAGGTCAATCCATCCACAACGGCGAGGACGACCTGTTGTGGATCCGTACTCACGACCTTTGTCTCTGATAGCTTGTCCCATCTCATCGAAGAGTTCTGTTGGGAATGGTCCGCTACCAACACGAGTACAGTAGGCTTTGAAGATACCATAAACCTCACCAATCTTAGTTGGAGCAATACCTAGGCCAGTACAAGCACCTGCAGAAACTGTATTTGAAGATGTCACGAATGGGTATGAGCCAAAGTCGATATCTAGCATAGTACCTTGAGCACCTTCTGCTAGTATCTTTTTGCCATCCTTCATTGATTGGTTAACAAGGTGCTCACTATCAACGAATTTAAATCTCTTAAGTACCTCAACACCTTCAAACCAAGCTTTCTCAAGTTCTGAGAGTGCTGAATAGTCGAACTTATAGTTGTCAAGAATATATTTATGTCTCTCGATTGCAGCTGCATATTTCTGATCGAAATCAAGCTCAATATCACCTACACGAAGGCCATTTCGGCTAATCTTGTCTGTGTAAGTTGGGCCGATACCTTTAAGAGTTGATCCAATTTTCTCTTTACCTTTAGCTTCTTCGTATGCAGCATCAAGAAGACGGTGAGTTGGAAGGATAAGGTGAGCCTTCTTAGAGATGAATAGTCTGTCTGTAAGATCATGACCTGCAGCCTCTAGTTTGGCAATCTCAAGTTTGAAGATTGCAGGATCAAGTACTACACCATTACCAATAATATTTGTCTTGTTTCCCTGAAAAACTCCAGAAGGAATAGTGTGAAGCACGAACTTCTTACCGTCGAACTCAAGTGTATGACCTGCATTTGGCCCACCTTGAAAACGAGATATTACATCATACGATGGTGTCATCACATCTACAACCTTACCTTTACCTTCGTCTCCCCATTGAAGACCCAATAAAACGTCGACTTTCATAATGTATATATGTATATATTAGTATATTTCTCTAGAAAACAGAAACAAAAAAATAACCCACTATTGTGGATTATTCTCTTTTTTAGAAGTTTTACGAGAACACTTACTACATACCCCGTAGATATATAGACTGTAGTGATTTAACGTAAATCGAGGTAGCTTTTTGGCGTTTATCACCTCCTTCACTGCAATATCTTTGACCTCTTTGATACAACCGCACACAGTGCAGATCAAATGGTGGTGGTCATCCACATTGTACGCTCTCTCGTAGTGGGCATTATTCCCAAAACGGTGGCGGGCAACTAGCTTGCTATCAACGAGTAGCTCCATTGTATTGTAGAGTGTTGCTTTACTGACAATGTGCTTTGGATTGTTGATTGCATTGTATAGTGTATCTATGTCGAAGTGATCCTCCTCGGAGTTGTAAATAAACTCCAAGATGGTGTAACGTTCGGTGGTTTTCCGATGCCCCTTTTCGTTGAGGTATTCGGTAAGCTCACGTTTTACTTTATCAATAATGTTCTCTTCGGACATACTAACTAGTTAATGGATTGGTGACACAAAATTAATATGTTTTTGTCATATGCCCAAGTAATATCAGGCGTAATATGCAAACTCTGTCTCTAATTCGGCTTTAATAGTCATTATTCTTTCAGATTGCTCTTGGCTGATTCTATCGATGATCTTGGCTCTTACCTCTTGGCTAACTCTGCCTAATCTCTTAATAGCATTCATCGCTGTAAAGAACTCAGTCTCGTTGCTCTCTCTCTCTAGTGTACTGCAAAGTTTTTCGATAACCATTGAGATATTCTCATCAGAGAACTTTTGACCTTGCATAAGAGTTCGAACAAGGGTAATAGAGCCAACGATACGTACCATCTTAATGTCTGAGTCGAGCCATTCCATTACTAGGGCCTCCGCTTGTGGTAGTTTACAGAATATATTCATCGAGAACTGTTCAGCTATCTCAAGGTGTTCAATCTTACTAGCCATCTGCGTTGCCTTTGCCGGAGTTACTGCATCTAGGGGATAGATTAATGTTGCTACGATTAGTGATTCACGTACATTCTCCGTTAGTAATCTATCGGCTAGTTCTTGGTCTCCAGTATATTTTTGAGCTATCTGCTTTATTGTTGGTAGCGATACTCCAAAGTTTAGTTTGTAGTTAATCCCTTTCTCTCTCATATACGAAGATGTTACTCCATTCATGGCAAGACGAAACCTCTTCTTTAGTTCTCTTACTTTATCATCCATATTGTAATCTTGTAGCTTTAATATTGATTATATAGACAAAGATAGCTATTTATATTATACCCTCTAGTGAGATTAGATAACTATAAACATAAATAGCATACCTATAAGTTATTATCGAGAGTTACTCAAAAATGAACTTATTGGTATGCTATTTACTATTGTTTAGTATAAGAGGAGTACTACTCTACTACCTCTAGTCCTCCGATAATGCGAACATATTCAGAGATAGCCATCTTATGTGCCATATTATGTTGAATAAGATTGCTGCGAGCATTGATCCACGAAAGTTGTGATTGCAAAACATCTAGTATCGTCAATCTACCTTCATTGTAAGAGAATGTGTTTATCTCCAAACTTCGGTCTGCAATAGCAACACTCTGGTTTGCTATATCAACCAATGAGGTAGACTCCTCAAGGTTTGTCCAAGCATTACTCAATTCGAGAGATATCTGATCTGCGCTCTTCTGTAGCTCTAACTCCTTGATGTTGATATTTGCTTTTGCTGCTCTAGTGGTGTATTTTCTATCTCCCCACTGAAGAAGAGGAATTCTTACACCTACGAATGCTGCTGCAACCCACATCTCTTTAAGGATAACATTGTTGTTTGTATACCCGGCTGTTAGACCTGTATAGATCTTCGGGTTTACCTTTGACATTGCTTGGCCTTTCTGAGCCTTAGCTAACTCAACTTGTAACTCTGCAATATGAAAATCTGATCTATTGTTCAATGTCTCACCCAAGCTCTTTTGTTGTGGATTGAGCATAGGCATAGTAATAGTGTCAGATGGTTGATAAAGAGCCATTGGATCCTCTCCCATAAGGATATTGAGGGATTGCTGAGCTATGGCGTTGGACTTCTTGGAATTGACCAATGCTAATTCAGCCTCTTTGAGACGAGTCTCAACCATTAAAAGATCTGTTCGGCTGATAAGACCATTATTGAAACGATCACTCACGACCTCATAGAGATTCTTAACAATCCTCAAATATTCAACCATCTGCTCATACAAATCTTTATTTGCAGAGGCTGTCCAATAGACTAAATCAGCTTGGTAAATAATATTATCTATAGTCAAGTTTTCTCCACCAATAGCGATCTCTTTCTCTAGCTTGGCACCCTGAGACTGCTTATTTGTATAGCCTCCATCCCAGATATTCTGTGTTAGCACAGCTACCCCTTTATAAATATGCGGAGTTAGCCCACCCTTTTCTAGCTCACGAAGGTTCAACGTGTAGTCACCCTGAAGCTCTATCTTAGGAAGGAATCCTGTTCGGATACTCTTTCCTTGAGCATCTGAGGCAACAACTCCTGCTGCAGCTCTCTTTACATCTTGGTTATACCCAACAACTCTCTCTCTGTAATTATCTAGAGATAGTGGTTCTTGAGCAAATGTGCTCAAGAAGATGCAACCAAAAGCTGATGTTATTATACTCTTTAATCTCATAATCTGATTAACCTTTAATTTTTAACATAGCACAATATGTAACTGGCAGAACAAATAGTGTTAGGATAGATGCTACAAGTAGACCTCCCATGATTGTTGCTGCCATACCACCGAACATCGCATCGAAAAGAAGTGGTGTCATACCTAAGATGGTAGTACCTGATGCCATGACTACTGGGACAATCCTAGACTTTGTTGCCTCAACAACTGCATCTAGAGGAGCCAATCCTGCATTCACCTCAATCTCAATTTGATCCACAAGTACGATAGCATTCTTTATGTTCATACCTATAAGCCCAAGTACCCCTAATATGGCAAAGAAGTCAAAGCTTTTGCCCATCACTACCAATCCAAAGACAACTCCAATGAAGATAAGTGGTATCATCATAAGAATTACACCTGGCTTGACATAGTTTCTAAATAGGAATAGAAGAGTGATGAAGATAAGCATGAAGGTAAGTGGCATATTCTCAGCAAGAGCACTGTTTGAGCTATCCTGCTCTTCACGCTCACCAAGATAGCGCATTGTGTAACCCTCTGGAAGAGAGATCTCACTCTGCATTCTATCCCATACGGCAGTAAAGGCAGCAATTCCATTAACACCTCTTGCAGGATCACACTGTGCCATCATCAAACGCTGACGGTTATAACGACGAACCATGTTATACTTAAAGTCATAATCAAGGTTTTCTGTTACCTGCTCTAGTGGCACAGTATTTCCATTGCTTGTAAATACAGGTATAGTCTTCAGATTATTCAAACTAAAGCCATCTATATCCTTATCCTTGATCAATATTGGTAATGTTCTATCTAGCTGTCGGTACTCACCAATAGACATACCATCAGTTGACACCTTTATTGCTTGAGCTAATGATTGGCGTGTAACACCAAGAAGTTGTCCCTTCTCCTGAGAGTAAGTAGGCAACCAAGCTACAGCTTTCTTACGCCAGCTGCTTCTTATGTTTTCCACCTCAGGCATTCTCTCCATGATATCCATAGCTTGATTGGTCAACATCTCCAATGTATCAACATTGGAACCAGTAAAACCTATCTCTATGGCACTCTCTGGTAGAGGCGAAAGCTTGAATAGACTAGAGCGAACTAGGATGTTAGGGTGCTTCGCACGGATATACTCCTCGAAGTTTGCCTCATGCTCTTTGGTCAAATCTTGGTCGTGTAGTTCAACTAGAATATTAGCAAAGTTGTCACTCGGTCCAATAGATGAACTAGCTAGGTAGTAGCGAAGTGGAGATGCCCCCATTGTGATAGATACAGTTTTCACTTCTGGCATAGCCAAAAGGTCTGCTTCAATCCCCATAACTTCACGCTCAACAGCCTTTATTGAGTATCCCTCTTCCCAGAAAAGGTCTGCTCTATAGTATGGTTTATCTAGGTTAGGGAAGAAGTTCTGTGGCATCAATCCCATAACTGTCATAGCAACAAAGAATGCTACTACTGCACCTGCGATAGTAAACCATCTTTTTGATATCAATGAACGAAGTATCGATTCAAATTTATGATAGAATTTCGTATCGTATGGATCAGCCGAAGAGTCTCCAGTAGATGCTTTCAATATAAAGTTACCAAACACAGGAGTCTGTGTAAGTGCTAATACCCAACTCAAGAATAGTGATATTGCCAATACAATAAATAGAGGCTTCACGATCTCTGCTACCGCAGATGGAGCTAAATAAAGAGGTAGGAACGAGCATATCGCTATAAATGTAGCTCCAAGCAGACCCCATTGTGGAACTGTTGCACCGTCAATAAGTGCTTTTGAGCGTTCGACACCTCGTCTTATAGATATCTGAGCATTGTCAGTTACAACAATTGCATTATCTACTAGCATACCCATTGCAATAATAAATCCAGCTAGCGAGGTTCTGTTTAGACCCACGTTAATGAATTGCATAATAAGAAGTGTACCACCAATAGAGAATACCAAAGAGCTACCTATCAAGATACCTGCTCTCATACCCATCACGAGCATGATAATAATAACTACAATAAGAACCGATTCTATAAGGTTTATGATGAACCCATTATTTGCCTCTTTGGCAATTACATCCTCAGGATATAGAGCCATAATCTCTAACCCAGCAGGGAGTTGAGACTCCACCTCATCAAGTTTCTCGCGAACAAGCTCACCAGCTTTAACTACGTCACGCTCTGGATCTGTAGAAACACCAATACCAATTGCTCTCTTACCATTTACTCTCATCTTATTGCTTGGAGGATCCATATAGCCGATCTCGATATCAGCGATATCCCCAAGACGAATAAATTGACCTGTATTAGTCTTTATTAGCTGGTTTCTAATATCATCAAGAGTCTTGTATGTTCCATCGGCAACAATCTTGAGTTGTAGATCTCCAGCTTGTTTCATCCCAGAGTTCACCAACTGGTTTTGAGAGCTGATAGTTTGAGCTACAGTCTGTGTAGATACTCCTAAGTTTGCCAACTTTGCAGAAGACATGAATACATTTACTACTTCATATTGGTCACCAAAAAGAGTAACCTTCTGAACACCATCTACTGTAACTATTCGTGTCTTGATCTCTTCTGCCCAATTACGCATCTCAGAGTATGTGAAACCCTCTTCGGCAGTAAGAGTATAGTATATACCAAAAACATCACCAAAGTCATCACCAACACTGATAGCTGATGCACCATTAGGGAGTTTAGGTTGTATATTCAGAACCTTACGTCTTAGTTCATCCCACATCTGAGGTATCTCCTCTGCGGGTGTACTAGGAAGAAGTTCAATCGATATTTTTGACATACCATAATAAGAGTCAGACTTAATACGGTACACTCTTCTCATACTTTGAATCTCACGTTCGATAGGCTCAGTGATCAACTGTTCAACCTCCTCAGGTGTTGCACCAGGATATTGAGTGATCAACACACACTGTTTAATAACGAATGGTGAGTCCTCTTTCTTCCCCAACTTATCAAAAGCCGAAATCCCTCCAAGCAAAAGTAATGCAAGGAAGAAGAATATGATCTTTTGATTCTTGAGTGAATAGGTAGCTAAATTCATATTGTTCTATTTATCTAAGTATTATTGAATAACCTTTACCTTCTCTCCTTGCTTCAATTGAGCAACTCCAGCGGTCACAACAATCTCCTTAGCGTTTAGTCCAGACTCAACACCAACCATATCTGATGATGTTAGGCTCCCTAACTTAACAACTCTTCTAGTTACAGTATTAGTCTCCGTAGAAACAACCCAAACAGAAGTCTCTTTAGTCTCCCTATCTGAGAATACAGCAGTCAAAGGAACAGCAACAGATGTAGCGTTGTTGGTTGGCACGTTCATCTTCACCAAACAAGAGAATCCTGGTTTAATGAAGTGGCGTACTGCATCAAACTCTGGGTCCTCGATAAATAGTGTAACAGGTATACCGGATCCATCAGGAGATACATCCATTATCTCTTTAACCCTAGCTTTGTACTCTTTGCCTTTGAAAGCATCAAACTCAACCACAAAATTCTTCTCTCCTTGAAGTAGAGGCCATGTATTATCAGCTACTGTAAACCAAACATAAAGATCTGTTGGGTCTACTAGCATAACGATTGGCTCACCAGCTTGAACCTTCTGAAAGTTCTCAACTAATTTCTTCTGTATGGTACCTGCGAATGGAGCTATAAGTTTAGTATCAATAATCTTATTCTGCGAGTTTTCATAGCTCGCTTTTGCTCTCTCGTAATTTGTATGAGCATTCTCATAATCTTGTTTAGATACTGCCTCCATCTCATAAAGACGTTTGAAACGATCTATCTGTGACTTTGCTGTTTCATAAGCAGCTTTATCTACTTCCAACTGAAGTACATAGTCACGAGTATCAAGCTCTGCTATAACATCGCCTCTTTTAACTCTTTGACCAGCCACAATATTAAGTCTCTCTAACTGCCCAGAGACACGAAAGGCTAGATTACTAAATCTCTCAGTAGCAACAACTCCTGCAAAATCCTTATCTATGCTAGATAAAGGTATAGCTGTTGCAGCCTTAACGGTGCGAACAGTCTCTTTCTGAGTTGTCTCTTTGCTGCCACAAGATGCTAAGAAAGCAAAAAGAGCAATAATTGATAAATAACTAAATTTCATTGTTTGATTAAGTTTATAGTGTTCTTGATAATAATCTTTATAAATTCCTATTGGGGGTGTAAATGTAAATCATAAAAGCCTAAAAACGACTGCCCATAGACACTAATTAACAATGAATCGTTAACGACTATGCGGTAAAGTGTCTATTTAGAAATTATTCACACACAAAGGGCTAAAACTTTACAGTTTAAACAACTGCTTTTGGGCTTTGTTCAACAAAAAAAGAGATAAAGAGGTTAGTTTAGTTGAATAAACTCCCTCTTTATCTCCTATTAGATTAAACTATTATAGTTTCACTTTTCTTTTTTTACCTTTAGGACTCTCTTTATTATACCTATTCATTGTGGTAACCACGTATGTATACTTTTTATTTCCCTTATTATATGGGAGAATAATAGATTTTTCATTTGTAACTGCAACAATGGCAGATGCATCTGATATATTAACAGGCTTCCCTTGTTCGAAAGCATATACCACATACTTAACCACCTCATCCATAGGCAACTTGGCAGGCTTTGATGTCCAATACAGTGCATAACCCTCAGGTGTCCACTCTGATTTTATTTTTTTCAATTCAGATGGAGCCTTTGAGTATAGCATATCATAAGAAGGGACAAGTGCTGTTGTTCTTTGATAGTTTCGAACTAGGCTATCTCTTATACCTCCAACATTCTGAAGTATATCATACCCATTCCACCAAACATTCCCACTTACAGAACTATTCTCTCTTACCAATTCCATTTTACGAGTAAGCTGATTTGCTTGCCCCATAGTTTGATTGCGGTCACTCATTGTTCTTACGACACTCTGACCAATGTATAGGTGTTCGTTATTAACCTGACCATTCCACCATTTTATCAATGTTTCATAGTCTGCAGACTTGTGACCAATTTCCCAATATAGTTGAGGTACCATATAATCTACCCAACCATTCTTTGCCCAAAGTTGTACATCTGCATAAAGATCACCATAGTTCTCAAGACCATTTGTTTCGCTTCCATTTGGATCGTTCTTCTTATTACGATATATCCCAAAAGGGCTAATACCAAATCTAACCCAAGGTTTCTGCGCTACAATAGTCTCCTTCAGCTCCTTTATAAGAACATTCACATTGTTGCGTCTCCAGTCATTCTTCTGACTACTATTAAAGCCTTGCTTAAGCCCTATTTGCTCAAATGTATCATTGTCCGGGAACTCTGTTCCAGGTATAGGATAAGGATAGAAATAATCATCCATATGAATTGCATCAACATCATATCTAGATACTATATCCTTAACAACGTCACAAATATGCTTACGACTCTGAGGAAGACCTGGGTCAAAGTAAAGCTGTTTACCATATTTTAGGAACCAGTTTGGATGCTTAATAGCTAAATGATCCTCTGCGAGAGTCTCATTCTCACTTACTGTTACGCGATAAGGGTTTAACCATGCGTGAAATTCCATGCCTCTTTCGTGGCACTCTTGAATAAGGAACTCCATAGGGTCCCACTCTTCTCGTGGAGACACCCCCTGCTTTCCAGTAAGAAACCTACTCCATGGTTCAAGCGACGACTTATAGAAAGCATCCGCAGTAGGCCTTACCTGAAAAATAAAAGCATTCATCCCAGCTTTCTGATAACTATTAAGCATATCAATGAAGTAGGTCTGCATCTCCGCCTTACTCATAGTGGCATAGTGAGACTGATACACTGTGTGAACCCACACTCCTCTAAATTCTGACTTCTTAGGCTCATACCCTTGAGCTGTAATTGTCACTCCTCCCATCAAAAGAGTGATTACTAATAGAATCACTCTTCCAAACAAATTTCTCATGACTATCTCTTGTTAGTTAATTATGTTCGTCTTGTTTACTTATTATCTCTTGACTATTACTATTCTCTCACCCCTATGCTTACTAAACTCCATTCTTTGGGTCTGAAGATCTCTATATTGAGTCATAAGCATAATCTGATCTTCAGGAGAGGCATTTACTCGTATCTTCTCCATCAGCTCCCTCTGTTGAATAACTATACGCTCATCTAGAAGATCGTACACAGCTCTCTCGAAAGAGGGTTTAAGGATATCCTTCTCACTCTCGACACTCTGGCTCCTCGTGTGAACCTTACTTAACTGATGTCTATCTGCCGAGACCTCGACAGCTAAACGGCTAAAAGAGGTATTGGGATGACGCATTAGAATATGAAGTGGATCAAAGTTCTCTAGAGTAGAATTCAGTGAAAGCTCATTATATACCATATTGTATATAGGGTTATCAAAGATAATCTCCCCAGCATTTACTAACTCTTCAGCATACTCTATTAATCTTAATGTTATATCATCCTCTCCTTGTGATGCAACATTGACCTCTACATTCCCATACCTTATTAGTAGCCTAATTATAGCATATTCATATTCGTCAAACTGACTGATATGATGTATAACATGAGGGCTATCTTGGTAAGTTTGCGTATTTGTATCTGTATGGTAATTGAGTAGTTCCTCTGGAGGAGCACTAAACACACCACCCTGCTCTATTGGATATTGAGAATATTCACTTGTAATGGGAGGTGTTGGGATAGACTCACCTTCAACAACACTTCTCATTGTTGGCGTTTGCTGCACCTTATTCTGCTCTCTTATCCTTAACTTAAATTCGCTATCCTTTAATGCCTCAACCCTCTTACTAACTTCTGATAATATAGTCTGTTCATCTATACCTAACAGAGCCGAAGACTCCTTGATATAAATTGAGCGAACAATCTGCTGAGGAATTAAAGAGATACTTTCAACAACATCCCTAGCCATAGATGCCCTTTTAATAGGGTCACTCTTTGAATCCTCCATTAAGAGGTTTATCTTAAAACGAAGAAAGTCCTCCTGGTGATTCTCAATATAATTAGCAAAATCACTGCTACTCATCTTCCTAGAAAAAGAGTCAGGATCCTCTCCATCAGGAAGTAGTAGAACCTTGATGTTCATACCCTCCTTAAGCAGAAGGTCAATACCCCTTAATGAGGCTTTTATCCCAGCAGTGTCACCATCATATAAGACAGTCACATTCTCTGTGAAACGATGTATCATTCGTATCTGACCCGCAGTTAATGCCGTCCCAGATGAAGCTACAACATTTTCTATTCCTGCTTGGTGCATGGCAATCACATCGGTATACCCCTCTACTAGGAAACACCTATCATGCTTTGAAATTGCACCTTTTGCAAAATAGATCCCATACAACTCATTACTCTTATGATAAACCTCTGACTCAGAGGAGTTTTGATACTTAGCAGCTTTAACATCATTCTTTAGTATCCTACCACCAAAACCGGCCAACTTACCAGATAGAGTATGAATAGGAAACATTACTCTCCCACGAAACCTATCATTGACACGTCCTCCTTCATAGGATATACATAAACCTGTCTTTTCTAGATACTCCAATTTAAACCCCCTTGCAGTGGCTGCTGTGTATAAAGCGTCCCTCTGCTCCAAGCTATATCCAAGTTGAAACTTCTTAATTATATCATCTCTAAAACCCCTCTCTCTAAAATAGCTAAGTCCTATTCTTTGGCCCTCTGGGGTATCATGAAGCTGTTTTTGGAACCATTGATGCGCAAAATCATTAACAAGAAACATACTTTCGCGCTCTGTCTTGCGCTGTATATCTTCTGCTGATAGTTCTCTCTCAGTAAACTCTATATTATACTTCTTTGCAAGAAACTTTAATGCCTCATAAAAGGATAACTGCTCTTGCTCCATAATAAAATGAACAGAGTTCCCACCCTTACCACAACTAAAGCATTTGCAAATACCTTTAGATGGAGAAACGCTAAAAGAAGGTGTCTTTTCATCGTGAAAAGGACACAACCCTGTATAATTAACGCCCCTCTTTTTTAATGTAACATAATCAGAAACAACATCAACTATCGATGCTGCATCCATTATCTTATCTATAGCAAACTGGTCTATCATAGCTCATTCTCAAATATTTAGACGCCTCATAGTGACTTCGCCTATACAAATATATAACTTTAGGATAAAAATTATAGGCAAATTAGCAATTATATAAACAACTTCTATATCTTTGTATCGTTCACATAAAACTGTAACATAATTACAACTATTACAATTATGGCTAAAATAACACTACACGGCAATGAGTTCAATACTATTGCTAATCTTCCATCAATTGGTTCGATAGCTCAAGAGCTAAATCTAACAAAAGCAGATCTAGGTGAGATCACTTTGGCAGAGGTAGCTGGAAAAAGAGTAGTACTAAACATATTCCCAAGTTTGGACACTGCAACTTGCGCAGCTTCAGTTAGACAATTCAACAAGGAGGCTGCCTCATTAGATAACACCGTAGTTCTTTGTATAAGCATGGACCTTCCATTTGCTATGAGTCGCTTTTGTTCAACTGAGGGACTAAACAATGTCATCACTCTATCTGGATTCCGCAATAGTGAGTTTGGTAAGAAATATGGCGTTGAAATTGTTGATGGGCCATTGAGAGGGCTTTATGCTAGATCAGTTGTTGTACTTAATGAAAAAGGCGAAGTTAAGTATACAGAACTAGTAGCAGAAACCGCAGACGAACCAAATTATAAAGCTGCATTAGCTGCACTATAATTAATATATACATATCTGTATAATATTAAATAATAGAGGTGTAATCATCGATTTGATTACACCTCTATTATTTTTTTAAAAAAAAATCGCATTGTGATGCAGCTTTTAACCTCGGTAAAGCATCTATAGTATATAGGTAACAAAATTATAATACTATATGATAGGAAATCTTACTGGATACGAAGGTATATATATCATACTTACCATAATACTTATTGGCATAGTCCTTACAAATAATGATGTATGGAACAATTTTGCTATAAAAACGAAACTAACTCTACGACTAATAATTGCACTTGTGTTCATTATTGGTTTTGTAGCTTGTATTTAGTTTCAATAACTCCCAGACTGATATTGTGTATTAATTATTCATAGAGTATAAGCAATTTAGTAATTTAAACCTAATAAATAGAGAGGTATACCATGTGATATGGCATACCTCTTGTTATCTTTTAGAACCTATTTATTGTTTAATCACCCACCTAATTTACTATCTCATTAATATTTTATACCTTTACCGCCCGTTTAGTATATCTAAAAAAACCACTCAATAAAGACTTCGGATGAAATCAATCTATCCATATATATTTAGCCCAATCATAAAAAGCCCTATTTGGGGTGGTTCTAGAATAAGTAATTTCAAAAACATAACCAACGACAACCAGCATATTGGGGAGAGTTGGGAGATTTCTCATATACCAGGTAGCGAGTCTATCGTTTGCAATGGACCCTCAAAGGGAGCTACACTAAGTGACCTTATTAAACAATACGGATCTGACTTGTTAGGCAAAGGTGTAACAAAGAAGTTCAATGATGAATTTCCTTTGCTCATAAAGCTTATAGACACCTCACAAGACCTATCTGTTCAAGTTCATCCAAATGATCAGTTAGCTAGGGAGAGACATAATTCTTGTGGTAAATCTGAGATGTGGTATATTATTGAGTCTGATATGGACAGTGTAATATACTCTGGATTTAAGAGTAAAACCTCAATAAAAGAGTACAAACAAGCTATCTTAGATAACAGAGTTAAAGAGATACTCAATGAGCATAGAGCAGAACCTGGAGAAGTCTTCTATATCCCAGCAGGTACAGTTCATACTATTGGAAAAGGGTGTCTACTTTTAGAAATACAGCAGAATTCAGATATTACATATAGAATATATGATTATGATAGACGAGATAGTAATGGTAACCTTAGGGAACTTCATACAGAGCTAGCTCAAGAGGCTATTGATTTTGAGATAGACAATACAATTTCTAAGAAGCAGGAGTGCAAAAGCAATGAGAGATCAACTCTTTTAAACACACCATACTTCGCTGTAAACAAGATTAAAGTTGATTCTACAGTTGCATTAACGACTCCCAATTTCGACTCTTTCACCATTTACGTATGTACAAAAGGAGAAGTCACACTCTATGCTGATGGTTGCGAGCCTATAACAATAACACAGGGAAACACTATTCTTGTCCCTGCAATAATAAGAGAGGTTAAACTAGAGTGCAATAAGTCATCAGAAATTATCGAGAGTTATGTCCCATAAGATATAAAAAAAATTATTGCTGTCCGGTAAAAACTTAAAAGCACAATAATGCGTCTCGAATCGTCGATTAATAGGCGATTCGAGATTTATTTTTAAAAAGTAAGCCCCCTTTAGTCGAATAGAGTTGTTCCAGGTGGAGCTAA
Source organism: Bacteroidales bacterium (assembly GCA_051648105.1). GTDB lineage: Bacteria > Bacteroidota > Bacteroidia > Bacteroidales > UBA7332 > UBA7332. Next base: position 48,642 of record JBOFEN010000034.1, read on the forward strand.
ACTTTG